>NZ_CACSIS010000016.1:0-151798 GCF_902705905.1 Klebsiella sp. 18074 | reverse complement strand
GTCAGGGGCTGGGGGGAAATAGCGCCGCTGTGGCTGGCGAACTGCAGCGCCTGCCTTAGCGCGACTGCTCAATACCCTCGCCATAAGGCGAGGGTATTTTCTATCAATGAGGCGCGCCGATTGGCAGAACGGTGCGACCAAACTGCTCGTTGAGTACTTCACCCATCGCCAGATAAATGGCGCTACCGCCGCAGACTAAACCAATCCAGCCCGCGATTCTAACGATGCCTTCGTTATCGATCAGGTGACCAATTGCCAGCAGGGCAAACAGTACGGTCAGGCTGAGGAAGACGAACTGCAGCATTCGTGCGGCTTTCAGGGTACCGAAGAACATAAACAGCGTGAACACTCCCCACAGTCCGAGATACATGCCCAGGAAGTGCGCATTCGGCGCCTCTGCCAGGCCCATTTTCGGCATGAGAAGAATTGCGACCAACGTCAGCCAGAAGGCGCCGTAGGACGTAAAAGCGGTTAAACCAAAGGTATTACCCTTTTTAAATTCCAGTAGGCCTGCGAAAATTTGCGCAATGCCGCCGTAAAAAATGCCCATCGCCAGGATAGCTACATCAAACGCGAAAAGGCCGCTATTCGCCAGGTTAAGCAGAATAGTGGTCATGCCGAAGCCCATAAGGCCCAGCGGTGCCGGATTAGCCAACTTAGTGTTACCCATAATTCCTCAAAATAATGATTAGAAAGGGAAGCATTACCCCGTCGCTCAGCGGTGGGGCGCGGCATAATAATGAGGAGTCGTCAGGCTGTCTATGATCTGGCGAGGTATTTTTCACCAATTTTACACACTCTCTAAACGATGTCGGGCATTTGCCTGAAGCCTGGCGGGCAAAGGCATTCGTAAGGCTATGAACCGTCGAGCTTCTGGTCTTTCAACGCGAGGAGGGACTCGCTAAACAGACTCATCGTCCATTTACGGTGACCCCAGCGGATGAACGCCGTGAAGCGCGCTTTTTGGCGTCATATTGGGAAAACTCCCTCGCCGACGGCCGGCTTCGTAGGACGATGAAGATAAAAATTTTTTTGCCTCCCCCCTTGATGAAGCGGTGGACGACCCCATCTTGTAGTCAACCGCAGTGAATGAACCTGAAAAAAAAAGATGTTGGGCAGTTGAAACCGCACGTTTCGCCCTTATTACAGGTTCACAACCACATGTTGATCGAATTTTTAGTGGAGACGTTTAGATGGGTAAAATTATTGGTATCGACCTGGGTACTACCAACTCTTGTGTAGCGATTATGGATGGCACTACTGCTCGCGTGCTGGAAAACGCCGAAGGCGATCGCACCACGCCTTCTATCATTGCTTATACCCAGGATGGTGAAACTCTGGTTGGTCAGCCGGCTAAACGTCAGGCAGTGACAAACCCGCAAAACACCCTGTTTGCGATTAAACGCCTGATTGGTCGCCGCTTCCAGGATGAAGAAGTTCAGCGTGACGTTTCTATCATGCCGTACAAAATCGTTGCCGCAGACAATGGTGACGCATGGCTTGATGTGAAAGGTACCCGCACCGCACCGCCGCAGATTTCTGCTGAAGTGCTGAAGAAAATGAAAAAAACCGCGGAAGATTACCTGGGTGAGCCGGTAACTGAAGCCGTTATCACCGTACCTGCATACTTCAACGATGCTCAGCGTCAGGCGACGAAAGACGCCGGCCGTATCGCGGGTCTGGAAGTTAAGCGTATCATCAACGAACCAACCGCAGCCGCGCTGGCTTACGGTCTGGATAAAGAAGTCGGCAACCGTACTATCGCGGTTTACGACCTCGGCGGTGGTACCTTCGATATCTCTATTATCGAAATCGACGAAGTTGACGGCGAGAAAACCTTCGAAGTTCTGGCAACCAACGGTGATACCCACCTGGGTGGCGAAGACTTTGATAGCCGTATGATCAACTACCTCGTTGACGAGTTTAAGAAAGATCAGGGCATTGACCTGCGTAACGACCCGCTGGCCATGCAGCGCCTGAAAGAAGCAGCAGAAAAAGCGAAAATCGAGCTTTCTTCCGCTCAGCAGACCGACGTGAATCTGCCATACATCACCGCAGATGCCACCGGTCCGAAGCACATGAACATTAAAGTGACCCGTGCGAAGCTGGAAAGCCTGGTAGAAGACCTGGTTAACCGCTCTATCGAGCCGCTGAAAGTTGCGCTGCAGGATGCTGGCCTGTCCGTATCCGACGTTCAGGACGTTATCCTGGTCGGTGGTCAGACTCGTATGCCGATGGTGCAGAAGAAAGTTGCCGAGTTCTTTGGTAAAGAGCCGCGTAAAGACGTTAACCCGGATGAAGCTGTTGCTATCGGCGCAGCGGTTCAGGGCGGCGTACTGACTGGTGAAGTTAAAGACGTTCTGCTGCTGGACGTTACCCCGCTGTCGCTGGGTATCGAAACCATGGGCGGCGTGATGACTGCGCTGATCAACAAGAACACCACTATCCCGACCAAGCACAGCCAGGTGTTCTCGACGGCGGAAGATAACCAGTCTGCGGTAACTATCCACGTGATTCAGGGTGAGCGTAAACGCGCCTCCGATAACAAATCACTGGGTCAGTTTAACCTCGACGGCATCAACCCGGCACCGCGCGGCATGCCGCAGATCGAAGTTACCTTCGATATCGATGCCGATGGTATCCTGCACGTCTCCGCGAAAGATAAAAACAGCGGTAAAGAGCAGAAAATTACCATTAAAGCGTCTTCCGGTCTGAACGAAGAAGAAATCGCTAAAATGGTCCGTGAAGCAGAAGCGAACGCGGAATCTGACCGTAAGTTCGAAGAGCTGGTTCAGACCCGTAACCAGGGCGACCATCTGCTGCACAGCACGCGTAAGCAGGTTGAAGAAGCGGGCGACAAGCTGCCGGCTGACGACAAAACGGCTATCGAGTCTGCGCTGACCGCGCTGGAAACTTCCCTGAAAGGTGAAGACAAAGCCGATATCGAAGCGAAAATGCAGGCGCTGGCCCAGGCTTCCCAGAAGCTGATGGAAATTGCCCAGCAGCAGCATGCTCAGCAGCAGGCTGGCGGTGCTGAAGCTTCCGAAAGCAACGCGAAAGACGACGATGTCGTTGACGCTGAGTTTGAAGAAGTGAAAGACAAAAAATAATCGCCCTTTGAACGGGTAAAACACTGGCACGGGCGAAGAGGTTTCCTCTCCGCCCGTGCACGCATGTTAAGGGGCTGAAAAACACCAATGGCAAAGCAAGATTATTACGAGATTTTAGGCGTTTCCAAAACAGCGGAAGAGCGTGAAATCAAAAAGGCGTACAAGCGCCTGGCCATGAAATATCACCCGGACCGCAACCAGGGCGATAAAGAGGCCGAAGCTAAATTTAAAGAAATCAAAGAAGCTTACGAGATCCTGACGGATGCCCAGAAGCGTGCGGCCTACGATCAGTACGGCCACGCTGCGTTTGAGCAGGGCGGCATGGGCGGCGGCGGCGGTGGTTTCGGCGGCGGCGCGGATTTCAGCGATATCTTTGGCGATGTTTTTGGCGATATCTTCGGCGGTGGCCGCGGTCGTCAGCGCGCGTCGCGCGGGGCTGACCTGCGCTACAACATGGATCTGACGCTGGAAGAAGCGGTTCGCGGCGTAACGAAAGAGATCCGCATCCCGACGCTGGAAGAGTGCGACGTCTGCCACGGCAGCGGCGCGAAATCTGGCAGCAAGCCGCAGACCTGTCCGACCTGTCACGGCGCAGGCCAGGTGCAGATGCGCCAGGGCTTCTTCGCCGTTCAGCAGACCTGTCCGCACTGTCAGGGACGCGGTACGCTGATCAAAGACCCGTGCAATAAATGCCACGGTCACGGCCGCGTAGAGAAAACCAAAACGCTGTCGGTTAAAATCCCGGCAGGCGTAGACACCGGCGATCGCATTCGTCTGTCTGGCGAAGGTGAAGCTGGCGAGCACGGCGCGCCGGCCGGCGATCTGTACGTTCAGGTCCAGGTGAAGCAGCACGCCATCTTTGAGCGTGAAGGCAATAACCTGTACTGCGAAGTGCCGATTAACTTCACCATGGCGGCGCTGGGCGGCGAGATTGAAGTCCCGACCCTGGACGGCCGCGTGAATCTGAAGGTGCCTGGCGAAACGCAGACCGGCAAGCTGTTCCGCATGCGTGGTAAAGGCGTCAAGTCCGTACGCGGCGGCGCGCAGGGCGATCTGCTGTGCCGCGTGGTGGTTGAGACGCCGGTTGGCCTCAACGACAAGCAGCGGCAGTTGTTGAAAGAACTACAGGAAAGCTTCGGTGGCCCGACGGGAGAGAACAACAGCCCGCGATCCAAAAGCTTCTTTGACGGCGTGAAGAAATTTTTCGACGATTTAACGCGCTAATCAGCGTAAATTTTAAAAAGCCACTTTAATCGCGAAGTGGCTTTTTTGTTTATCGCCGTCTATCCGTTGATGATGGCGAAATCTCTCGATCGGACTCCTTTCAAACCCTTCTCTTTTTATTTCGTAAAAACCGATCGAAAGAGCAATAATAAACTTATTTTTTCGAGCTGTTATGTCGATTACAATAGTTTAAACGATGAATCATCCAGAAAGAGAGAAGAAAAAGTGAAACATCTGCAGCGTTTTTTAAATAGCGATGCTTCCGGTGGCATTATCCTCATTTTTGCCGCCGTGCTGGCGATGCTGTTGGCTAATACCAGCGCCACCAGCGGTCTGTACCACTCCTTTTTAGAAACGCCCGTTCAGCTGCGCGTTGGCGCGCTGGAAATCAACAAGAACATGCTGCTGTGGATTAACGACGCGCTGATGGCCGTCTTCTTCCTGCTGATTGGTCTCGAAGTGAAGCGTGAGATGATGCAAGGGGCGCTGGCCAGCCGTCGTCAGGCAGTGTTCCCGGTGCTGGCCGCCCTGGGCGGGATGATCGTCCCGGCACTGATCTACCTTGCGTTTAACGCGCAGGACCCGATTGCCAGAGGAGGCTGGGCGATCCCAGCGGCAACCGATATTGCGTTCGCGCTGGGCGTTCTGGCGCTGCTGGGCAGCCGCGTGCCTGTGGCGCTGAAGATTTTCCTGATGGCGCTGGCGATCATTGATGACCTGGGCGCGATCGTTATTATCGCACTGTTCTACACCAACGACCTTTCCGTGCTGTCGCTCGCGGTGGCGGCGGGGGCCATTGGCGTGCTGGCGGTGCTGAACCTGAGCGGGGTGCGGCGCACCGGTATCTATATTCTGGTCGGTGTCGTGCTGTGGACCGCGGTGCTGAAGTCCGGGGTTCACGCCACCTTAGCGGGGGTCATTGTCGGCTTTATGATCCCGCTGAAGGAGCAGGATGGCAAATCGCCGGCGAAGGAGCTTGAGCACGTTCTGCACCCGTGGGTTGCCTGGCTTATCCTGCCGCTTTTTGCCTTTGCTAATGCGGGTGTCTCGTTGCAAGGGGTAACGCTTGAGGGGCTGACGTCGCTGCTGCCGCTGGGGATTATTGCCGGGTTGTTTATTGGCAAGCCGCTGGGGATCGGCCTGTTCTGCTGGCTGGCGCTGAAGCTGAAGTGGGCTTCGCTGCCGGAAGGGACTCATTTCACGCAGATTATGGCGGTCGGCGTGCTCTGCGGGATCGGCTTTACGATGTCGATTTTTATCGCCAGCCTGGCGTTTGCCAGCACTGACCCCGGCTTAATCAACTGGGCCAAGCTTGGCATTCTGATCGGCTCGGTGCTATCGGCCGTCAGCGGATATATGCTGCTGCGCAAGCGCGTAACGGTTCCCACCCACTCGGCATAATACTTTCGGAGAGCCTGCAGAGGCTCTCCAGGACATTATCAGGGAGAGAAGCATGTCGCATATTAACTACAACCATCTGTACTACTTCTGGCACGTCTACAAGGAAGGCTCCGTGGTTGGGGCGGCGGAAGCGCTGTTTCTGACGCCGCAGACCATCACCGGACAAATTAAAGCGCTTGAAGAGCGCCTGCAGGGCAAGCTTTTTAAGCGTAAGGGCAGGGGGCTGGAGCCGAGCGAGCTGGGCGAGCTGGTGTTCCGCTACGCCGACCGCATGTTCACGCTAAGCCAGGAGATGCTGGATATCGTCAACTACCGCAAGGAGTCGAATTTGCTGTTCGACGTTGGCGTGGCGGATGCGCTTTCGAAGCGGCTGGTGAGCGGCGTGCTGGATGCGGCGGTGGTTGAGGATGAGCAGATTCATCTCCGCTGCTTTGAATCGACCCACGAGATGCTGCTGGAGCAGCTGAGCCAGCATAAGCTCGATATGATTATTTCCGACTGCCCCATCGACTCAACCCAGCAGGAGGGGCTGTTTTCGGTGCGCATCGGCGAATGCAGTGTGAGCTTCTGGTGTATGAATCCGCCGCCGGAGAAGCCGTTTCCCGCCTGCCTTGAGGAGCGTCGCCTGCTGATCCCCGGCCGGCGTTCGATGCTTGGCCGCAAGCTGCTGAACTGGTTTAATTCGCAGGGGCTCAAGGTTGAGATCCTCGGGGAGTTTGATGACGCGGCGCTGATGAAGGCGTTCGGCGCGGCGCACAATGCGATCTTTGTCGCGCCGACGCTCTACGCGCATGATTTCTACCACGACGAGTCGATTATTGAGATTGGTCGGATGGAGAACGTGATGGAGGAGTATCACGCCATCTTTGCCGAGCGCATGATCCAGCATCCGGCGGTACAGCGTATCTGCAACCGCGACTACTCGGCGCTCTTTACCTCGCCGCCGCGCTGACGGACGGCAGATTTCAGGCATAAAAAAACCCGCTTTCGCGGGTTTTTCTACAAAGCGATAACAACCAGGCGATTAAGCCAGTTTGTTGATCTGAGCGGTCAGGTTTGCTTTATGACGCGCAGCTTTGTTTTTGTGGATCAGACCTTTAGCAGCCTGACGGTCCACGATCGGTTGCATTTCGTTAAATGCTTTCAGTGCAGTAGCTTTGTCGCCAGCTTCGATGGCTGCGTATACTTTCTTGATGAAAGTACGCATCATAGAGCGACGGCTAGCGTTGTGCTTGCGGGCCTTTTCAGACTGAACGGCGCGCTTCTTAGCTGATTTGATATTAGCCAAGGTCCAACTCCCAAATGTGTTCTATATGGACAATTCAAAGGCCGAGGAGAATGCCCGTTTAGCCTTCTTTTGTCAATGGATTTGTGCAAATAAGCGGCGCTTAAAACAACGACGCTTTATTACGTAGTGATGGCGCAAGATTCTACCAGCTTGTTGCGGGCGAATACAGCCTTTCCACCATAAAAATCGACGGGCTCGCGTAGTTTTCCCTGCGTTCCGGCGCTGAGTTGATGAATTCTCGGGATCTTTCAACGAAGAGGTGCAATCGCTGGTTAACGTCGCCAGTTGTACAAGGTATACTCGGACGATTTTCACTGTTTTGAGCCAGACATGAAGCTGATACGCGGCATACATAATCTCAGCCAGGCCCCGCACGGGTGCGTGCTGACCATTGGTAATTTTGACGGTGTGCACCGCGGGCATCAGGCGCTGCTGCAGCGCTTGCGCGCAGAGGGCCGCCAGCGTGGCTTACCGGTGGTAGTGATGATTTTCGAACCGCAGCCGCTGGAGCTGTTTGCCGCCGATAAGGCACCTGCACGTCTGACGCGTCTGCGTGAAAAGCTGCGCTATTTGGCTGAAAGCGGCGTCGACTATGTGCTGTGCGTGCGGTTCGACCGACGCTTTGCCGCCCTGACCGCTCAGGACTTTATCAGCGAGCTGCTGGTCCGCCGGCTGGGCGTGCAGTTCCTCGCCGTGGGCGATGATTTCCGCTTTGGCGCTGGTCGTCAGGGGGATTTCTTGTTATTACAGAAAGCCGGGGTGGAGTTTGGGTTCGACATCACCAGCACCCAGACCTTCTGTGAAGGCGGTGTCCGCATCAGCAGTACCGCGGTGCGGCAGGCGCTGGCGGATGACGATCTTGTCCTTGCAGAAACGCTGCTGGGCCATCCGTTTACCATCTCCGGGCGCGTGGTGCACGGCGATGAGCTGGGGCGGACCATTGGCTTCCCGACGGCGAATTTACCGCTACGTCGTCAGGTTTCCCCGGTTAAAGGGGTCTATGCGGTAGAAGTAACGGGGCTTGGCGACAAACCTTTGCCGGGTGTCGCCAATATCGGCACTCGCCCAACGGTCGCCGGCGTCCGTCAACAGCTGGAAGTGCATCTGCTGGACGTTGTAATGGACCTCTACGGTCGCCATATAGATGTAATACTGCGTAAAAAAATACGTAACGAACAGCGGTTTGCGTCGCTCGATGAGCTGAAGGCGCAAATTGCACGTGATGAGTTAACGGCCCGCGAGCTTTTTGGGCTGACCAGGCAGGCATAAACCTGTTGGTGTTTATCAAACCGAAATACGGAACCGAGAATCTGATGAGTGACTATAAATCCACCCTGAATTTGCCGGAAACAGGGTTCCCGATGCGTGGCGATCTCGCTAAACGCGAACCGGGAATGCTGGCGCGTTGGACCGATGATGATCTGTACGGCATCATCCGTGCGGCGAAAAAAGGCAAAAAAACCTTCATTCTGCATGATGGCCCTCCTTATGCGAATGGCAGCATTCATATTGGTCACTCGGTTAACAAGATTCTGAAAGACATTATCGTTAAGTCCAAAGGGCTGACGGGCTATGATTCTCCCTACGTGCCGGGCTGGGACTGCCACGGTCTGCCGATCGAGCTGAAAGTGGAGCAGGAGTACGGCAAACCGGGCGAGAAGTTCACCGCGGCTGAGTTCCGTGCCAAGTGCCGCGAATACGCCGCGACCCAGGTTGACGGCCAGCGTAAAGACTTTATCCGTCTTGGCGTACTGGGCGACTGGTCGCGTCCGTACCTGACCATGGACTTCAAAACCGAAGCCAATATCATCCGCGCGCTGGGTAAAATCATCGGCAACGGCCACCTGCACAAAGGTGCGAAGCCGGTGCACTGGTGCGTAGACTGCCGCTCCGCGCTGGCGGAAGCGGAAGTTGAGTATTACGACAAAACCTCTCCGTCTATCGACGTGGCGTTCCATGCCGTCGATAAAGCGGCGGTGCTGGCGAAATTCGGCGTTGCCGACGTCAGCGGTTCGGTCTCCCTGGTTATCTGGACCACCACCCCGTGGACTCTGCCGGCTAACCGCGCGATCTCCCTGTCGCCGGAGTTCGACTATGCGCTGGTGCAGGTTGACGGCCAGACTCTGATCCTGGCGAAAGACCTGGTTGAAAGCGTCATGAAACGTACGGGCGTTGCGGATTACACCATCCTCGCGGTGGTCAACGGCGCAGAGCTGGAGCTGATGCGCTTTAAGCATCCGTTCCTCGACTTCGACGTTCCGGCCATCCTCGGCGACCACGTTACCCTTGATGCGGGTACCGGCGCGGTGCATACCGCTGGCGGCCACGGCCCTGACGACTACACCATCAGCCAGAAATATGGCCTGGAAATCGCCAATCCGGTCGGCCCTGACGGCGCCTACCTGCCGGGAACCTATCCGTCGCTGGACGGCATCAACGTCTTCAAGGCCAACGACATTATCGTTGAGCTGCTGCGTGACAGCGGCGCGCTGCTGCACGTTGAAAAAATGCAGCACAGCTATCCGTGCTGCTGGCGCCACAAGTCGCCGATCATCTTCCGCGCCACGCCGCAGTGGTTCGTCAGCATGGATCAGAAAGGCCTGCGCGCGCAGTCGCTGAAAGAGATTAAAGGCGTACAGTGGATCCCGGACTGGGGCCAGGCGCGTATCGAATCAATGGTTGCCAACCGTCCTGACTGGTGTATTTCTCGTCAGCGTACCTGGGGCGTGCCGATGTCCCTGTTTGTGCATAAAGAGACCCAGGAGCTGCATCCGCGCACCCTGGAGCTGATGGAAGAAGTGGCGAAGCGCGTTGAGGTTGACGGTATTCAGGCGTGGTGGGATCTCGACTCCCGCGACATCCTCGGTGCCGATGCCGACAGCTACGAGAAAGTGCCGGATACCCTCGACGTGTGGTTCGACTCCGGTTCTACCCACTCCTCGGTGGTTGACGTGCGTCCGGAGTTTTCCGGCCACGCCGCCGATATGTATCTGGAAGGTTCCGACCAGCACCGCGGCTGGTTCATGTCTTCGCTGATGATCTCCACGGCGATGAAGGGCAAAGCGCCGTATCGCCAGGTGCTGACCCACGGCTTTACCGTTGATGGCCAGGGCCGCAAGATGTCCAAATCCATCGGTAATACCGTCTCTCCGCAGGACGTGATGAGCAAGCTGGGCGCGGATATCCTGCGCCTGTGGGTGGCTTCCACCGACTATACCGGCGAAATGGCGGTCTCCGATGAGATCCTCAAACGCGCCGCCGACAGCTATCGTCGTATCCGTAACACCGCGCGCTTCCTGCTGGCGAACCTTAACGGCTTCGACCCGCTGACCGACATGGTGAAACCGGAAGAGATGGTAGTGCTCGATCGCTGGGCGGTGAGCTGCGCGCAAGCGGCGCAGGACGATATCCTCAAAGCCTACGAGTCCTACGATTTCCACGAAGTGGTGCAGCGCCTGATGCGCTTCTGCTCCATCGAAATGGGGTCGTTCTACCTCGACATCATCAAAGACCGCCAGTACACCGCGAAAGCGGACAGCGTGGCGCGTCGCAGCTGTCAGACCGCGCTGTTCCACATCGTGGAAGCGCTGGTGCGCTGGATGGCGCCGATCATGTCCTTCACCGCCGACGAAATCTGGGGCTACCTGCCGGGTTCCCGCGAGAAATACGTCTTCACCGGTGAGTGGTATGAAGGCCTGTTCGGCCTGGCCGACGATGAAGCGATGAACGACGGCTTCTGGGACGAACTGCTAAAAGTGCGCGGTGAAGTGAACAAGGTTATCGAGCAGGCTCGCGCCGACAAACTGGTGGGCGGCTCTCTTGAGGCGGCGGTCACGCTGTATGCGGATAGCGAGCTGGCGACCAAGCTGAATGCGCTGGGCGACGAGCTGCGCTTTGTCCTGTTAACCTCAGGGGCGAAAGTGGCTGATTACGCACAGGCGCCGGCTGATGCCTGGCAGAGCGAACTGCTGAAGGGTCTGCGGGTTGTGCTGAGCAAAGCGGAAGGCGATAAGTGCCCACGCTGCTGGCACTACACCAGCGACGTCGGCAAGGTGGCGGAACACGCGGAAATCTGCGGTCGCTGTGTCAGCAACGTCGCCGGTGACGGCGAACAACGTAAGTTTGCCTGATGAGTAAATCTGTCTGTTCAACCGGGCTACGCTGGCTGTGGGTCGTCGTCGCCGTGCTGATTATCGATCTGGGCAGCAAATTCCTGATCCTCCAGAACTTTGCTCTGGGGGATACGGTTTCGCTGTTCCCATCGCTGAACCTGCACTATGCGCGCAACTACGGTGCGGCCTTTAGCTTCCTCGCCGATAGCGGCGGGTGGCAGCGCTGGTTCTTTGCGGGGATTGCCCTCGGCATCTGCGTGATTCTGACGGTACTGATGTACCGCTCGAAGGCGACGCAGAAGCTCAATAACATCGCCTACGCGCTGATTATTGGCGGGGCGTTAGGCAACCTGTTCGACCGGCTGTGGCACGGTTTTGTCGTTGATATGATTGATTTCTACGTCGGTGAGTGGCATTTCGCCACCTTCAACCTGGCCGATACCGCCATCTGTATCGGCGCGGCGCTGATTGTGCTGGAAGGCTTTTTGCCCGGCGCTGCGAAGAAAACCGCGTAATCCTTGCCGGGTGGCGTTTACGCCAGCCCGGCCTACATTATAAGCGTACCCCGCCGGCGGTCTTGCCGCTACGCGGGGTAAACGCAGAACTAACCTAGAGCAAACCTGCATGTCAAACTCTGTACAGAGCAACAGCGGGGTGCTGGTGCACTTCACGCTGAAACTTGATGATGGCTCCACCGCGGAGTCTACGCGCAATAACGGCAAGCCGGCGCTGTTCCGTCTCGGTGACGCTTCGCTCACCGAGGGGCTTGAGCAGCACCTGCTGGGGCTGAAGGCGGGGGATAAAACCAACTTCTCCCTCGAGCCTGATGCCGCATTTGGCGTACCCAGCCCGGACCTGATTCAGTACTTCTCCCGCCGCGAGTTTATCGATGCGGGCGAGCCGGAAATTGGCGCAATTATGCTCTTTACCGCAATGGATGGCAGCGAAATGCCCGGCGTGATTCGGGAAGTTAACGGCGATTCAATCACCGTTGATTTCAACCATCCGCTGGCCGGGCGCACCGTTCATTTTGATATTGAAGTGCTGGAAGTCGATCCGGCGCTGGAGGAGTAAAATGCAGATCCTGTTGGCTAACCCGCGCGGCTTCTGCGCCGGCGTTGACCGCGCTATCAGCATTGTTGAAAACGCGCTGACGCTGTATGGCGCGCCGATCTATGTTCGTCATGAAGTGGTGCATAACCGCTATGTGGTCGATAGCCTGCGCAAGCGCGGCGCTATTTTTATCGAGCAAATCAGCGAAGTGCCGGACGGCGCGATCCTGATTTTCTCCGCCCATGGCGTCTCTCAGGCGGTACGTAACGAGGCGAAAAGCCGCGATCTGACGGTTTTCGATGCCACCTGTCCGCTGGTGACCAAGGTCCATATGGAGGTGGCTCGCGCCAGCCGCCGCGGCGAAGAGTCGATTCTGATTGGTCACGCCGGTCACCCGGAAGTTGAGGGGACGATGGGTCAGTACAGCAACCCGCAGGGGGGCATGTACCTGGTGGAGTCGCCGGACGATGTCTGGACGCTGGAAGTGAAAAACGACGCCAGGCTGTCGTTTATGACCCAGACCACGCTCTCCGTTGATGACACCTCCGACGTCATTGACGCCCTGCGCCAGCGCTTCCCGAAAATCGTCGGGCCGCGTAAAGACGATATTTGCTACGCCACCACTAACCGTCAGGAAGCGGTACGCGCGCTGGCGGAGCAGGCGGACGTGGTGCTGGTGGTGGGGTCGAAGAACTCCTCCAACTCCAACCGTCTGGCCGAACTCGCGCAGCGCATGGGGAAAGCGGCGTATCTGATCGATGATGCGGCCGATATCCAGGAGCCGTGGGTCAAAGCGGCCAAATGCGTGGGCGTGACCGCCGGCGCATCGGCGCCGGATATCCTGGTACAGAACGTGATTGCTCGTCTGCAGGAGCTTGGCGGCGGCGACGCGGTGCCGCTGGAAGGTCGCGAAGAGAACATCGTCTTTGAAGTGCCGAAAGAGCTGCGGGTTGACGTCCGTGAAGTAGAATAAGTTCTTTACGCCGTCAGTATGCGAAGATGCCAGACTTAACGTCTGGCATTTTTTTGGAGAATTTATGCGCTTACCGATAGTTCTTGATACCGATCCCGGCATTGATGATGCGGCGGCAATCGCTGCGGCGCTGTTTGCGCCTGAGCTGGATCTGCAGCTGATGACCACGGTGGCCGGCAACGTGTCGGTGGAAAAAACCACCCGCAATGCGCTGCAGCTGCTGCATTTCTGGAACGCCGACGTGCCGCTGGCCCAGGGCGCTTCAATGCCTCTGCTGCGCCCGCTGCGCGATGCGGCCTCCGTTCACGGCGAGTCGGGGATGGAAGGCTATGAGTTTGTCGAGCATCGCTGCCAGCCGCTGCCGAAACCGGCGTTTCAGGCCATTCGCGATGCGCTGATGCATGCCCCGGAACCGATGACGCTGGTGGCCATTGGCCCGTTAACCAATATCGCGCTACTGCTGACCCAATATCCCGAATGCCGTTTTAACATCCGCCGTCTGGTGATTATGGGCGGCTCCGCCGGGCGCGGTAACTTTACGCCGAATGCGGAGTTCAATATAGCCATCGACCCGGAAGCGGCAGCCAAAGTCTTCAATAGCGGGCTGGAAATCGTCATGTGCGGGCTGGACGTCACCAATCAGGCAATACTCGCTCCGGAATATCTCGCCACGCTGCCGACGCTCAACAGGACCGGCAAAATGCTCCACGCGTTGTTCAGCCACTACCGCAGCGGCAGCATGGAGAGCGGCCTGCGTATGCATGACCTGTGCGCAATTGCGTGGCTGGTTCGCCCGGAACTGTTTACGCTCAAACCGTGTTTTGTGGCGGTGGAAACGCAAGGAACCTGGACCGCCGGCACCACCGTCGTCGACATCGAAGGACGCCTTGGTCAGCCGGCGAACGCCAGCGTGGCGCTGGACCTGGACGTCGCAGGCTTCCAGCGCTGGGTCGCGGAGGTTCTGGCGCTGGCGCCATAGGCCCTTTAGCGGCGATAAATTTTCTCGCTAAGATAGTCAATCATGGCCCGCATCCTGGCGGGCATATGCTTATTTCCCGCCCACAGCAGCCACAGCTCGCCGGAGTAGCTGCTGATAAACTCCCATTCCGCCAGCACCTGGACTATCTCCCCACGCTCCAGCGCTTCGCGGGCGGTAAACAGCGGCAGGCTGCCAATGCCTAAATTCTGCTTCACCGCATCCAGCCGCACGGCGGTGTGGTTGGCGGCGTAGCGTCCTCGGGTCTGAACAGTTTCCGTTTTTCCTTCACGACGAAATTTCCAGCGCGCATCGGCGGGCGTTTCGCCGAGGCTGATGCAGCTATGGTCGCGCAGGTCCTGCGGATTTTGCGGCGCGCCGTGCTGGCGTAAATAGTGCGGGGTGGCGCAGATTACGTGGCTGACCGGCATCAGCGGCTTGCCGTGCAGCCCCGGAGAGGGCGAATGGGTGATGCGCAGCGCCAGATCGATCCCGTCGTCAATTAGGTCAAGATAGCGATCTTCGAGACGCAGGCAGACGTCAACCTGCGGAAAGCGGGCGAGAAACTCGCTCATCAGCGGATGGATAACAAACCGCCCGACGGCCTTCGGCACGCTGAGCGTCAGCTTGCCCTGCGCCACCTGCTGGGCGCTGCCGGCCGCATCCATCGCCAGGCGCGCGGCCTCCAGCATCTCCAGCGCATGGGCGTAAACCGTCTTGCCGGCATCGCTCAGGCGGAGTTTGCGCGTGGAGCGGTGCAGCAGCTTGCTGCCCATCTCCCGCTCAAGGCGCGAGACGCTGCGGCTGACCGCCGAGGGCGTGGTCCCCGTAAGCCGGGCGACCGCGGAAAAGCTGCCCTGCTCGACGATCTGCACGAAGAGAGCCAAATCGGGAAGTAAGCTTAAGTTCATTTGTGCTCTCTAAGCAAAGGTGCATTGGCGGATTGCTGGATTATCTCTGTACGTATTATCAATATACTGTGCGTAAAGAGAGGAGAACAACCATGACCGAACGTCTTTATTACACCAACGATGCCACCGAAGGGCGCGCGCGGGTAGTGAGCTGCGTAGAGCAGGCCGATGGCCGCTATGCGATAGAGCTGGACCAAACGCTGTTTCATCCGCAGGGCGGCGGGCAGCCGGCGGATCGCGGCTGGATAGCGGATATCCCCGTTGAAGGGGTAATGGCGTTTGGCGACAGCATTCTGCACCTTGTCCCGCAGCCGCTGGCCCCGGGCGAGGTGACGATCCGTATTGATGGCGCAGCGCGGCGGCGGCATGCCCGTCTGCACTCGGCGGGCCACCTGATTGGCCTCGCGGGAGAGCAGTGCGGCTGGCAGCCGACGAAGGCCCACCACTGGCCAGGAGAGGGGCGAATTACCTTCACCTCAGGCGCCAGTGCGTCCCTGCCGGAGGCCAGCGTGCTGCAGGCAAAAGTTGCCGGCTGGCGGGCGGAAAACCTGCCGCGCCATATCTCTATGGTCGACGGGCTGCGCAGAGTGGGATTTGGTTCCCTGCCTGATTATCCCTGCGGCGGTACCCACGTTGCCACGCTTTCTGAACTGGGAAAAGTGATCGTGACCCAGGTGAAGATGAAAAAGGGCCAGATGATTGTTAGCTACACAATGGAATAAGCGAATGAAAGGAGATGCACAATAAACAGAGCATCTCCAGGGGGCTAAACGTGCTCAGAATGTTTACCGTGATAAATCCGCTCCGGTCTGCCGACTTTACCGTAGCTGATTTCCGCTTCGAGAAAATCGTTTTTCACCCCTTGCTCCAGGTAGCGGCGAGCGGTGGTTCTACTGCTGCCGAGAATGCGGGCGAGCGTGTCGGCAGTATGAACGATTTCCGGGTCAGTGAAGAGCTGTAATACGCGGTTAAAAGTACTTTCATCGATGCCGCGCAGCGCAGACCCAGCGGCTTCGGTATGCTCCTTGGCCTGAATATTAAACAGGGCGTCAACGTGGGTCTGGCTGGCCTGCTCGCTGGAGCGCAGGGAGCTGCGATAGCGGGCGAAGCGCTCAAGCGTATGCTGCAAGCGCTGATAGTGCACTGGCTTAATCAGATAATCAAAAACCCCCATCCGCAGGGCTTCACTGATGGTATCCATATGGTTATCAGCAGTAATGAAAATGATGCGGCCTTTGTAGTTGGTGTTGACGGCGTGGCGGATCAGATCGAGGCCTTTGCCATCGGGCAAAAAGTTATCCAGCAGAATCAGCTGTGGCTGATAGAGACGGAGCAGCTTTTTGGCGCTTTCCAGTTTATCGGCAATGCCAATGACTGCGAACTGGGGAAATTGTTTGATGGTATCCACCAGGATTTCCGCCAGCATAGGTTCGTCTTCAACGATGAGGGTTGTGATGCTATCCATGATGTTCATCTCGGGTCAGGGGGATATAAAGAGTAAAAATAGTGCCAAAGGGGGTGTTGTCATCGACAACGATATTGCCGCCCGCCTGCTCAACGTAGCTGCGAACTAGCCACAGGCCGATACCGTGATCGCCGCTGTCGCTGCTAGTCACGCCGCGTTCAAAAATGCGATCGCGCATCGACTCATCAATTCCACAGCCCTGATCGGCGATCTCGATGATCACTTCGCCGCCCTCGCTGTTGATCAGGCACTCGATCTGCTTTGAACCTGCCGGCTGGCGCAAGGTGGCATTGTAGGCGTTGTCCAGCAGATTGCCGACGATCGAGATCCATTCATTGTGTGAAAGTGATGAAGGTAGAGTATCGACGTAACAGGAGGGGTCGAATACTAGTTCTAAACCGAGCTCTTTGGCGCGGTAGTATTTGCCGATCAGCAATCCGGCGAGGTGGTTCACTTTAAAATTACGCGCAATAAAATCGAGCACTTTCTGGTGGCTTTCCGACTGCTGCTGAATGAGATCCAGCGCGTTATCGTAGCGTTTTAAAAACAGCAGACCGGCGATGGTGGAGATCAGGTTGCGATGCTCATGCTGCACGGCGCGCAGGTTATCTGCGTACTGCTGGACCTGGCTGAGCTGCAGGCTAAGGGTGTTGATATCGTCTTTGCTACGAAAGCTAATGACCCAGCCCTGAGGCTCGCTATTGAGCGTGACGGCCATCCGGCTGGCGATCACTTTGATCTGATTAAAGGTGACGATTTCGTCTTTCTTATTTTCCTGCGGCGCGTCGTAGAAGAACGCCTCCTGGGAGATAACGCTGCTGATGCTTTTGCCGATCAGGATGGTTTCTGGCTGGCTCAGGTTCAATAGCCGCCGTGCGGTCTGATTAATGGCGGTAATTTTGTAGTGTGAATCGATAGCAATCAGCCCCTCAAATACCGATTCAAATAGCACGCTTTGCTGGATAAGCAGCTGTGATAGCTGTTGCGGTTCCATATTCAACATCTGCTTTTTAATGTGCAGCGAGAAACGCCGGGCGCAATAGAGCAGGAGCAGCAGCATGATTGCCATCGGGATCATCAGCGATCCGATCTGTAAGCTGAGCCAGTTTTCCAGCTGTTCGATGGTATAGCCCACCGATACGATGCCGATCACTTTGCCGGTGCTGTCCTGGATCGGCGATTTGCCGCGTAATGAAGAGCCAAGCGATCCTTTGCGCACCGAAACGTAGCTTTTGGCGTTGTACAGCGCGTCGTCGCTGTCGCCGCCCTCCATATATTTACCGATTTCATCAGGATTCACGTGATACAGGCGTTGGCCTTTCGCATCGCCAACGGTGATGTAGGTCGCATCGGAAAACGATCGCATTGGGTCGATAAGCGCCTTAATCCGCGCCAGATCGTGCTTTTCTACCGCTTCGACCAGTTCGGGCATGGCGGAGATTTGCATCGCCTGAATCAGCGCGCGCTGGCCAACCTGGTAATGCAGGCGCTCTTCCGTAATGCTGGTGAGATACCATGACATCGCCAGCATCACGATTGTTGAGGTGAACAGGATCAACAGAAAGATGCGGTTCTGGAATGAACGCCGGGCAAACCAGTGCGTGATTTTTCGGGTAAACATTGGGCGAATTGACATCAAAAGGTCATTTTCTCTTTTTTCGTGGCCAATGACGCTGAATCGGCCCACAGTTTTGCTGATTTCAGAAGACATTCAGTTGGAATACGACGTTTTACGTATCTCCGGTCGCGGGCGATTTACCCGCAGGATCGGGCTTTTACACCGTAACCTGAACTCTCTCCCGGAGGTGGCGCAATGCGCCGCCTCCGGGAAGGGCACTGAACTACATCGCCAGTACGTACTTGAGCATCACCCCGGCGGCAATTGCCGAGCCAATCACTCCGGCCACGTTCGGGCCCATCGCGTGCATCAGCAGGAAGTTCTGCGGGTCCGACTCCAGGCCCACCTTGTTTGATACCCTTGCCGCCATCGGCACCGCCGATACCCCGGCTGAACCTATCAGCGGGTTAATCGGATTCTTGCTGAATTTATTGAGCAGCTTCGCCATCAATACCCCGGCCGCCGTCCCGATACCGAACGCAATCACCCCCAGCACCAGAATGCCCAGCGTCTGCGGTTGCAGGAACTTGTCCGCCACCAGCTTCGCGCCCACCGACAGCCCGAGGAAAATGGTCACGATATTAATCAGCCCGTTCTGCACCGTATCGCTCAGGCGCTCCACCACGCCGCTCTCGCGCATCAGGTTGCCGAAGCAGAACATCCCCAGCAGCGGGGCCGCGTCCGGTAGCAGCAGCGCCACCAGCAGCAACAGCACCGTCGGGAAGAGGATTTTTTCCCGCTTACTCACCGTGCGCAGCTGCACCATGCGGATTGTCCGCTCCTTCTCTGTGGTCAGCGCCTTCATAATTGGCGGCTGGATTAACGGCACCAGCGCCATGTATGAGTACGCCGCCACCGCAATGGCCCCCAGCAGTTCCGGCGCCAGCTTGCCCGACAGGTAAATCGCCGTCGGGCCGTCCGCGCCGCCGATAATGCCGATGGCTGCCGCCTGCGGCAGGGTGAAGGAAATCAGGCCGAAGTAGTTCAGCGTCAGTGCCCCGAGCACCGTGGCGAAGATACCGAACTGCGCCGCCGCCCCCAGCAGCAGGGTGCGCGGGTTGGCCAGCAGCGGGCCGAAGTCGGTCATCGCCCCGACACCCATAAAAATCACCAGTGGGGCGATGCCCGAACCGATAGCGACCTTATAGAAAATCGCCAGCACCCCGGACGAGTAGCCCATGTCCACCGCCAGCTCTTCCATCTGGTTTTGTACCGACGGCAGGGCCAGCGCCAGGGCTTCCTTGATGGCATGGACATCCGGCAGGCAGTTGAGCTTCGCGGCAATTACCGCCAACTGCCCGGCCTCGTGGTGCGCCAGCAGGTTCTCCAGGGCGGTCAGCGCCAGCCCGGCTTCCGGAATATTCGACAGCAGGCCGCCAAAGCCAATCGGCAGCAGCAGTAGCGGCTCGAACTTCTTCGCGATGGCCAGCCACAGCAGCAGCAGGCTCACCAGCAGCATGATGGCCTGGCCGATGCCAAGGTGCATCAGGCCCATGCCCTGAATCAGGGCGTTCAGACTTTCCATTTCCGTTCCTTTTCCTTACGCCAGCGTCATCAAGGTATCGCCCAGGGCGACCGCATCGCCGGACTTCACCGCGATACCGTGTACGGTCCCGGCCTGCGCGGCGCGGATTTCGGTTTCCATCTTCATGGCTTCCAGAATTAGCAGCACGTCGCCTTCCGCCACGCTCTGGCCTTCGCCGGCAATCACCTTCCAGATAGTGCCCGCCAGCGGGGTGGTCACCGGGGTGCCTGCGCCTGCGGGGGCGGAAGATGCAGCAGGTACAGCCGCCGTCAGCTGGCTGATATCGCCGCCGTCGCTGACCTTCACCACAAAGGCTTTACCTTCCACTTCCACGGTATAGACGCCGGAGGCAGCAGGTTTTTCTGCTTTTGCCGCAGGCTGCGCGGCTTCCACCTGCGGCACCGGCTCAAACGCCGCCGGGTTGTGGCGGTTCTCAAGGAATTTGAGGCCAATCTGCGGAAACAGGGCCACGGTCAGTACGTCGTCGATGACGTTTTCCGCAAGCGTAATGCCTTTCTCCTGCGCCAGGCGTTTAACATCTGCCTCAAGCTGCGCCAGCTCCGGCTTCAGCAGGTCCGCCGGGCGGCAGGTGATGGCTTCCGCACCGTCCAGCACCCGCGCCTGTAACGCCGCGTTAACCGGTACCGGGGTGTGGCCGTACTCGCCTTTCAGAATGCCCGCCGTCTCTTTCGCGATGGTTTTGTAGCGCTCGCCGGTGAGGACGTTAAGCACCGCCTGGGTGCCGACAATCTGCGAGGTCGGAGTCACCAGCGGAATAAAGCCGAGGTCCTCGCGCACGCGGGGGATTTCCGCCAGCACGTCGTCCAGCCTGTTGGCCGCGTTCTGCTGCTTCAGCTGGCTTTCGAGGTTGGTGAGCATCCCGCCCGGCACCTGAGCCACCAGGATGCGGCTGTCGTAGCCTTTCAACTGGCCTTCAAAGGCGTGGTATTTTTTGCGCACCTCGCGGAAGTACGTCGCGATGCTCTCCAGCTTCAGGATATCCAGCTCGGTGTCGTACTGCGTCCCGGCCAGCGTCGCTACCAGCGCTTCGGTGGCCGGATGGCCGTAGGTGGCGCTCATTGAGGAGATGGCGGTGTCAACGCCGTCAACGCCCGCCTCGATAGCCTTCAGCAGGGCCATCTCCGCCATCCCGGTGGTGGCGTGACAGTGCAGGTGCAGCTGCACGTCGTAACGTTTTTTGATTTCGCTGACCAGCTCAAAAGCGGCAGACGGGGTGAGAATGCCGGACATGTCCTTGATGGCGATGGAGTCGACGCCGGTTTCCAGCAGCTGTTCGGTCAGGTCCAGCCAGGTCTGCAGGGTGTGCGCCGGGCTGGTAGTGTAACTCAGAGTGCCCTGAGCGTGTGCCCCGTGGCTGCGTACCGCCTGTAATGCGGCTTTCATATTGCGCGGGTCGTTCATGGCGTCGAAGACGCGGAACACGTCCATGCCGTTTTTAACGGCGCGCTCAACGAAGCGCGCCACCACGTCATCGGCGTAGTGGCGGTAGCCAAGCAGGTTCTGGCCGCGCAGCAGCATCTGCAGCGGGGTCTTCGGCATGGCTTTTTTCAGCTCGCGCAGGCGGACCCACGGGTCCTCGCCGAGGAAGCGGATGCAGGCGTCATAGGTGGCGCCGCCCCAGCATTCGAGGGAGCCGTAGCCGACGTTATCGAGCTGAGCGGCAATCGGCAGCATATCGTCAAGGCGCAGACGGGTGGCGAAAAGGGACTGGTGGGCGTCGCGCAGGACGACATCGGTAATGGCAACGGTCATGGAAGCTCCGTGAATTAAGGGTTAAGGCGGCGATGGTGGTGGATAGCGGCGGCAATCACCGGCTTTAAGCGGGCGAAGTCGTCAACGGGCGCGGCGGCAGCGGGAGCCGCTTTGGGCGCCGGGGCCGGTTCAGGGAAGACGCGGTTGACGGCGACGGACATGCCCTGGATGGCGAAAATCAGCAGGAACAGAAACGCCAGCACGAATCCCATGCCGAGGAACATCAGGGTGAAGCCTTCACCCAGCAGTACTGCATCACTCATGAAAAGGTCCAAAAGTAAGGGCACGATGGCGTGTTTGAAAGTAAATTCATTGGTGCATCCGGCTAAGGAGTAGGGTGGATTTCCCGAAGCCGCCCCCGGCCCTGGACCCTAATTTGCACCGCAGTGGTTTACGCTCAAACATCGCCATCGTGCGTGTTTATTACATCATCATGCCGAACACGATGCTCGCGATGACCAGCACAATACCGCCGCCCAAACGGGAGGAGATTTGTGCATAGGAGATAAGATTCATACGGTTACAGGCAGATAGCACTTCCAGGTCACCGGAACCGCCGCGGTTAGCCATACATAGGCCAGCGGTAATTGCGGATTCAATCGGGAAGAAGCCAATCAGCCAGCCGCCGACAGCGGCACCGACGACGGCACCCACTACGATGACAGCGGCAATCACCACGTTAGCGAAGGTGATCGCGTCGATGATCTCTTGCAGGTCGGTGTAGCACACGCCGACGCCGACCATCAGCACCCACAGCAGTTGCTTAGAGAAGAAGTCAGACAGACGTTTAGCACCGGCTTTGATTTCCGGCGAGCAGAGGCCAGAGGCGTTCAGCGCCGCGACGATCAGTACCATCCAGGCGAAGTAGTGGATAGAGACACCGCCAATGCTTGGCAGAATTTTCTTGGCAATCACGTAGGCCAGCAGGAAGCATGTGGTGGCGAGCACCAGGCCGACCGCTGTTTCACGATGGGTAATCGCGCCCGCTTTTTCGTCATCCTCAACTTTGAACGAAGCTTTACGTACCAGCTCGCCTTCACCGCTCAGCCAGGTATATTTTTTGCCGATAATATCGAGGAGTGCGGCGAAAACGATGGCGAAGATGTTGGCGATGGTCAGAATAGCAATCGCGGTTGAGTAGTACTCTTCACGAGAGCGACCGGTGACGGAGTGATAAATTTCAGACAGCGGAACCGCGCCTGCGCCGTTACCGCCGCCCATAATCGGCAGAACATACAGCATCATGATGCGATCGATGGAAATACCGAAGCACAGCCCAATAGCAATACCGAAAATTGATGCGCCGACGATCCCCATAAGAATAGTTGGAATATAACCCAGCAGGGATTTCAGCAGTAGCTTACGGTTAACCGACAAAATAGCGCCGGTAATCAACACTGCGATGAATAAGTTCAGGAAGTTACTTTTATCCATCACATTGGTGATTGCGTCGATTTCTCTCTGCGTGAAAATACCGGCATAAACAAAATACGCGGCGACCAGGAAGATCATTACCGGTGCGCCACCAATATATTTATTAAAGATTGGCAGGCGTTTGCCAATTTCACCAAAGATAGCGCCAATAATAAACATTATCGCGAAGCCGCCCACGATATCAGTGGGTAGCGCGTCATAAAAGTGTGAAAGCAGTAATGTAATTAATGCAAACGCGTAAAGCGGAAGCGGCATACCGAAGATTTTAAACCCCAGTATATCGCTAACGCCTTTTTTCTCCGCTGCCGGAGCCTGGCTCATGTTAGTCATGACGTCACCTTGTTGAAAAAAGGAATATACACATCATCCTTCAAGCTGCCTCTTTGTTGGCAGCCTTCACTCACCCCAGTCACTTAGTATGCGTAAGCTCCTGGGGGTTTATTCAGTTACCGCCTCGATGCAACTTGAATGATTTTGTGTATTAATTCCGTTGGGAAAAGCAATAATAAGACGACGGCATAATAGTAAATATGCTCCGGGTGGATATGTGATTATCTTCACTGATTGGTCGTGTTTTTTATTAATTTAATTGTTTTTATTCTTCTGAATTAATTAAAAGCATAAAAACCATAAAGCCAATTAAGGTACGGGGAAAAGTGTGATTTAAATAAAAGAACCGCGACGGGAACGGTGGCGAAATACAGTTCGTTTTTGGTCAATGAAGCGCTAAAAAATGAATCTGATATTAAAATGCGTCGTGGTACAGAAAGATTCCCGGCGGCGAGAGGCGATTGATCTCTTCCTTCACCAGCATCAGCTCTCGCTGGAGGCGGATTGCGAAATTGTGATTGTCGCCGAACACCAGCGGCGCATTGTTGGCTGCGGCGCAATTGCCGGATGCGTTCTGAAGTGTATTGCAGTCGACCCGTCGCTACAGGGGGAAGGGCTAAGTCTGAAGCTGCTGACCGAACTGATGACTCAGGCGTATGAACTGGGCCGCAGCGAACTGTTTTTATTCACCAAACCGTATAACGCCGCGCTCTTTTCCTGCGCTGGATTCTGGCCTATCGCCCGCGCGGGCGACCAGGCCGTTTTGATGGAAAATAGCCGTGAACGTCTGGCCCGTTATTGCCGCCAGCTCACGATGTATCGCCAGCCGGGGGAAAAAATTGGCGCCATCGTGATGAACGCCAATCCTTTTACGCTGGGGCATCGATGGCTGGTCGAGCAGGCCGCCCGTCAGTGCGACTGGCTGCATCTGTTCGTGGTGAAGGAAGACGCGTCATTTTTCAGCTATCAGGATCGCGTAGCGCTGATTGAGCAGGGGATTACGGGAATTGAAAACGTCACCCTGCATCCGGGATCGGCTTACCTGATCTCCCGGGCGACGTTTCCCGGCTATTTCCTGAAAGACAACGGCGTGGTCGACGACTGCCACTGCCAGATCGATCTCCAGCTCTTCCGCGAACATCTCGCCCCGGCGCTACAGATAACCCACCGTTTTGTCGGCAGCGAGCCGCTGTGTTCATTAACCCGTCATTACAACCTGCGCATGCAGCAGTTGCTTGAAGCTTCCGGCGCTACACCGACCATTCAAGTGGTTGAGCTGGATCGGGTTGAGAAAGATGGCGGGCCGATCTCCGCTTCCCGAGTGCGCAAGCTCTATAAAGAGTGCCGGTGGTCGGCTATTGAGCCGCTGGTTCCGCCTGGAACGCTCTCTTTTCTGATGCATCTGGCGGAAAGCGAACATCAAACCGCCTGATTTTACCTCCATAACTAAGGATCTGCCTCTATGGAAATGATGATTGACGCCCTGGCCGGCACGCTGGAATCCAGCGATGTGATGGTCAGGATTGGGCCTGCTAATGAGCCGGGTATCCAGCTTGAAATCGACAGCGTCGTGAAGCAGCAGTTTGGCGCCGCGATTGAGCGGGTGGTCAGAGAGACGTTGGCGCAGCTTGATGTTACCCGGGCGAATGTGGTCGTCGATGATAAAGGTGCGCTCGAATGCGTACTGAAGGCTCGCGTTCAGGCCGCGGCGCTGCGCGCAGCTAAACAATCTCAACTGCAATGGAGCCAGCTATGAAACCTCGTCGCAGTATGCTGTTTATTCCCGGCGCGAATGCCGCGATGTTAAGCACCTCTTTTGTTTACGGCGCAGACGCGGTGATGTTTGACCTCGAAGACGCCGTTTCGCTGCGTGAAAAAGATACTGCCCGCCTGCTGGTGCATCACGCGCTACAGCATCCGCTGTATCGGAATGTCGAAACCGTGGTGCGTATTAACCCGCTCAATACCCCGTTTGGCCTTGCTGACCTCGAAGCGGTGGTGCGCGCGGGTGTGGATATGGTCCGTTTGCCGAAAACCGATAGCAAAGAAGATATCCATGAGTTGGAAGCCCACGTTGAGCGTATTGAACGAGAGTGCGGCCGGGAAGTGGGCAGCACCAAATTAATGGCGGCGATTGAGTCGGCGCTTGGAGTAGTGAATGCAGTCGAGATCGCCCGCTCCAGCCCGCGTTTGTCGGCCATTGCGCTGGCGGCCTTTGACTACGTGATAGATATGGGCACCTGCCGCGGCGACGGCACCGAGCTGTTTTATGCCCGCTGCGCGGTGCTGCACGCAGCCCGCGTTGCCGGGATCGCGGCCTATGACGTGGTGTGGTCGGAGATCAACAACGAAGAGGGTTTCCTCGCGGAAGCGAATCTGGCGAAAAACCTTGGCTTTAACGGCAAATCGCTGGTCAACCCTCGCCAGATTGAGCTGCTGCATCAGGTTTATGCCCCAACACTTAAAGACGTCGAGCACGCGCGCGAAGTTATCGCGGCGGCGGAAGAGGCGGAGGAGCGCGGTCTGGGCGTGGTATCGCTGAACGGCAAGATGATAGATGGACCGATTATCGATCATGCGCGCAAGGTCGTGGCGCTGTCGGCTTCCGGCATTCGTGATTAAGGAGGAAATAATGAAAGAGACTGTGGCAATGCTTAATCAACAATACGTCATGCCGGAAGGATTAGAGCCCTATGCGGGCGTGACGGCGAAAAGCCCGTGGTTGGCCAGCGAAAGTGAAAAGCGCAAACGTAAAATTTGCGCCTCGCTGGAAGAGGCGATTCGCTGCTCCGGGCTGCAAAACGGCATGACCATCTCCTTCCACCACGCGTTTCGCGGCGGCGACAGGGTGGTCAATATGGTGGTAGCGAAGCTGGCTGAAATGGGCTTTCGCGATCTGACGTTAGCCTCAAGTTCGCTGATCGACGCTCACTGGCCGCTGATCGAGCATATTAAAAACGGCGTAATTCGCCAGATTTACACCTCTGGCCTGCGTGGCAAGCTGGGGGAAGAGATCTCTGCGGGCCTGATGGAAAACCCGGTACAAATTCACTCCCACGGCGGTCGTGCGCATTTAGTGCAAACCGGCGAACTGAATATTGACGTGGCGTTCCTTGGGGTGCCGTGCTGCGATGAGTATGGCAACGCCAACGGCTTTAGCGGCAAATCTCGCTGCGGCTCACTGGGCTACGCCAAAGTGGATGCTGATGCCGCCAAATGCGTGGTGCTGCTGACCGAAGAGTGGGTTGATTATCCGAACTACCCGGCCAGTATCGCTCAGGATCAGGTTGATCTGATCGTGCAGGTTGAGGAAGTTGGCGATCCGGCGAAAATCACCGCCGGGGCGATCCGCCTGACCAGCAACCCGCGCGAGCTACTGATCGCCCGCCAGGCGGCCAAAGTGATCGAACATTCTGGCTACTTCAAAGACGGATTCTCTTTGCAAACCGGCACCGGCGGCGCGTCGCTGGCGGTAACCCGCTTCCTCGAAGATAAGATGCGTCGTAATGAGATCACCGCCAGCTTTGGTCTGGGCGGGATCACCGGCACGATGGTCGATCTGCATGAAAAGGGCCTGATTAAAGCGCTGCTGGATACCCAGTCTTTCGACGGCGATGCTGCGCGTTCGCTGGCGAATAACCCGAACCATATCGAAATCTCTGCTAATCAGTACGCGAACCCAAGTTCTAAAGGCATCTCTTGCGAGCGCCTGAACGTGGTGATGCTGAGCGCGCTGGAAATTGATACCGGATTCAACGTCAACGTGATGACCGGCTCCAACGGCGTGCTGCGTGGGGCATCTGGTGGTCATAGCGATACGGCGGCAGGGGCTGATTTAACCATTATCACCGCGCCGCTGGTGCGTGGGCGCATTCCGTGCGTGGTGGAGAAGGTGCTGACTCGCGTCACGCCGGGGGCCAGCGTGGATGTGCTGGTGACCGACCATGGTATTGCCGTGAATCCGGCGCGTCAGGATCTGATCGATAACCTGCGCAGCGCCGGTATCCCGCTGATGACTATTGAAGAGCTACAACAGCGCGCCGAGCTTCTGACCGGTAAACCTGAGTCGATCGAATTTACCGACCGGATGGTGGCCGTGGTGCGCTATCGCGATGGTTCAGTGATTGACGTGATTCATCAGGTTAAAACCGCCAGCTAAACGCATCGAGGAGAGAAGGCATGAGCGAAGTGATCATGAGCCAGCATCGCCAGTTGAGTCGTCAAACGGTCGCGGCGGAGGATATCGTTTCTCGCGTGGAGCGGGCGCTGCTGACGGAAGTTCGCCTGACGCCGAAGCCGGGTCTGGTGGATATCCGTAACACCGGCGCGCACCAGGATATGGATCTGGCGTCATTTGAAGCCAGTACAGCGGTTGTCGCCCCATGGATGGAGAAGTTTTTCATCATGGGTCACGATACGGGCAATATCACACCGGAACAGGTGCTGATGATGCTGCGTCCGGTGGGCATGGCCTGTGAGACGGATATGCTGGAAGTCACCGGGGGGGTGAATACTCATCGCGGGGCGATCTTCGCTTTTGGCCTGCTCAGCGCGGCGGCAGGAAGGCTGGTTGCCCGAGGGGAGCCGGTTGAACAGCACCGGGTTTGCGATCAGGTTGCCCGATTCTGTCGCGGCGTGGTTGGGCGCGAGCTTTCCGCCTCGGAAGGGAAGAAGGTGAGCAAAGGCGAGGCGCATTTCCTGCGCTACGGGCTGTCTGGTGCCCGGGGTGAAGCGGAAAGCGGCTTTCGTACCGTGCGCACTCAGGCGATGCCGGTATTTAATCGCGTGATGGCGGATACCGGCGATGCCAATCTGGCGTTATTACAGACCTTGCTGCATCTGATGGCGTGGAATGACGATACCAACCTGGTTTCACGCGGCGGGCTAGAAGGACTCAACTTTGTTCAGCAGCAGGCGCAAAAGCTGCTGTGGGAAGGCGGAGTGCTGGCTGAAGGTGGGCTGGAAGCGTTACGTCAGCTGGACGATGAACTGATTGTTCGTCATCTCAGCCCCGGTGGCAGTGCGGATCTGCTGGCGGTCACCTGGTTCCTCTATGGCTTCCCTCCAGGAGAGCTGTTCCTGCATTAATTGCTCGGTTTTTCATCAATATCTGACCCTGGATTGACCAGCACATGGCCGAACCGGGGTTCCAGCCCCTGTTTGTTCGTCCCTTCTCGCTGCCCAATGGCCGATTCTCGGCACAAACATATAGTTTTTACTGATATCGACCGCGGTTTGTCATAAATTTCTAATTATCGGCGTTTTTGAGTAGCGGCCCATCGATGGGCTGGTTACTCTGAAAACAATTTACGTAAAGTTAACAAAAGAGAATAGCTATGCATGATGCACAAATCCGCGTGGCCATCGCCGGCGCGGGCGGCCGGATGGGACGCCAGTTAATCCAGGCGGTACAGCAGATGGACGGCGTGGCGCTTGGCGCGGCGCTGGAGCGCGATGGCTCCTCCTTGATCGGCAGCGACGCCGGTGAGCTGGCGGGCGCGGGCAAGATGGGCGTCACGGTGCAAAGCAGCCTGACGGCGGTTAAAGAGAGTTTTGACGTGCTGATCGATTTCACCCGTCCGGAAGGGACGCTGGCCCACCTCGCATTCTGCCGCGAGCACGGTAAAGGGATGGTGATCGGTACCACTGGTTTTGATGACGCGGGAAAACAGGCCATCCGCGATGCGGCGCAGGAGATTGCTATCGTCTTCGCGGCTAATTTCAGCGTCGGCGTCAACGTCATGCTCAAGCTGCTGGAAAAGGCGGCAAAGGTGATGGGCGACTACACTGATATTGAAATTATCGAAGCGCATCACCGCCATAAAGTGGATGCCCCGTCGGGTACCGCGCTGGCGATGGGCGAGGCGATTGCCGGTGCGCTGAACAAAGATCTGAAAGATTGCGCGGTCTACAGTCGTGAAGGCTATACCGGCGAACGCGTTCCGGGAACGATTGGCTTTGCCACGGTACGCGCGGGGGATATCGTCGGCGAACATACGGCGATATTCGCCGATATTGGCGAGCGAATTGAGATCGGCCATAAAGCATCAAGCCGGATGACGTTTGCTAACGGCGCGGTTCGCTCGGCATTGTGGCTGAAAGGCAAGAAAAGTGGCCTCTTTGATATGCGTGATGTCCTTGAATTGAACGCTTTATAAGTTTTATTACCCATCGTGATGTGGTTATGGCATTCAATAAGTAATTGATTGCAGAGGGCAATATTTTATTGCCCTTTTTATTTTTAGCGTGTTTTTATGTCTTTTTAGTTAAGAGCGCTGTAATTTACGTTTATCCTGCCAGTTTCTGTTATTTTAATGTAAATTTTGACCATCTGGTCTACTTTTTCGCATGGTTATGCCATATTTTACAATCATGACGCTGCGCAAGCGTTTTCTAACGCTAGTTTGTTGATCTTTTTAGCTGTTAAAGCAGCGCTGGTTGGCCAGTGGCGCAAAATGATATTAAAAATATGCGCTTTAAGTTGACTTTTCCCCGACATCTCTCCAGAATGCCGCCGTTTGCCAGAAATCCATAGGTAAGCAAATTTGCATTGATTCATGCTACGCGAATGCATTAATATGCAAATAAAGTGAGTGAATATTCTCTGGAGGGTGTTTTGATTAAGTCAGCGCTATTGGTTCTGGAAGACGGAACCCAGTTTCACGGTCGGGCCATCGGGGCAACGGGCACGGCGGTTGGGGAAGTCGTTTTCAATACTTCAATGACCGGTTATCAAGAAATCCTCACTGATCCTTCCTATTCCCGCCAAATTGTCACTCTTACTTATCCCCATATCGGTAATGTCGGCACCAACGCCGCCGACGAAGAGTCTTCCCAGGTACATGCTCAGGGTCTGGTTATTCGCGACCTGCCGCTGATTGCCAGCAACTTCCGCAATACCGAAGACCTCTCTTCTTACCTGAAGCGCCATAACATCGTGGCGATTGCCGATATCGATACCCGTAAGCTGACCCGCCTGCTGCGTGAAAAAGGCGCTCAGAACGGCTGCATCATCGTTGGCGATAGCCTCGATGCGCAGCTGGCGCTGGAAAAGGCAAAAGCATTCCCGGGTCTCAACGGGATGGACCTGGCGAAGGAAGTCACCACCTCAGAAGCCTACGGCTGGACGCAGGGTAGCTGGACTCTGGAGGGCGACCTGCCGGAAGCGAAGGCGGAAAGCGAGCTGCCGTTCCACGTGGTGGCCTATGATTTCGGCGCTAAGCGCAACATCCTGCGCATGCTGGTGGACCGCGGCTGCCGCCTGACGGTCGTGCCGGCAAAAACCTCTGCGGAAGAGGTGCTGAAAATGAATCCGGACGGTATCTTCCTTTCCAACGGCCCTGGTGACCCGGCGCCGTGCGACTATGCGATTGAGGCCATTGAGCAATTCCTCACCACCGATATTCCGGTATTCGGCATCTGCCTCGGCCATCAGCTGCTGGCGCTGGCGAGCGGAGCGAAGACCGTTAAGATGAAGTTTGGCCACCACGGCGGCAACCACCCGGTTAAAGATATTGATAATAACGTGGTGATGATTACCGCGCAGAACCACGGTTTTGCGGTAGACGAAGCCTCCATGCCGGCTAACCTGCGGGTGACCCACAAGTCCCTGTTCGACGGTACGCTGCAGGGCATTCATCGCACCGATAAGCCGGCCTTCAGCTTCCAGGGACACCCGGAGGCGAGCCCAGGCCCGCACGATGCCGCGCCGTTGTTCGACCATTTCATCGAGTTAATTGAGCAGTACCGCCAGTCCGCGAAATAATCAGGAGAAAAAAGCCATGCCAAAACGTACAGACATAAAAAGCATCCTGATTCTTGGCGCTGGCCCGATCGTTATCGGCCAGGCTTGTGAATTTGACTACTCTGGCGCGCAGGCCTGTAAGGCCCTGCGCGAAGAGGGTTACCGCGTCATTCTGGTGAACTCTAACCCAGCCACCATCATGACCGACCCGGAAATGGCCGATGCCACCTATATTGAGCCGATCCACTGGGAAGTGGTACGCAAAATCATCGAAAAAGAGCGTCCGGACGCCGTACTGCCGACCATGGGCGGCCAGACCGCGCTGAACTGCGCGCTGGAGCTGGAACGTCAGGGCGTGCTGGCCGAATTCGGCGTGACCATGATTGGCGCCACCGCCGATGCGATTGATAAAGCGGAAGACCGCCGTCGCTTCGACGTGGCGATGAAAAAAATTGGCCTCGACACCGCGCGTTCCGGTATCGCGCACACCATGGAAGAAGCGCTGGCGGTTGCCGCTGACGTGGGCTATCCGTGCATCATCCGTCCCTCCTTCACCATGGGCGGAACCGGCGGCGGTATTGCCTATAACCGCGAAGAGTTTGAAGAAATCTGTACCCGCGGCCTCGATCTCTCTCCAACCAATGAGCTGCTGATCGATGAATCGCTGATCGGCTGGAAAGAGTACGAGATGGAAGTGGTGCGCGATAAGAACGACAACTGCATCATCGTCTGCTCCATCGAAAACTTCGACGCGATGGGCATCCATACCGGCGACTCCATCACCGTGGCCCCGGCGCAAACCCTGACCGATAAAGAGTACCAGGTGATGCGTAACGCCTCGATGGCGGTGCTGCGCGAAATTGGCGTTGAAACCGGCGGTTCCAACGTTCAGTTCTCGGTGAACCCGAAAGACGGTCGCCTGATTGTTATCGAAATGAACCCGCGCGTATCGCGCTCTTCGGCGCTGGCCTCGAAAGCGACCGGCTTCCCGATTGCCAAAGTGGCGGCGAAGCTGGCGGTGGGCTACACCCTTGACGAGCTGATGAACGACATCACCGGCGGCCGTACCCCGGCATCGTTCGAACCCTCTATCGACTACGTTGTCACCAAGATCCCGCGCTTCAACTTCGAGAAGTTCGTCGGCGCTAACGACCGCCTGACCACGCAGATGAAATCGGTCGGCGAAGTGATGGCGATTGGCCGCACCCAGCAGGAGTCGCTGCAGAAAGCGCTGCGCGGTCTGGAAGTGGGCGCAACCGGCTTTGACCCTAAAGTGAGCCTCGACGACCCGGAAGCGCTGACTAAAATTCGCCGCGAGCTGAAAGACGCCGGCGCCGAGCGTATTTGGTACATCGCCGACGCCTTCCGCGCGGGCCTGTCCGTCGACGGCGTCTTCAACCTGACCAACATCGATCGCTGGTTCCTGGTGCAGATTGAAGAGCTGGTGCGTCTGGAAGAGAAAGTGGAAGAGGCTGGCATCAACGGCCTTGACGCTGACTTCCTGCGGATGCTGAAGCGTAAAGGCTTTGCCGACGCGCGTCTGGCTAAGCTGGCGGGCGTGCGCGAAGCGGAAATCCGCAAGCTGCGCGACCAGTACAACCTGCACCCGGTCTACAAGCGCGTGGATACCTGTGCGGCGGAGTTCGCAACGGATACCGCCTACATGTACTCCACCTATGAAGACGAGTGTGAAGCGAACCCGTCGGTTGACCGCGATAAAATTATGGTGCTTGGCGGCGGCCCGAACCGTATCGGCCAGGGTATCGAATTCGATTACTGCTGCGTGCACGCCTCGCTGGCGCTGCGCGAAGACGGTTACGAAACCATTATGGTTAACTGTAACCCGGAAACCGTCTCCACCGACTACGACACCTCCGACCGCCTGTACTTTGAGCCGGTGACCCTCGAAGACGTGCTGGAAATCGTGCGTATCGAGAAGCCGAAGGGCGTTATCGTCCAGTACGGCGGCCAGACTCCGCTGAAGCTGGCGCGCGCGCTGGAAGCGGCCGGCGTGCCGGTTATCGGCACCAGCCCGGACGCGATTGACCGTGCGGAAGACCGCGAGCGTTTCCAGCAGGCAGTTGACCGTCTGAAGCTGAAGCAGCCGGCGAACGCCACCGTGACCGCGATTGAAATGGCCGTTGAGAAGGCCAAAGAGATTGGCTACCCGCTGGTGGTGCGTCCGTCCTACGTTCTTGGCGGTCGGGCGATGGAAATCGTTTACGACGAAGTCGACCTGCGTCGCTACTTCCAGACCGCGGTAAGCGTCTCTAACGACGCGCCGGTACTGCTGGACCGTTTCCTTGACGATGCGGTAGAAGTCGACGTTGACGCTATCTGCGACGGCGAGATGGTGCTGATTGGCGGCATTATGGAGCACATCGAGCAGGCCGGCGTTCACTCCGGCGACTCCGCATGCTCGCTGCCGGCCTACACCCTGAGCCAGGACATCCAGAACGTGATGCGCGAGCAGGTGCAGAAGCTGGCCTTCGAGCTGCAGGTTCGCGGCTTGATGAACGTGCAGTTCGCGGTCAAAAACAACGAAGTGTATCTGATTGAGGTGAACCCGCGCGCGGCGCGTACCGTCCCCTTTGTCTCCAAGGCCACCGGCGTTCCGCTGGCGAAAGTGGCGGCACGCGTAATGGCCGGCCAAACGCTGGCTCAGCAGGGCGTGACCAAAGAGATTATCCCGCCGTATTACTCGGTAAAAGAAGTGGTGCTGCCGTTCAACAAGTTCCCGGGCGTTGACCCGCTGTTAGGGCCAGAAATGCGCTCTACCGGGGAAGTGATGGGCGTCGGCCGCACCTTTGCGGAAGCGTTCGCCAAGGCGCAGCTGGGCAGCAGCTCGACGATGAAAAAACAGGGCCGTGCGCTGCTCTCCGTGCGTGAAGGCGACAAAGAGCGTGTGGTGGACCTCGCGGCTAAGCTGCTGAAGTTCGGCTTCGAGCTGGATGCCACCCACGGGACCGCGATTGTTCTCGGCGAAGCCGGTATCAATCCGCGCCTGGTGAACAAGGTGCATGAAGGTCGTCCGCATATTCAGGACCGTATCAAGAACGGCGAATACACCTACATCATCAACACCACCGAAGGCCGCCAGGCGATTGAAGACTCCAAGCTGATTCGCCGCAGCGCCCTGCAGTACAAGGTGCATTACGACACCACCCTGAACGGCGGCTTCGCCACGGCGATGGCGCTGAACGCCAACGCCATGGAGAAGGTGACCTCGGTTCAGGAAATGCACGCGCAAATCAAAAAATAAGCCGTTCCGGCGCTGCCGGCTGCGCAACAAAACGGGCTGACGTTATCGTCGGCCCGTTTTTTTATCCCGCTCATCTTCGGAGAGTTCTGCTTTTAACTTCCTCCCGGCTCGGGCTAACTATAATTAGCACGATAACAATACTCATTGACGGAAAAACAGGAGGATACAATGCGGAACAAAATTCTGGTGGCATCCGCGCTGGCAGCGACGGCGGTGTTGTTTGTGGCGGGGTGCTCATCAAACCAGTCGCTGAAAACCACCGATGGCAGAACCATTGTCACCGACGGCAAGCCGCAGGTGGATAGTGATACCGGCATGGTCTCTTACAAAAATGCCGCAACCGGCCGCACCGAGCAGATCAATCGCGATCAGGTGAAATCGATGGACGAGCTGGATAACTAATCGTTATCCAGGGCCCCGCGAGGGTGAATGCGGGGCCGGTTATCGTTACCGGTTTTACAGCAGGGCGTGGTCTATTTTGACGATAATTTTACGCAGTGGCGCGCCGGCATCCATGGCGCCCATCGGCCGATGAAGCTCGCCGGGAAACAGAATCGCCAGCTCCTCAGGATGTAAATGAATCAGCGTTTCGCTGCTAATCCCGGTGCAAAAGCCAATATCATGGGCGTCCTTAAACGGCCCGTCTGCGGTGATGGCCAGCCCTTTATTTCCCGCCCCAATAATCTCAACGCCTGCCAGCACAATATGAATATCGATGTACTGACGATGGTACTCCGGGCGCTGTTCCGCCAGCGGGCGCGTCTGGCCTTCGACGACGGTGAAAAACAGGTTATCGCCATCGACCGTATATTTCCCCGGCGGCAGGGAGTGCGGGTCCTGCTGGGCGACGGCCTGCAGCGCCTGGCGAATAATCGACGGATAGAATGTATTTTTGGCCGCGGCGGCTAAGGTATCAATAATCATGCCGGCATTCCCTGTAGTAATTGAGGCTCAAGTAAATTTAATGACTGCGCCACGATGCTGGCGACGTCGGGGGCAATATCGACGGCTAAAATATCGCGTTCGCTGGCGTCAGGCGCTTCCAGGGCGGCAAACTGGCTGCGCAGCAGCGCCTCCGGCATAAAGTGCCCCTTACGCTGCTGCATCCGCTGCAGAATGCATTCGTACTCGCCGGTCAGCCACAGAAAGCGCACACTGCCGCTGCCTTCGCGCAGCCGATCGCGGTAGCGCTTCTTCAGCGCCGAGCACACCAGCACGCCCGACTCATTCTTCTGCTCAAGGCTAAAAATCACGTCCGCGATCCGCTCCAGCCACGGCCCTCGGTCTTCGTCATTGAGCGGCTGGCTGGCGGCCATTTTGACGATGTTCTGCCGCGGATGAAGATCGTCTCCGTCGATAAATTTTGCGCCGAGCGCCTGGGCTAACGCCTGGCCGACGGTGGTCTTTCCGGTGCCTGAGACACCCATCAAAATAATGCATTGCCCTGCCATAATACGCTCCTTACTTAGACTGCAACCAGCATACCGCCGTCGACGAACAGCAGATGACCGTTGACGAAATCAGAGGCTTTAGAGGACAGGAACACCGCGGCGCCAACCAGCTCCTGCGGATCGCCCCAGCGGGCGGCCGGCGTACGTTTGCACAGCCAGTCGGTGAAAGCTTTATCATCAACCAGCGCCTGGGTCATGGCGGTTTTAAAGTAGCCCGGCGCAATGCCGTTGACCTGGACGTTATAGCGCGCCAGTTCGACGCACATGCCGCGGGTCAGCATTTTTACCGCGCCTTTGGCGGCGGCGTACGGCGTGATGGTGTCGCGACCAAGCTCGCTCTGCATTGAGCAGATATTGACGATTTTCCCGCGCTGGCGAGCGACCATCCGCTTAGCCACCGCCTGGGAGACGAGAAATACCGCGGTTTGGTTCACGGAAATAACATCATTCCATTCCTGCAGCGGAAATTCGGTAAACGGATGGCGCCGCTGAATGCCCGCATTATTAAATAACACGTCGATGGCGCCAATTTCCTCTTCGATTTTACCAATGGCCTGCTCGACGGAATCAGCATCGGTAACATTAAATACCGCCGCATGAGCGATGGCGCCTTCATCACGTAATTTCATGACCGCATCATCTGCACGGGGGGCAGAAATATCGTTGATAATAATTTCTGCGCCATATTGTGCAAGGCCCTGGGCCATGACAAAACCAATACCTTGCCCGGCGCCAGTAATTAAAATGCGTTTGCCCTGTAAGCTGAAAAGATCTTTCATCTTGATATCCTGATTAACGGCTGAATATAAATGACGGTGTGCGCTTTTATTCCTGATTCACGAAAAGGTAAAGCGGAAGAACCTGTGCTCTATCTCACGGATTTTTGCCGGGTAAAACCGTGATCGAGATCACTCAAAACGGTGTTACGAAAAGGGGTTACATTAAACGTGAAGCCGGGCGTAAATTGCCGTTACTCAAAGGGTTAACGATAGTGAGGTTCGATTCTCTTTTTGTTCATCGGCAGGCATAATAACCTGATGCAGTGGACGTATTTGACGGGCAGGTAGATGAAAGCACAACGCATAACGCTCAATGATATCGCAGCGCTGGCTGGCGTAACCAAAATGACCGTCAGCCGCTATTTACGTACGCCGGATAAAGTTAAACCGGAGACGGCAGAGCGCATCGCCAGCGTGATTGCGGAAATTGGCTACGAGCCCGACCCCGACAACCCGGCGATGATCGGCGTCGTTGTGCCGCGCATTGGTGTACTGATCCCCTCCTTTCATAACCAAATCTTTGCCGACCTGCTGGCCGGTATTGAGTCGGTTACCGCCGCGCACGGCTATCAGACGCTGGTGGTGAACTATGATTATGACCGCCAGCGCGAAGAGGAGCAGATAGCCGCCGTGCTGGCCTTTAACGTCAAGGGCCTGCTGCTGACCGAATCAGTTCACACCCTGCGAGCCGATAAGTACCTGAATGCGGCGAAAATTCCCGTTGCGGAAGTGATGGGTCTGACGGACAACCCGGGGCGTATCAACGTGGGCTTTGACAACTTCAAGGCCGGTTTCGATATGACCAATATGCTGCTGGCGAGCGGCAAACGGCAGATCGTCTATTTTGGCGCGATGTCCGACGTGCGCGACGAGCAGCGCTACGCCGGCTACTGCCAGGCGATGGAAAATGCCGGGCTGACGGTGGGGCGCATCGCGCCGAACAAGGTGTCGTCGGTATCGATCGGTACCGGGATGATGACCCTGGCGCGCCAGATGTATGCCCGCATGGACGGCATTCTGTGCACCAATGACGATCTGGCGGTTGGCGTGTTACAAGAGTGCCTGGCATCAGGTATCAACGTGCCTGAAGAGCTGGCGATAGCCGGTTTTCATGGCCTGGAAATCGGCCAGATTATCTCCCCGCGTCTGGCGAGCGTCCTGACGCCGCGCTTTGAAATGGGCAAGGTCGCAACCGAGATATTAATTAAAAAAATCAAAGGGCTGCCGACGATTGAAAAGGTCGATCTGCACTATCGCCTGTCGATGGGGGAGACCATATAGCGTCCCCGGCGCGGCGATGGCGCCGTGTTAGCAGAAAGTTAACGTACGATCCGCTCCAGGCCCGCAATCCGCGGGTTTTGTCTTATCGATCACGGACGGTGTAACAGCTATTTTTAACACGATTCAGCGTGATGTAGATCGCAAAACGCCGCGACAAAAAACCGTTTGATAGTGGCTACAGTCGTTATGAAACTTCAAACAGGTGATCCGATGAATAGTGCTATTACCCGAGCCGTCCTTTTAGTGGCCCCCGTTATTGAGACCTTACAGGAGCAGCTGGCCGTCGAGTTCCCGCTGTTGCGCCTGTACGAACAGGACGATCCGATCGCCTTTTTGCGCGAGCAGGGGGAGAACGTGGCGGCCGTGGTGACCCGCGGGGACGTCGGCGTGCAGAATGGGGTGCTTGAGCTGCTGCCGCACGTTGGCCTGATCGCTATCTTCGGCGTCGGCACCGACGCGGTGGATTTAGAGTTCGCCCGCTCCCGGCAGATTGCCGTCTCCATTACCTCCGGCGTGCTGACCAACGATGTCGCCGATCTGGCGATGGGGCTGCTGCTGGCCGGCTCGCGCCAGCTCTGTCAGGGCGACCGTTTTGTGCGTGAAGGCCGCTGGCTGAACGGCGGCCTGCCGCTGGCAACTCAGGTCAGCGGCAAGCGTATCGGCATTCTGGGGATGGGCAATATCGGCCAGGCCATTGCCCGCCGCGCTCGCGGTTTTGATATGCAGGTGCTCTATACCGACCGTAAGCAGGTTGCCGGACTCGATTATCAGTGGTGCGCCGACCTGCATACCCTGGCCCATGAAAGCGACTTTTTGGTGATCGCCGCCTCCGGCGGTGAAGCCAACCGCGGGATTATCGATGCCTCGGTCTTTAACGTGATGCCGAAACGGGCGTGGCTTATCAACATCGCCCGGGGATCGCTGGTCGATGAGAAGGCGCTGATTCAGGCGTTACAGGATGGTGTTATCGCCGGGGCCGCTCTCGACGTCTTTGAGGATGAACCGCGGGTTCCCGCCGAGCTGATTGCGCTAGACAACGTGGTCCTGCAACCGCACGTGGCCAGCGCAACCCATGAAACCCGACAGAAAATGAGCGATGTGGTTTTTGCTAACGTCGCCGCTTATTTTTCCGGCAAGCCGCTGCCTAACGCTATTAATTAATTAGCGCTCTTATTTTTGTACCCAGCGCCAATAAGAACCTGGTGGGACAGGTTCTTAAATGACAACGATAACCTCTGCATAGAGAGTGCGAAATATGAATGATAAAATTCCCAGCACCCGCTGGCTGCGTATTATTACGCCGGTGTTGATCGCCTGTATTATTTCGTTTATGGATCGGGTTAATATTAGTTTTGCTTTGCCCGGCGGCATGGAAGAGGATTTAGGTATTACCAGCCAGATGGCCGGCGTTGCCAGCGGTATATTTTTTATTGGCTATTTATTCCTGCAAATACCCGGTGGGCGGATTGCGGTTAACGGCAGCGGAAAACGTTTTATTGCCTGGTCGCTGGTGGCCTGGGCGATCGTGTCGGTGGCGACCGGTTTTGTGACCCACGAATATCAGCTGCTGGTTCTGCGCTTTATTCTCGGCGTTTCCGAGGGCGGGATGCTGCCGGTGGTCCTGACGATGGTCAGCAACTGGTTCCCGGAAAAAGAGCTGGGCCGGGCCAACGCCTTCGTCATGATGTTTGCTCCGCTGGGCGGCATGCTGACCGCTCCGGTCTCCGGCGCCATTATTGCCGCGTTCGACTGGCGCTGGCTGTTTATTATCGAAGGGCTGCTGTCGCTGGTGGTGCTGGCGGTGTGGTGGTTCATGATTAGCGACCGCCCGGAAGAGGCCCGCTGGCTGCCGGAGAAGGAGCGCGACTATCTGGTCACCACCCTCGCTGCCGAGCGGGCGGCGAAGCTGGCGGAAGATGCGGTGAGCAACGCGCCGGTAAAAGACGTGTTCCGCAATTCCGGACTGATGAAGCTGGTGATCCTCAACTTCTTCTACCAGACCGGCGATTACGGCTACACTCTGTGGCTGCCGACCATTCTTAAAGGGCTGACCGGCGGTAACATGGCCAGCGTTGGCCTGCTGGCGGTGCTGCCGTTCGTCGCCACCCTCGCCGGGATCTACGTGATTTCACTGTTTAGCGATCGCAGCGGCAAGCGCCGGCTGTGGGTTCGCTTCTCGCTCTACAGCTTTGCCGCTGCGCTGGTGGCGTCGGTGGTGCTGCGCGACCACGTGGTCGCCGCCTATATTGCGCTGGTTATCTGCGGCTTCTTCCTTAAATCGGCCACCAGTCCGTTCTGGTCGATGCCGGGGCGGATTGCCTCAGCGGAAGTGGCCGGCAGCGCGCGCGGGGTGATTAACGGTCTCGGAAATCTCGGCGGCTTCTGCGGCCCCTACCTGGTGGGCGTGATGATCTATCTCTACGGGCAAAACGTGGCGGTCTGCGCGCTTGCCGGATCGTTACTCATTGCCGGAACCATGACCTTCCTGCTGCCGAAGCGCTGCGACCTTGCGGTCAGCGGGCCCAAGGTCAGCGTCAGCAAGCAGCCACGGAACGCGTAAGCTAAGGCGACATAAATCACAGTTATCATTGTAAGCGCTTCAATTAACTGACTACACTCTTGCAGATTACAACAAGAGTTAACGCAGGCTAATCAATGATTCTGATAATTTATGCCCATCCCTATCCGCATCACTCGCATGCGAATAAGCGGATGCTTGAGCAGGCAGGGACGCTGGACGGCGTAGAAATACGCTCTCTTTATCAACTTTACCCCGATTTTAATATCGACGTCGCCGCCGAACAGGCGGCGCTGGCCCGCGCGGATCTGGTTATCTGGCAGCACCCCTTACAGTGGTACAGCGTCCCGCCGCTGCTGAAGCTGTGGATGGATAAGGTGCTGTCGCACGGCTGGGCCTACGGTCATAACGGCATCGCGCTGCGCGGTAAATCGCTGATGTGGGCAGTCACCACCGGCGGCGGCGAAAGCCACTTCGATATTGGCTCCTTCCCCGGTTTTGACGTGCTGGCCCAGCCGCTGCAGGCCACCGGCCTGTATTGCGGGATGAAGTGGCTGCCGCCGTTTGCGATGCACTGCACGTTTATCTGCGACGATGAAACCCTCCAGGCGCAGGCGCGCCACTATCGACAACGCTTAATCGAATGGCAGGAGGCGCACAATGGATAGCCATACGCTGATACAGGCGCTGATCTATCTCGGATCCGCCGCGCTTATCGTACCGATTGCCGTCCGTCTTGGCCTCGGCTCGGTGCTGGGGTATTTGATCGCCGGCTGTATTATCGGCCCGTGGGGCCTGAAGCTGGTGACCGACGCCGAGACGATCCTCCACTTCGCCGAAATCGGCGTGGTGCTGATGCTGTTCGTTATCGGCCTCGAGCTTGACCCACAGCGCCTGTGGAAGCTGCGGGCCTCGGTATTTGGCGGCGGGGCGCTGCAGATGGTGGTTTGCGGGGCGCTGATTGGCCTGTTCTGCATGCTGCTGGGAATGCGCTGGCAGGTGGCAGCGCTTATCGGCATGACGCTGGCGCTGTCGTCTACGGCGATCGCGATGCAGGCCATGAATGAACGTAACCTGACGGTTTCGCAAATGGGGCGTAGCGCCTTTGCGGTGCTGCTGTTTCAGGATATCGCGGCCATCCCGCTGGTGGCGATGATCCCGCTGCTCGCCAGCAGCGGCGGCTCAACCACGCTGTGGGCGTTCGGCCTGTCGGCGCTGAAGGTGGCGGGCGCGCTGGCGCTGGTGGTGGTGCTGGGTCGCTACCTGACCCGACCGGTGCTGCGCTTCGTTGCCCGCTCCGGCCTGCGGGAGGTATTCAGCGCCGTAGCTCTGTTCCTGGTCTTTGGTTTTGGGCTGCTGCTGGAGGAGGTCGGGCTATCGATGGCGATGGGCGCCTTCCTGGCCGGCGTACTGCTGGCCAGCTCTGAGTACCGTCACGCGCTGGAAAGCGATATTGAACCGTTCAAAGGCCTGCTGCTGGGGCTGTTCTTTATTGGCGTCGGGATGTCGGTAGATTTTGGCACCCTGGTGAGTCATCCCCTGCGCATTTTGATTCTGCTGGTCGGCTTCCTGGTTATTAAAGGCGTCATGCTGTGGCTGATTGCGAAACCTCTCGGCGTACCGCGCGCCCAGCGCCGCTGGTTTGCGGTGCTGCTGGGGCAGGGGAGCGAGTTTGCCTTCGTGGTATTCGGCGCCGCGCAAATGGCCGAGGTGCTGGATAGCGAGTGGGCCAAGGCGCTGACCCTGGCGGTGGCGCTGTCGATGGCGGCGACGCCGATTCTACTGGTGCTGCTGACCTGGCTGGAAAAATCATCCTCCGGGCAGGAGCGCGAGGCCGATGAGATTGATGAGGAGCAGCCGCGGGTGATTGTCGCCGGCTTTGGCCGCTACGGGCAGATTGCCGGCCGCGTGCTACTCTCCGGCGGCGTGAAGATGGTCATCCTCGACCACGATCCTGACCACGTTGAGACGCTGCGCAAATTTGATATGAAGGTGTTCTACGGCGACGCGACGCGGGCCGATCTGCTGGAGTCGGCGGGAGCGGCAAAAGCGGAAGTGCTGATCAACGCCATCGACGATCCGCAGGCTAGCCTGCAGCTGGTTGAGCTGGCGAAAGAGCACTTCCCGCATCTGCAAATTATCTCGCGGGCCCGCGATATCGATCACTATATTCAGCTGCGCCAGGCCGGGGTCGAGGCGCCCGAGCGTGAAACCTTCGAGGCGGCGCTGAAATCCGGGCGCATGGCGCTGGAGGCCCTCGGCCTGGGCGCCTACGAGGCGCGCGAGCGCGCCGACCTGTTCCGCCGCTTCAATATCAAAATGGTGGAAGAGATGGTGGAGATGGCGGAAAACGATTCGGCTTCCCGCGTGGCGGTCTTTAAGCGCACCAGCGATATGCTGACCGGCATCATCAACGAAGACCGCACCCATCTGTCGCTGGTCCAGCGCCACGGCTGGCAGGGTACGGAAGAGGGCAGACACACGGGTGATATCGCCGATGAGCCGGAGAATAAACCTTCAGCTTAAGGTATCGCGCGTCGTTCTAATCTGGCGGCTCACGAGGCTGACGTGGGCTCGCCAGCAAATCCGAAAATTTTCGTATTCTTTACCCTCCGTCCAGTCGACGAAGTATTATGCTTTCCGTATAGTGGCGGCAATTTTTTGTATTTGGGAAATATTCAATGATCAGTCTGATTGCGGCGTTAGCGGTGGATCGCGTCATTGGTATGGAAAACGCCATGCCATGGAACCTGCCTGCCGATCTCGCCTGGTTTAAACGTAATACGTTAAACAAGCCGGTGATTATGGGTCGTCTGACCTGGGAATCTATCGGTCGTCCGCTGCCTGGCCGTAAAAATATCGTCATCAGCAGCCAGCCCGGGAGTGACGATCGCGTGCAGTGGGTTAAATCGGTTGATGAAGCGATTGCCGCCTGCGGCGACGTTGAAGAGATGATGGTGATCGGCGGCGGCCGCGTGTACGAGCAGTTCCTGCCGAAAGCCCATAAGCTCTATTTGACGCATATTGATGCTGAAGTGGAAGGCGATACCCACTTCCCGGATTACGATCCGGACCAGTGGGAGTCGGTATTCAGCGAATTCCACGACGCCGACGCGCAGAACTCGCACAGCTACTGTTTCGAAGTTCTCGAACGTCGCTAAGTCCGTCCCCGGTAGCGCCGAGCTTCCGGGAACAGGGCTTCTCAGATTACCCGGATAGCGCGCAGCTATCCGGGATCTTTCTCAGGAGGCGACCGCCTCACCCTCATGCAGATCCTTCTGCCGGTTCGACGGCTGGGTGAAGTACGTCTTGTCTTCCCAGCGCAGGCAGGTGAGATCTCCCCCCCAGCAGCATCCGGTATCCAGGGCATAAATGCCGTCAGGCGTCCCGCGCCCTTCCAGCGAAGCCCAGTGGCCAAAGGCAATGCTGTACTCGTTCGCTACTGGTCCGGGGATGGCAAACCACGGCTTTAGGGGCGCCGGGGCGTCCTCCGGCGCTTCTTTGGCATACATATCCAGCTGCCCGTTCGGGAAGCAGTAGCGCATGCGGGTAAAGGCGTTGGAGATAAAACGCAGTCGCGCAAGGCCGCTCAGCTCGCTGCTCCAGTTGTTGGGCATGTCGCCATACATGGCGTCGAGGAAGAACGGATAGGAGTCGCTGGAGAGCACCGCTTCAACGTCGCGTGCGCACTGCAGCGCCGTTGGCAGATCCCACTGCGGCGTGATGCCGGCGTGGGCCATCACCAGCTTTTTCTCTTCATCAATCTGCATCAGCGGCTGGCGGCGAAGCCAGTTGAGAAGCTCATCGGCATCCGGCGCTTCCAGCAGCGACTTGAGGCGATCTTTCGGCTTGTTGCGGCTAATGCCGGCGAAGACCGCCAGCAGATGGAGATCGTGATTGCCGAGGACAATGCGCACGCTGTCGCCCAGGGATTTTACGTAGCGTAAAACCTCCAGCGAGCCCGGGCCGCGGGCGACTAAATCGCCGGTGAGCCACAGCGTATCCCTGCCGGGAGTAAACGCAACCTGCTTTAATAATGCGATCAGTTCATCGTAGCAACCGTGAACGTCGCCAATAAGGTATGTAGACATGGTTTTAGTGAATGAGCGTTGGTACTGCGAGACGGAAAACAGGGATGTCGACGGAGAACGGCGCACCGTTCACGTCGATCATAGCGTAATGTCCCTGCATGGTGCCCAGCGGCGTTTCAATAACCGCGCCGCTGGTGTATTGAAACTCCCCGCCAGCGGGAATATGCGGCTGCTCGCCGACAACCCCTTCACCCTGAACCTCAGTCTCACGACCGTGACCGTTGGTGATAAGCCAGTAGCGGCCAAGTAGCTGAACCTGACTCCGCCCCAGGTTGCGGATGGTGACGGTATAAGCGAAGACGTAACGATCGTTTTCCGGAGAAGACTGCGATTCGATATAGACGCTCTGTACCTGTACACAAACTCGGGGCGAATTAATCATGGTTAGCTCTCCTTGGTGGGCGCGTTTTCAGTTAACCAGTTAGCTAGCTGACAATACTGTGCCACGGAAATATTCTCTGCACGTTTAGTCGGGTCGATGCCCAGCTCGGTCAGCACTTCAACGCTGAACAGATTGCCGAGGCTATTGCGAATCGTTTTCCGGCGCTGGTTGAACGCTTCGGTGGTGATTCGGCTCAGTACGCGAACCTCTTTGACCGGATGCGGCAGCGTGCGATAGGGCACCAGGCGCACCACGGCGGAATCGACTTTAGGCGGCGGCGTAAAGGCGGTCGGCGGGACTTCAAGCACCGGGATTATCTGGCAGTAATACTGCGCCATGACGCTCAGTCGACCATACGCCTTGCTGTTCGGACCGGCAACCAGGCGATTGACGACCTCTTTTTGCAGCATAAAGTGCATGTCGGCAATGGCATCAGTATAGCTGAACAGGTGGAACATCAGCGGCGTGGAGATGTTGTAAGGCAGGTTGCCGAACACGCGCAGCGGCTGACCCATGTTCTGCGACAGCTCGCCGAAGTTCATGGTCATGGCATCCTGCTGATAAATGGTCAGCTTTGGCCCTAAGAACGGGTGCGTTTTCAGGCGGGCGGCCAGGTCGCGGTCCAGCTCGATAACGGTGAGCTCGTCCAGACGTTCGCCAACCGGCTCGGTCAGCGCGGCCAGGCCCGGGCCGATTTCGACAATCGCCTGGCCTTTCTGTGGATTAATGGCCGAGACAATACTGTCGATCACAAACCGATCGTTGAGAAAGTTTTGCCCGAAGCGTTTACGGGCTAAGTGGCCCTGATGGACTCGATTATTCATTGCGTATTAACAATCATTTTAATGGCGAGATTAAGCGCCGTGATAAAACTGCCGACATCCGCTTTCCCCAGGCCCGCCAGTTCCAGCGCGGTACCGTGGTCAACGGAGGTTCGAATAAAGGGTAAACCGAGCGTAATGTTCACGCCACGGCCGAAACCCTGGTATTTTAGCACGGGAAGACCCTGATCGTGGTACATCGCGAGCACCGCATCGGCATGGTCGAGATATTTAGGCTGAAAAAGGGTATCAGCCGGCAGCGGTCCGCTGAGATTCATCCCCAGGGCGCGCATCTCTTCCAGCACCGGAATGATGGTGTCGATCTCTTCCGTGCCCATGTGGCCGCCTTCTCCCGCGTGCGGGTTCAGACCGCAGACCAGCACGTGCGGATGGGCAATACCAAACTTGTGCCGCAGATCGTGGTCAAGGATAGTGATGACTTCACGCAGCAGGTCGGGAGTAATGGCGTCACTGATCGCTTTCAGCGGCAGATGCGTGGTCGCCAGCGCGACGCGAAGCTCCTCCGTTGCCAGCATCATCACCACTTTACTGGCCTGCGCCCGCTCTTCGAAGAACTCGGTATGCCCGGTGAAGGCGATCCCGGCGTCGTTGATATTGCCTTTATGGACCGGCCCGGTAATTAATGCCGCAAACTCGCCGTTCAGGCAGCCGTCGCAGGCGCGCGCCAGGGTTTCCACCACGTAGCTGCCGTTGCGCACGTCCAGCAAGCCGGGCGTTACCGGGGCGTTCAGCGTGACGGGAAGCAGGGTCAGGGTGCCGGCGCGCTGTGGGGCGGCGGGGCGGGACGGGTCGTAGGGCTGAAGCAATAAAGGAAGACCGAGCCGTTGGGCTCGGTCAGATAACAGTGCGCCATCGGCGCAAACCACCAGTTCAACCGGCCAGTCGCGCTGCGCAAGCTGCGCGACGAGGTCAGGGCCAATCCCGGCAGGTTCCCCGGGAGTGATGACAACACGATTCATACACTTCATCCTTCAGGCTATTTCCTGGTTGGCTACGCCGTTGGCGGTTCATCCATGAGCCTCGCCCGTTTTGGGCCGTCGCAGGCAACGTTAGGGTCAGCGGCTTCGCCCCGCGGGCTCATCGGTGGGCCTGGGGGCGCTATGCGCTTGCCGCCCGATACGCGTGGAACGTCTGGCGTATCGGGCGGTGAATTAGTTACTCAGAACTTTTACGTAAGCGCTGGCGCGCTGTTCCTGCATCCAGGTCGCCGCTTCTTCCGAGAACTTACGGTTCATCAGCATCCGGTAGGCGCGATCTTTCTGCGCCGCGTCGGTTCTGTCAACCTGGCGGGTGTCCAGCAGCTCGATCAGGTGCCAGCCGAAGGAGGAGTGCACCGGAGCGCTGGTCTGGCCTTTGCTCATGTGCATCAGCGCATCGCGGAACGCCGGGTCGAAGATATCGGTGGTTGCCCAGCCCAAATCGCCGCCCTGGTTAGCAGAGCCCGGATCTTCAGAAAACTCTTTCGCTGCTTTAGCGAAGGTGGTTTTCCCGCTCTTAATGTCCGCTGCAATCTGCTCCAGCTTGGCCTTCGCCTGGGCATCGTTCATGATCGGCGACGACTTCAGCAGAATGTGGCGAGCGTGGACTTCGGTCACGGAGATATTCTTGCTTTCGCCGCGCATATCGTTGATTTTCAGGATATGGAAGCCAACGCCGGAGCGGATCGGGCCGACGATGTCGCCTTTCTTCGCGGTGCTCAGCGCCTGGGCGAAGATCCCCGGCAGCTCCTGAATACGACCCCAGCCCATCTGGCCGCCTTTCAGCGCCTGCTGGTCGGCAGAGTAGCTGATCGCCAGCTTGCCGAAGTCCGCGCCGCTGCGCGCCTGCTCAACGATAGAGTTCGCCTGCTCCTGCGCGGCAGCAACCTGGTCAGAGGTTGGGTTTTCCGACAGCGGAACCAGGATGTGGCTCAGGTTCAGCTCGGTGCTGGCATCGTTCTGATCGCCAATCTGTTTTGCCAGAGATTCAACTTCCTGCGGCAGCACGGTAATACGGCGACGCACTTCATTATTACGCACTTCTGAAATCAGCATCTCTTTGCGGATCTGATTACGGTAGGTGGCGTAGTTCAGACCGTCATAGGCCAGACGGCTGCGCATCTGATCCATGCTCATGTTGTTCTGCTTCGCAATGTTGGCAATCGCCTGATCGACCTGGTCGTCAGAGATTTTCACGCCCATCTTCTGGCCCATCTGCAAAACAATCTGGTCCATAATCAGTCTTTCGAGGATCTGATGACGTAGGGTGGCATCATCCGGCAGCTGCTGGCCGGCCTGGCCGGCGTTAAGCTTAACCGATTGCATCAGGCCATTGACGTCGCTTTCAAGAACAACGCCATTATTGACGACTGCCGCTACTTTATCGACAACCTGTGGGGCAGCGAAACTGGTATTCGCGATCATGGCGATACCGAGAAGCAGCGTTTTCCAGTTCTTCATACTTTTTCCATTTCAATTAACCGCAAATGCGGATTACGTTTTAAACCAGCCACATCACAGGGAGTTCTGGTACGGTAAAATGTTCGAACGCAGCATCTGCTGGGTGCCGAGACCGTAGTTGGAGCTCAGGCCGCGTAGCTCAATGTTGATGCCAAAGGTGTTATCGTATTTGCTCTCGCCGTTGCCGTTGTTATCCCAGCCGTTGATCTTACGTTCATAGCCGAGACGAATCGCGTAGCAGCAGGAGTTATACTGCACCCCTAACATCTGGTTGGCGCTCTTTTTGGTATGGGTATCAAAGTAGTATGCGCCGACGACGGACCAGCGATCGACTACCGGCCAGCTGGCGGTCATACCCACCTGAGAAATACCGTTTTTGTACTGCTCAGCGGTTGAATACGAAGGCAGCGTGGCCTGAATGTATTCCGGGCTGGCGTAACGATAGTTAAGTTGGACTAAGCGGTTTTCGTCGCGACGGTATTCAACGGTGCCGTTACCGGTTGCGACGTTATCCAGACGCGTATCGTACTGAATTCCCCCGCGTAAACCCCAGTCATCGGCGATGCGCCAGTAAGTATCTCCGGCCCAAACCAGTGAACCCCTTGTGTCGTTATTCTCCCAGTTGATGTTGTCATCACCGGTACGTGACTCGGTGAAATAATAGATTTGACCAACGGAAATATTAAAACGTTCAACGGCGGCTGCATCATATACGCGAGACGTGATGCCGGTGGTGACCTGGTTTGCGGATGCAATACGGTCCAGGCCGCTGTAGGAGCGGTCGCGGAACAGGCCGCTGTAGTCCGATTGCAGCAGGGTGGAGTCGTAAGAACCGATGTGGCTCTGGTCGCGATACGGGATGTACAGGTACTGCACGCGCGGTTCCAGAGTCTGGGTAAAGCTCTCCTGCATATCGCGCTCGAAGACCATTTTGCCGTCGATTTTGAACTGCGGCATCACGCGGTTAACGGACTCTTTGTAGTCCGCATTGTTCGCCGCGTTGTAGTCGTCGAGGTTGCTCTGCTGGTAGTGGGTCGCCAGCATCTTGGCTTCGGTATTGATGCTACCCCAGCCGTTAGACAGCGGCAGATTGATCGTCGGTTCAAAGTGGACGCGGGTCGCTTCCGGCATGTTGCCGTTAGTATTAACGAAGTGCACCGCCTGACCATAAAGATGGGTATCAAACGGGCCGACGTCGTTCTGGTAGTAGTTAACGTCCAGCTGCGGCTGAGCGGCATAGGAATTGCTCGAATCGCGGTTAAAGACCTGGAACTGTTTGGTCGACACGGTGGCGTCGAAGTTCTGGTTGACGTAGCCGGCGCTGAATTTCTGCGTGGCGTAGCCGTCGGTACTGGAACCGTATTTCGAGCTGAAATCGTTAAAGTAGTCCGGATCGCTGACCTTGGTGTAGTCGGCGTTAAGGCGCCATACCTGGTCGATGACCCCGGAGTGGTTCCAGTAGAACAACCAGCGGCGGCTGTTGCTGTCGCTGGAGTGATCGTCCTGGTAGATCTTATCGGACGGCAGGTAGTCAAACTCGAACAGGCCCGTGCCGGCTTTGGTCAGATAGCGAAATTCGTTTTCCCACATCACGCCGCCACGCTTGTTCATATAGTGCGGCGTCAGGGTAGCGTCGAAGTTAGGCGCGATATTCCAGTAGTAAGGAAGCGAGAACTCCACGCCATTTTTGGTGCTGTATTTGGCGTTAGGGATCAGGAAGCCGGAACGACGCTTATCCCCGACCGGCAGCTGCAGGTAAGGGCTGTAGAAAATAGGCACTGAGCCAAGCTTAAAGCGCGCGTTCCAGATCTCCGCCACCTGCTCTTCGCGGTCGTGGATAACTTCGCTTCCGACGACGCTCCAGGTGTCAGAACCCGGCAGACAGGAGGTAAAGCTGCCGTTTTCCAGAATGGTGTAGCGGTTTTCACCGCGCTGCTTCATCAGATCGGCCTTGCCGCGGCCCTGACGGCCGACCATCTGGTAGTCACCTTCCCAGATATTGGTATCTTTGGTGTTCAGGTTTGACCAGCCTTTCGGGCCTTTCAGGATCACCTGATTATCGTCATAGTGAACGTTGCCCAGTGCATCGACCGTGCGCACGGGCTGAGGCTGGCCCGCTGCCTGCTGCTGATGAAGCTGAACCTCATCCGCCTGAAGACGGCTATTCCCCTGATTAATATCGACGTTACCGGTGAATGTGGCATTATCCGGATAGTTGCCCTTCGCATGATCGGCATCGATCGTCACCGGCAGCTCGTTAGTTTTACCTTCAACGAGGGGACGATTATAGCTTGGGACGCCAAGCATACACTGCGTGGCGAGATCGGCAGCGAGGCCCTGTTGGCTATACAAGGCGCTGGCAATCATGGTGGCCAGGAGGCTGGGAATACGTTTTTTCATACGTTGTATTTGTTGTTCCGTCATCTTGTGGCAGCGGCTTGCAAACGGTCAGAGCCTAACGTACTCATCTTCATCGCGCTAGTGTTAATCCTGCCCGTTTCAATCCCGAGCGTTAGGCACCGTGTAGAATGACGAGTATGATAAAGCAAATTATAGGCTATGTCCCACAATTGACCGAAGCGTCAGTGCTTTGTAACGTGCGGTCATATATAGCTTAACTGGCGGCATAAAGTTTGGGGAGTCTATGCAGTATTTGGGAAAAATAATTGGGGTTGCGGTTGCGCTGATGATGGGCGCGGGCTTCTGGGGCGTGGTGCTGGGCTTATTAGTCGGCCATATATTCGATCGCGCGCGCCGTCGGCGGATTAACGTTTTTGCTAACCAGCAGGAGCGGCAGTCGCTATTCTTTTCCACCACCTTTGAGGTGATGGGCCATCTGACCAAATCGAAAGGTCGCGTGACCGAAGCCGATATTCACGTCGCCAGCATCCTGATGGATCGCATGAATCTACACGGCGAGTCGCGCACTGCGGCACAGCAGGCGTTTCGCGTAGGGAAATCTGATGATTACCCACTGCGCGAGAAAATGCGTCAGCTGCGCAGCGTCTGTTTCGGCCGTTTTGATTTGATTAGGATGTTTCTGGAAATTCAGCTGCAGGCGGCCTTCGCCGACGGCGAATTACACCCTAATGAACGTGAAGTTCTGTTCGTCATCGCCGACGAGCTGGGGATCTCTCGCGCCCAGTTTGAGCAGTTCCTGCGCATGATGCAGGGCGGAGCCCAGTTTGGCGGCGGCTCGCAGCAGCACTCCTCCAGCCAGGGCCGCGGTCAGGCCGGCTGGCAGCAGGCGCAGCGCGGGCCGACCCTTGAGGACGCCTGCAACGTGCTGGGCGTGAAGCCGACCGACGACGCGGCAACCGTCAAGCGCGCCTACCGCAAGCTGATGAGCGAGCACCATCCGGATAAGCTGGTGGCGAAGGGCCTGCCGCCGGAAATGATGGAGATGGCGAAGCAGAAGGCCCAGGATATTCAGAAGGCCTGGGAGCTGGTCAAAGAGCAGCGCGGCTTCTGATTTGCCGACCTCTCCCGCCGGGGAGAGGTTTCAGGACGGGCTCCTGGCGCGGCGGTACATCCGCCGCGGATGGCCAATTTTACCGTACAGCATTTCCACCTCCAGAAAGCCCGTTTCCACGCAGTGCTCCAGATAGCGGCGGGCGGTCGTTTTACTCAGGCCGGCGTCGCTCACCACCTCATCGACCGAAAAGCAGTGCGCTTCCCGCCCGCTAAATAGGTTCTGCACCAGCGCCAGCGTTTTTTCCTCAATCCCCTTGCTGCCGCTGTCGGCGCGAAAGTTTTTCGCCTGCAGCTGGTACAGAGAATCGACGTTTTGCTGATCGACAATCTTCCACTCCCGCTGCTGGTCGTAAAACTGAACGAAGCGCTCGAGAGACTGGCTCAGCCGTTTCCAGGAGACCGGCTTCAGGATGTAGTCGAAGGCCCCGTTGCGAATGGCCAGGCTGCAGGTTTCCATGTCGCTGGCGGCGGTAATAAAGATAACCGAGCAGTTGGCGCTTGCCAGCAGCGGGTCGGTCATCAGCGTCACCCCCTTACCGTCGGGTAAATAGTTGTCGAGCAGCACCAGCTGCGGCGGGCTGGCGTTGAGCATCTGCCGCGCCTGGGTGAGCGAGGCGGCCATGCCCGCCAGCCGCATACGCGGGTGTTTTTGAATCAGCTCGGCGTGCAGCCGCGCCAGCTCGCTCTCATCTTCGACGATCAGTACATCGACCAGGTCATGATGCATAGTGTGCCCCTTGTGGCGGGTGGGCCGGACCGTCGGCGGGAATAAACAGCGTAAAGATGGCCCCGCGCGGCGAGTTATCGGCAACCTCAATGGTGCCGCCAGCCTGAGTGACATAGTGTTCAATAAGATACAGGCCGATGCCGTGATCGCCACGGGTTTTAGTGGTGACGCCGCGTTCGAAAATTCGCTCGCGGATCTCCGGGCGGATGCCGACGCCGCGATCGGCCACTTCAATCATCAGCTCCCGGGCGTTGAGCTGAATCAGCACCTCTACCGGCTCGTGCGGCAGGTCGGCGCGCTGGGTGGCTTCGATGGCGTTATCCAGCAGGTTTCCGATAATCGAGATGAGCTCTGATTCGATTAACGACGGCAGCGGCCGGTCGATGTGGCAGGCGGGATCGAAGCTCAGCTCGACGCCTTTCTCCCGCGCCCGGGCGGCCTTACCCAGCAGCAGGCCGCAGAGCGTCGGCGAGCTAAAGCGGGATGAAATAAAGTCCAGCAGCTCCTGGGCATGCTCCGACTGCGCCTGAATATAGCGAATGGCCTCGTCGTAGTGGCCCATGTGCAGCAGGCCGGAAAGCGTCGTCATGCGGTTCAGCTGCTCATGGCGCATGATACGCAGGTTATCGACATAGCGTTTCACCTGGCTGAGCTGGGCGCTAAGGGAGTTGATTTCGTCCCGGTCGCGGAAGGTGATCACCCAGCCCTGCAGCGAGTTTTCCAGCATAATGCGTACCCGGCTGGCGAGGACGGTGAGCTGGTTGAAGCGGCATAGCTCGTCGTGCGTGTCGTTTTCCAGCATCTCGCCGCTGGCGAAAAACGGCTGCGGCACGATGACGCTATCGATCGACTGCCCGCGCAGTCGGTGCGCGGGCTGGGTCAGGCCGAGCAGGCTGCGGGCGGCGTGGTTAATGACCTTGATGCGGCGGGTGTGGTCGATAACGATAACCCCTTCATAGATCGATTCCATCATCGCCTTTTGTTGGCGTACCAGCAGGCCGATTTCCTGCGGCTCCAGGGAGAAGATCTGCTTCTTGATGCTGCGGGTGAAGTACCAGGAGAAGATAAACAGCGCAACCAGCAGCAGCACGGCGGCGACGAAGATATTGATGACTTTTTGCAGCGTGATGCTGTCGAGGTAGCTGGTCAGATAGCCGACGGAAACGATTCCCACCACCCGGCCCGCGTCGTCACGCACCGGCGCCTTGCTGCGCAGAGAAATCCCGAGCCCGCCTTTGCGGATGGTGGTAATGGTTTTCCCTTCCAGCACCGCCTGATTATCGCCGCCAACCAGCCGGGTGCCGACCCACTCCGGGTGCACGGAGTGGAACAGATGCAGGCCCCGCGCGTCGCCAACAACAATAAAGCTGGCGTCGCTGTGGGCGGCGATTTCCTGCATAAAGGCGTTTATCGCCTGCGGGTCCTTGCGGGCAACCTGCTGGCGTAAATTAGGCATCAGGGCGATCTCTTCGGCCTGTATTTTGGCGCGGGTGCTCATTTCCTGATAAAGCTGATGGCTGGCATCGAAATAGTAATAAACGCCCAGCAGGGCAAAGAGGATCGAGAAAAATGCCACCAGGGAAATAAACAGCTTAAATTGAAAGGAAACTTTCATAGGCCTTGTACAGAGTCTCAGTAAGGCGGGCAAGTCACGAGCGGCCGCTTACGCCGGGGTCAGGGAACAGAATCGATCCGCGAAGCCTATTTATAAATGATCTCCAGGGCTGCGACAAAAAACCATAAAAACCACGCTAATAAATCAGAGATATATCACGCCGGTAATAGAAACCATAAAAACCATAGTGCCCATTAAAACTTCATTTTTAATCTGGCGACCCTCACATTAAGTCGGCTTATTCCCCCCTAGTCTGAAGATGAATAATAACTAAAGGGCTAAACCTATGAGCACCACCGACGATGCATTCTCTGCGACCCTCGATCCCATCGATACCCCAAAGGCCACGCTGAAGCAGCGCTGGTGGCACGTTATGGACAACCGCAAAGTCGGGATTATCCCGCTGCCGCTGTTCCTGCTGGCCGGGGGCTTAATTGCCCTGGACTGTCTGGGCGGCAAGTTGCCGAGCGACATTGTGGTGATGGTGGCGACGCTGGCCTTTTTTGGCTTTGCCTGCGGCGAGTTTGGCAAGCGCCTGCCGGTTCTCGGTAAGCTCGGCGCGGCGGCAATCTGCGCGACCTTTATTCCCTCGGCGCTGGTTCATTACGGCCTGCTGCCGGACGTGGTGGTTGAATCCACCACCAAATTCTACAAGTCGACCAATATTCTCTATCTCTACATCTGCTGCATTATCGTCGGCAGCATTATGAGCATGAACCGCACCACGCTGATTCAGGGGTTCCTGCGCATTTTCTTCCCGATGCTGTGCGGTGAAGTTGTTGGCATGCTGGTTGGCGTTGGCGTCGGGACCGCACTGGGCCTGGAGCCGTTCCAGGTCTTCTTCTTTATCGTCCTGCCGATTATGGCCGGCGGCGTAGGGGAAGGGGCGATACCGCTGTCGATTGGCTACGCCGCGCTGATGCATATGGACCAGGGCGTTGCGCTGGGCCGCATCCTGCCGATGGTCATGCTGGGCAGCCTGACGGCGATTGTCATCTCCGGCAGCCTGAATCAGCTGGGCAAGCGCTTCCCGCATCTGACCGGCGAAGGCCAGCTGATGCCGAACCGCAGCAACGAAACGCATCATGAAAGCGTCGGCGGCGAAAGCGCTGACGGCAAAACGGACGTGGCGACGCTGGCGTCCGGGGCGCTGCTGGCGGTGCTGCTCTATATGCTGGGGATGCTGGGGCAAAAGATGATTGGCCTGCCGGCGCCGGTGGGGATGCTGTTCCTGGCGGTGCTGCTGAAGCTGGCTAACGGCGTATCGCCGCGCCTGCAGGAGGGCTCCCAGGTGGTGTATAAGTTCTTCCGCACCGCGGTGACCTATCCGATTCTGTTTGCCGTTGGCGTCGCGATTACGCCGTGGCAGGAGCTGGTTAACGCCTTCACTATCACCAATCTGCTGGTGATTATCAGCACCGTATCGGCGCTGGTGGCGACCGGGTTCTTCGTCGGTAAAAAAATCGGTATGCATCCGATTGATGTGGCGATTGTCTCCTGCTGCCAGAGCGGTCAGGGCGGCACCGGCGACGTGGCGATTCTGACTTCCGGCAACCGCATGAACCTGATGCCGTTCGCGCAGATCGCAACAAGAATTGGCGGTGCGATTAATGTTTCATTGGGTCTGCTATTCCTCAGTCACTTTTTAGCCTGATTTAACTTTTTTGTAACAGTTAAGTCTGCTTTTTCGTGCTAAATGGCGCAGAAAATTTCTGCGCCCCGTCTCCAAAACAGGGATCGTTTAGCGATACAATCAGCGCCATTATTCGCTATTGCGACGACAGCTCGATCGCTGTCTTTTATTAAGTGAGGAGAGGAACAAATGTCAGTGGATACTCTCGCCCGTGAGGGCGTAAGCATGGAAGCGCTGCTGGCGGCGAAAGAGCAGCGTGCGGCTCGCCAGGCCGACTTGTTAGCCCATTATCAGCAGCCGGTGATTTCGCTGACCCTGGTGACGCCGGGCGCGGTGAAAGACAGCATTCGCTACCGTAATATGATGGGTATGGCGCTGCAGGCCTGCGATCAGATGCTGTGGAAACATCGCTGGCAAACGCTCGATCGCCAGGTATTGTGGCTGCCGACCGGCCCGGAAGCGCTGTGGTGTGTTGATCACGCCGCCAGTGAAATCAAAGCGTTTTGCTCGGAGCTGGAACAGACTCATCCGCTGGGGCGCCTGTGGGATATCGACGTGATTTGCCCGAAAAATGGCCTGGTTGGTCGTCAATCAATGGGTGAAAATCAACGCCGCTGCCTGCTGTGTGAAGAACCCGCGCACGCCTGCGCCCGCAGTCGTCGTCATGATACCGGGCTGGTTGTCGCTCGCGTCGAGAAGATGATTGATGCGTGGTTTGCCCGCGATTAACGCGAACTTCTCGTTTGCTGAATAAGCGATGGGATAGCCCGGGTGAGCCGCTAGCGGCACGACCCGGGACAGTTCTGAACGATTAGAAATCGACGGGGGCGCGAAACGTCATCGCGTTACCGAACGATGGGTGGGTGATGGTCAGCGTTTCGGCGTGCAGCAGCAGACGCGGCGCCATGGCCAGCGCTTCCGGCGTCGCATAAAAGCGGTCGCCGAGAATCGGATGACCGAGGGCCAGCATATGCACGCGCAGCTGGTGCGAGCGCCCGGTAATCGGCTTCAGGCGCACGCGGGCGCTGTTATCGTCCGCGTACTCCAGCACCTCATACTCGGTTTGCGCCGCTTTGCCGGTTTCGTAGCACACCTTCTGCTTAGGCCGGTTCGGCCAGTCGCAAATCAGCGGCAAATCCACCAGACCTTCTGCTTTCTGCGGGTGACCCCACACGCGGGCGACGTACTGCTTCTTCGGCTCACGCTCGCGAAACTGACGCTTCAGCTCGCGCTCTGCCGCTTTGGTCAGCGCCACCACAATCACGCCGCTGGTGGCCATATCCAGCCGGTGAACCGACTCGGCCTGCGGAAAGTCGCGCTGCACGCGCGTCATCACGCTGTCTTTATGCTCCTCCAGGCGCCCCGGCACGGACAACAGGCCGCTCGGCTTGTTGACCACCATAATGTGCTCATCCTGATAGAGGATGACCAGCCAGGGATCCTGCGGCGGATTGTAGTTTTCCATCGCCATATTCGCGTTCCGTTACTGGTGAGTGACGACGATTAAGCGCAGCGCATCGAGACGCCAGCCGGCCTGGGCCAGCGCATCCATCACCTGCTGACGGTTGCTCTCAATGGCCGACAGTTCGTCATCGCGGATGTTCGGGTTCACCGCTTTAAGCGCTTCCAGACGCGACAGCTCCGCCGACAGCTTGTCGTTAGCCTCATCCCGCGCCGCGTCGATCAGCGCCTGAGCGGCTTTTGCGACCTGCGCTTCGCCGAGCTGGAGGATCGCGTGAACGTCCTGCTGTACCGCGTTGACCAGCTTGCTGCCGGTATGGCGGTTAACGGCGCTCAGCTGGCGGTTGAAGCTCTCAAACTCCACCTGGCCGGCGAGGTTGTTGCCGTTCTTATCCAGCAGCATGCGCACCGGCGTGGCCGGCAGGAAGCGATTAAGCTGCAGCTGCTTCGGCGCCTGCGCTTCGACGACGTAAATCAGCTCGAGCAGCAGAGTGCCGACCGGCAGCGCCTTGTTCTTCAGCAGCGAGATGGTGCTGCTGCCGGTATCGCCGGAGAGGATCAGGTCCAGACCGTTGATAATCAGCGGATGCTCCCAGGTGACGAACTGCGCGTCTTCGCGGGAGAGCGCGACGTCGCGCTCAAAGGTGATGGTGCAGCCGTCTTCCGGCAGGCCCGGGAAGTCCGGAACCAGCATATGATCGGACGGGGTCAACACGATCAGGTTCTCGCCGCGATCGTCCTGGTTGACGCCGACGATATCAAACAGGTTCATGGCAAAGGCGATCAGGCTGGTGTCGTCATCCTGCTCTTCAATGCTTTCGGCGAGCGCCAGTGCCCCTTCGCCGCCGTTAGAGTGGATCTCCAGCAGGCGGTCGCGGCCCTGCTCCAGCTGCGCTTTCAGCGCGTCGTGCTGCTGGCGGCAGGATTTAATCAGCTCGTCGAAGCCGTCGGTGGTTTCCGGCGCGGCAAGATAGTTAATCAGCTGGTCATGGACGCTATCGTAAACGGTACGGCCGGTCGGGCAGGTGTGCTCGAAGGCATCAAGGCCTTCGTGATACCAGCGGACCAGCACCGACTGGGCGGTTCTTTCCAGGTACGGTACGTGGATCTGAATATCGTGCGCCTGGCCGATACGGTCCAGACGGCCAATACGCTGCTCCAGCAGATCCGGGTTAAACGGCAGATCGAACATCACCAGGTTGCTGGCGAACTGGAAGTTGCGGCCTTCGGAGCCAATTTCAGAACACAGCAGCACCTGCGCGCCGGTGTCCTCTTCGGCAAACCACGCGGCGGCGCGGTCGCGTTCGATGATCGACATGCCTTCGTGGAAGACCGCGGCGCGAATACCTTCACGCTCGCGCAGCACCTGCTCCAGCTGCAGCGCGGTGGTGGCTTTCGCGCAGATCACCAGCACCTTCTGCGAACGGTGGCTGGTCAGGTGGCCCATCAGCCACTCGACGCGTGGGTCGAAGTTCCACCAGGTTCCGCTATCGCCTTCAAACTCTTGATAGATCTGCTCCGGATAGAGCATATCGCGTGCGCGCTCTTCGGCGGTTTTACGCGCGCCCATAATGCCGGAAACCTTGATGGCCGTCTGGTATTGCATCGGCAGCGGCAGGCGAATGGTGTGCAGCTCGCGTTTCGGGAAGCCTTTCACGCCGTTACGGGTGTTACGGAACAGAACGCGGCTGGTGCCGTGGCGGTCCATGAGCATGGAGACCAGCTCCTGACGCGCGGACTGGGCTCCATCGCGATCGCTGTTGGCGGTCTGCAGCAGCGGCTCGATATCCTGCTCGCCGATCAGCTCGCCGAGCATGTTCAGATCGGCATCGCTCAGCCTGTTGCCTGCCAGCAGCAGGGCAACGGCGTCGGCGACCGGGCGGTAGTTCTGCTGCTCTTCAACGAACTGGGCGAAGTCGTGGAAACGATTTGGATCCAGCAGGCGCAGGCGAGCGAAATGGCTCTCCATTCCCAGCTGCTCCGGCGTGGCGGTCAGCAGCAGTATCCCCGGCACGCGCTCTGCCAGCTGTTCAATCGCCTGATATTCACGGCTTGGCGCCTCTTCGCTCCACACCAGATGGTGCGCCTCATCGACGATCATCAGGTCCCATTCGGCGTCGCATAGGTGCTCAAGGCGATGCTTGCTGCGGCGAACAAAATCCAGCGAGCAGATAACCAGCTGCTCGGTTTCAAACGGGTTGTAAGCATCGTGCTGCGCTTCGGCATAGCGCTCATCGTCAAACAGCGAGAAGCGCAGGTTGAAGCGGCGCAGCATTTCGACCAGCCACTGGTGCTGCAGGGTTTCCGGGACGACGATCAGCACGCGCTCGGCGGCGCCGGCAAGCAGCTGCTGATGCAGGATCATCCCGGCTTCGATGGTTTTACCGAGCCCGACTTCATCCGCCAGCAGCACGCGCGGGGCGTGGCGACGGCCAACGTCGTGGGCGATGTGCAGCTGGTGCGGGATCAGGCTGGTGCGCTGGCCGCGCAGGCCGCTCCACGGCATCCGGTACTGCTCACTCTGATATTTACGCGCGCGGTAGCGCAGCGCAAAGCGGTCCATACGGTCGATCTGCCCGGCGAACAGGCGATCCTGCGGCTTGCTGAAAACCAGCTTGCTGTCGAGCAGCACTTCACGCAGGACCACGTTGGCTTCTTCGGTATCCAAACGGGTACCGGTATAGGCCAGCAGGCCGTTCTCTTCATTAACTTCGTCAACCTGGAGCTGCCAGCCTTCGTGGCTGGTGATGGTGTCGCCCGGATTAAACATCACGCGGGTGATCGGGGAGTCGCTGCGTGCGTACAGACGATTTTCGCCGATGGCGGGGAAAAGAAGGGTAACCATGCGCGCATCCAGCGCTACGACCGTCCCTAATCCCAGTTCGCTCTCTGTGTCGCTAATCCAGCGTTGACCAAGTGTAAAAGGCATATGTGTTCGGCTCTTTAGTTCTTAAATTGCAGGCAATAGTTGATCATCTCCGAATAAGCTGGAGAGGGATCAAGATTGGGTCCAGGAGTGGAAAGGGCGCTATGGTACTGGATGCCGCGGTGATAGTCACCTGTCAAAATAGCCCCAGCTGCCCTGTCACTATTGTAGCAAAATCATCGTCGACAAAGGGAAGAATTCCTTCCGCGACCGGCTGTAATTGTTTCGACAAATAGTGATCGTAATCGAGCGGCGACTGCTGATAATCGACCGGTTCCGGCCCGCCGGTGGTCCAGACATATTTGATGCTGCCGCGCTGCTGGTACTGCTGCGGCCTGCCCAGCCTGACGTTGTGCTCGTCGGCAAGCCTTGCCGCGCGCACGTGCGGCGGGACGTTACGCTGATATTCCGCCAGCGGCCGGCGCAGCCGCTTGCGGTAGATCAGCCGATCGTCGAGCTCGCCGTTCATCAGCCGATTAATCGTCTCCAGGACGTAGTCGCGATAGGGCTGGTTGCGGAAAATGCGCAGATACAGCTCCTGCTGAAACTGCTGGGCCAGCGGCGTCCAGTCGGTTCGCACCGTCTCCAGCCCTTTAAAGACCATTCTCTGCTCCTGCACCTCCTGAATCATCCCGGCGTAGCGCTTTTTGCTGCCGGTATCGGCGCCGCGGATGGTCGGCATTAAAAAACGGCAGAAGTGGGTTTCAAACTCCAGCTCGAGGGTGCTGGTGAGGTGCGATTTCCCCAGCTCGGCGGCCCACCAGCTGTTGACGTAAGCCACCAGCGACCGGCCGATTTTCGCCGCCTCTTGTTCATCATGGGCGCGCCTGAGCCAGACAAAGGTGGAGTCGGTGTCGCCGTAGATAACGTCATAGCCCTGCGACTCAATCAGCGCTTTGGTCTGGCGCATGATGGCGTGGCCGCGCATGGTGATTGACGAGGCCAGGCGCGGGTCGAAAAAGCGGCAGGCGCTGGTGCCAAGCACGCCGTAAAAGGCGTTCATAATGATCTTCAACGCCTGCGACAGCGGCTTGTTTTTATGCCGCTTGGCGTCGTCGCGCCCGTGCCAAATCTGGCTGACGATATCCGGCAGACAGTGCTTCTCGCGGGAGAAGCGCGCGCCGAGAAAGCCTTCGGTGCTGTGCTCGTCATCGGGCTGGGCGCTGCCTTCGATGAGCCCCACCGGGTCAATCAGAAAGGTGCGGATAATCGAGGGGTACAGGCTTTTGTAGTCCAGGACCAGCACCGAATCGTACAGGCCGGGACGTGAGTCCATCACGTAGCCGCCGGGGCTGGCCTGCGGCGGAACTTCGCCGAGATTGGGCGCAACGTAGCCCAGTCGGTGCATGCGTGGAAAATAGAGGTGGCTGAAGGCGGCCACCGACCCGCCGTGGCGGTCGGCGGGCAGGCCGTTAACCGTGGCGCGCTCCAGCAGAAAGGGCACGATCTCCGTTTTCTGGAAGATGCGCGTCACCAGCTCGCAGTCCTGCAGATTGTAGGTTGCCAGCGCGGGCTTATCCTCGCTGAAGCGGCGGTCGATTTCGTCCATCCGATCCCAGGGATTATCAATCGCTTTGCCTTCACCCAGCAGCTCGCGCGCGACCGTCTCAAGCGAAAAAGAGGGGAAGTTCCAGAAGGCGGATTTTAGCGCCTCAATGCCGTCGATAATCAGCCGCCCGCTGGCCTGGGCGAAGAATACGCCATTTTTAAAACCGTGCTCGCGCCACTCCAGCTCGCTGTTGCCGCGGCCGAGCAGCAGCGGAATACGGTAGCGCTCGGCGTGTTTTTGCAGCACGCGCAGGTCGAACTGGACGACGTTCCAGCCGATCAGGATGTCCGGGTCGTGGGCGGCAAACCAGGCGTTGAGCTTTTCCAGCAGCTGCGGGCGGCTGGCGACGTACTCCAGCTGAAAATCAACCGCGGAAGAGGCCGCCGGCTCCGGCCCGAGCATATAGACGACCCGCTGCCCGCAGCCTTCAAGGCCGATGCAGTAGAGCTCGCCGTGGCGGCTGGTTTCGATATCCAGTGAGACCCATTTCAGCGGCGGGCGGTAGTCGGGGTTGGGCTTCATCCGCGCGTTAACCAACTGCAGGCCGTGCGTTTCACCTTCGACCCACACCGGGGCGGTGATAAAGCGCTCCATCAGATAGCGTTCCGGCGGACGAATGTCGCCTTCATAGACCGTGATGCCGTTTTCGCGCAGCTTTTTATCCAGCCGCATCAGCTGGCGGTGAGCGCGGCAGTAGAGGCCAAACACCGGCTGGCGATGAAAATCTTTCAGGGTAAGAGGAGCAAGGCGATGGCCGTTTTCGCCCTCTAGCAGGCGTTCAACCTGCGCACGCTGGGATTCAGGGATAAACGCGACGGATTCCTGCGGCGGCAGCGTGACCTGAAGCGGGCCGTCATCGGTCGCCAGCCAGAAGGTCAGTTCGGTGCCCTGCGCGGTATCCCGCCAGTGACGGGTCAGTAAAAAACCTTCTCGTGGCTGCGTCACGCCGTGCTCTCATTAGTAAAAACCAGGCCTGATTATAGCCTGGTTCATGCAATGGTGCTGGGGTTTTATACAGGTGTGACGGGCATCCGTTCCCGGAGGCGGTGCTTCGCACCTGTTCGGGCAACCAGACTCGCAGACGGTTGTGGAGTTTTATTGCCCGTAATAGGCTTTCGCCCCGTGTTTACGCAGATAGTGTTTATCCAGTAGCGTTTGCTGCATATCTGGTAATTGCGGTGCCAGCTGGCGGCAGAAGATGCCCATATAGGCGATCTCTTCGAGCACAATAGCGTTATGCACAGCGTCTTCGGCGTTTTTCCCCCAGGCAAACGGGCCGTGGGAGTGCACCAGTACACCGGGTATTTGCGCCGGATCGATGCCATTTTCACGGAAGGTTTCGACGATCACTTCACCCGTTTCCCACTCATATTCACCATTGATTTCGTCGTCGGTCATCAGGCGGGTGCAGGGGACCGCGCCGTAGAAATAGTCGGCGTGGGTGGTGCCGGTGGCGGGAATCGACTGCCCGGCTTGCGCCCAGATGGTGGCGTGACGCGAATGGGTGTGGACGATGCCGCCCAGCGTTGGAAATGCCTGATACAGCAGGCGGTGGGTTGGCGTATCTGAAGAGGGTTTCTTCTTACCTTCAATTACTTCGCCAGTCTCAAGGCTGACTACGACCATGTCTTCGGCGGTCATCACGCTGTAGTCGACGCCGGAAGGTTTAATCACCAGTACGTCCTGTTCACGGTCGACGGCGCTGACGTTGCCCCAGGTAAGGGTGACAAGATTGTGCTTTGGCAGGGCCAGGTTGGCTTCCAGTACCTGGCGTTTGAGATCTTCTAACATAATGTACTCCAAATAGCAGGCGAGTCAGGTTTCCCTCACCCCGGCCCTCTCCCAAAGGGAGAGGGAGAAAGGCGGCATCGCGCTCGATCGGTCCCCTCTCCCCGCTGGGGAGAGGGTTAGGGTGAGGGGAACGGCCTCTTAACGTTTTGAACCGTAATAAACTTCGTTCCAGCGCAGCGCATCTTTGAACGACGGTAGGCGGGTCTCGTTATCAATGACGGTCAGCTCGATATCCTGCAGTTCGGCGAACTGACGCATATCGTCCAGGGTCAGCGCGTGGCTGAAGACGGTGTGGTGCGCGCCGCCAGCGATAATCCAGGCTTCAGACGCGGTACGCAGGTCCGGATGGGCTTTCCACAGGGCGTTAGCCACCGGCAGCTTCGGCAGATCGTGCGGGGTTTTCACCGTTTCAATGGTGTTAACCAACAGACGATAACGATCGCCGAGATCGATCATGCTGGCGACGATCGCCGGACCGGTCTGGGTGTTGAAAATGATACGAGCCGGATCGGCTTTGCCGCCGATGCCCAGCGGCTGCACGTCGAGAATCGGTTTCTCGGCGGTAGCGATGGTCGGGCAGACTTCCAGCATGTGTGATCCCAACGCCAGATCGTTACCTTTCTCGAAGTGGTAGGTGTAATCCTCCATAAAGGAGGTGCCGCCCTGCAGACCAGTTGCCATCACCTTCATGATGCGAAGCAGGGCGGCGGTTTTCCAGTCGCCCTCGCCCGCAAAGCCGTAGCCCTGCTGCATCAGACGTTGTACGGCCAGACCCGGAAGTTGTTTCAGGCCGTGTAAATCTTCAAAAGTGGTGGTGAACGCATGGAACCCACCTTGTTCGAGGAAGCGCTTCATCCCCAGTTCGATGCGTGCGGCATCAATCACGTTCTGACGCTTATCGCCGTGGATTTGCGCCGCAGGCGTCAGTCGGTAGGTACTTTCGTACTCATCGATCAGCGCGCTGATTTCACCCTCAGTGACCGCGTTGACCACCTGCACCAGATCGCCCACTGCCCAGGTGTTAACCGTGAAGCCGAACTTGATTTGCGCGGCAACTTTATCGCCGTCAGTGACCGCCACTTCACGCATGTTGTCGCCGAAACGGCACACTTTCAGATGGCGAGTATCCTGTTTCGATACCGCCTGGCGCATCCATGACCCGATGCGCTGATGAGCTTCCTGATCCTGCCAGTGACCGGTCACCACGCTGTGCTGTTGACGCATACGCGCGCCGATGAAACCGAACTCGCGGCCGCCGTGCGCGGTCTGGTTCAGGTTCATAAAGTCCATATCGATGCTGTCCCACGGCAGGGCCGCGTTGTACTGGGTATGGAACTGCATTAGCGGTTTATTGAGGATAGTCAGGCCGTTAATCCACATTTTGGCAGGTGAGAAGGTATGCAGCCACACCACCATCCCGGCGCACTTATCATCGTAGTTCGCGTCGCGGCAAATATGGGTGATTTCATCCGGGGTGGTGCCTAACGGTTTAAGTACCAGTTTGCACGGCAGTTTGGCTTCCGCATTGAGGCTATTCACCACATGTTCGGCATGCTTCGTGACTTGACGCAGCGTTTCTGGGCCATACAGATGCTGGCTGCCAATCACGAACCACACTTCATAGTTATTAAAAATTGTCATTTTCATGTCCTTAATGGGTGAGAGCTGCCTGGGATTGCGGGGCTGTTTCCGCCTTTGCAGTCGAAGGGAGATAGAGTTGTTCTGCGCTGACCGACCACTGCTGGTAGCGCTGATAGAGTTGTTCGAAACGTTGTGCCTGCTCAGGGCGCGGCTGCAAGGTGCTTTCCACCTGGCTGGCCATGTTCTCCTGCGCGGTCGGAATATCGCGGTACACGCCGGCGGAGACGGCGGCAAAGATGGCCGCACCCAGCGCACAACACTGATCGGAGGCGACAATCTGCAGCGGGCGGTTCAGCACGTCGCAGCAGGCCTGCATGATGACCGGGTTTTTGCGCGCGATGCCGCCCAGCGCCATCACGTTGTTGACCGGGATCCCCTGGTCGGTGAAGCACTCCATAATGGCGCGCGCGCCGAAGGCGGTGGCCGCCACCAAACCGCCAAACAGCGCCGGCGCATCGGTGGCGAGATTCAGATCGGTGATGACCCCTTTCAGGCGCTGGTTAGCGTTTGGAGTGCGCCGTCCGTTGAACCAGTCCAGCACCACCGGCAGATGATCGAGGGAGGGATTTTTCGCCCAGGCTTCGGTCAGCGCCGGCAGCAGCTGTTTTTGGCTGGCGCGGATCTGCTCTTTCAGCTCCGGATGGGCAAGCGCCAGCTGCGCCAGCGGCCAGCCGAGAATGCGGCCAAACCAGGCGTAGATATCGCCAAAGGCCGACTGCCCGGCTTCCAGACCGATAAAGTCGGGCACTACGCTGCCGTCGACCTGGCCGCAGATCCCCTTCACCGTGCGGGAGCCAACGCTGTGCTTATCGGCAATGAGGATGTCGCAGGTGGAGGTGCCGATAACCTTAACCAGCGTATTCGGCTGCGCGCCGGCACCCACCGCGCCCATATGGCAGTCGAAGGCGCCGCCGGAGATGGTCACCGTTTCCGCCAGACCCAGGCGCTGCGCCCATTCGGCGCTGAGCGTGCCGACCGGCACGTCGGCAGTCCAGGTGTCGCTAAACATCGGATAGGTCAGGTTCTGGTTAAGAATGGGGTCGAGTTCATCGAAGAAGCTGGCCGGCGGCAGGCCACCCCAGCTATCGTGCCACAGTGATTTATGCCCGGCGCTGCAGCGGCCTCGACGAATATCCTGCGGGCGGGTGGTGCCGGAAAGCAGGGCTGGCACCCAGTCGCATAGCTCAATCCACGAAGTTGCGGCCTCGGCGACGGCGCTATCCTCGCGGGTGACATGGAGGATCTTGGCCCAGAACCACTCGCTGGAGTAGATGCCGCCGATATAGCGAGAGTAGTCCTCTTTGCCAGGCTGGTGGCACAGACGGGTGATGGCCTCCGCCTCCTCCACCGAAGTGTGGTCTTTCCACAGCACGAACATGGCATTCGGGTTGTTAGCAAACTCTTCCCGCAGGGCCAGCACGTTGCCGTCGGCGTCAATCGGTGCCGGCGTCGAGCCGGTGCTGTCAACGCCGATACCGACGACGGCGGTGCGCTGCTCGGGGCTCAGCAGCGCCAGCACGCTTTTCAGCGCGGCTTCCATTGATTCAATGTAATCACGCGGGTGGTGGCGAAACTGATTATTCGGGGCATCGCAAAACAGCCCCTCCTGCCAGCGCGGGTACCACTCTACGCTGGAGGCGAGCTCTTCGCCGGTGGCGCATTCCACTGCCAGAGCGCGAACTGAATCACTACCAAAATCGAGGCCAATCGCAATTGCCATGCTGTTACTCCATGCTGAAAACCATTCATGGTGAAACAGTAGATATTCGTGCCGAAAACCGTCAGGCTGTATTCGCTAATCTTATGGACTATATTGCTGTGAGGTCGCAAAGTGTGACGCCGTGCAAATATTCAATGTGGACTTTCCTGCCGTATTTATAGACACTTTCGTTATGCGCTGGAATGGCTTACATTGAGCGTTGTTGTCGATTTTTGCTGAAATCAGGCGGGTTTTAATTCGAATGTCAACCCGCATCCCATTACGGGAAGCGCGCTTAGCGATAAAATAACGAATATGGACAATTGGTGTCCAGTACCTCTCCGGGAGAGCTGAGTTTATGGCTGAAACACAAAACGATCCCTTGCTACCGGGCTACTCTTTTAACGCCCACCTGGTGACGGGGCTGACGCCGATTGATGCGGAAGGCTATCTGGATTTCTTCATTGACCGCCCGCTCGGCATGAAAGGCTTCATCCTCAATCTGACGATTCGCGGTGAAGGGGTGATCAACAACCAGGACGAGCATTTTGTTTGCCGGCCTGGCGATATTCTACTCTTCCCGCCGGGGGAGATTCATCACTACGGCCGCCATCCTGATGCCCGCGAGTGGTATCACCAGTGGGTCTACTTCCGCCCGCGGGCCTACTGGCATGAGTGGCTGAACTGGCCGACGATTTTCGCCCACACCGGCTTTTTCCGTCCCGATGAGCAGTGGCAGATGCGCTTTGGCGAGCTTTTCGGCCAGATCGTTGACGCCGGACAGGGAGCCGGGCGCTACTCTGAGCTGCTGGCGATCAACCTGCTGGAACAGCTTCTGCTGCGGCGCATGGAGGCCATTAACGAATCCCTCTATCCGCCGCTGGATAACCGGGTTCGCGACGCCTGCCAGTACATTAGCGATCACCTGGCGGACAGCCATTTTGATATTGCCAGCGTCGCCCAGCACGTCTGCCTGTCGCCGTCGCGGCTGTCGCACCTGTTCCGCCAGCAGCTGGGCATCAGCGTGCTGGGGTGGCGGGAAGATCAGCGGATCAGCCAGGCCAAGCTGCTGCTGAGCACTACGCGAATGCCCATCGCGACGGTGGGGCGCAACGTTGGCTTTGAAGATCAGCTCTATTTCTCGCGGGTATTTAAAAAATGCACCGGCGCCAGCCCGAGTGAATTCCGTGCGGGATGTGAATAAAACGTAAATAAAGTGAAATGATGCCCCGGAAAATTGTCACAACCAGTAAACTAAACCCTAAATAATACGAGTTGCAGGCAGGCGGCAACGCAGGGAATCCCCAGGCGCTTACTCAAGTAGGTGACTGGGGTGAGCGAGGAAAGCCAACGCGCATGCAACTTGAAGTATGACGGGTTTATTCTGACAATTGATGGCTTGACGAATGCACGACGGCTCTGGAGAATCCGTGCTTCGTTTTTAAACCGGGCACACTATGCAAGCATTGCTGGAACATTTTATCACCCAATCCACGGTCTACTCTCTGATAGCCGTGATGCTGGTCGCCTTTCTTGAATCGCTGGCGCTGGTCGGGCTGATACTGCCGGGCACGGTGATGATGGCCGGGCTGGGCGCGCTGATCGGCAGCGGTGAGGTTAACTTCTGGCAGGCGTGGCTGGCGGGGATCGTCGGCTGTTTATTCGGCGACTGGATCTCATTCTGGCTCGGCTGGCGGTTTAAAAAACCGCTGCATCGCTGGTCGTTTATGAAGAAAAACAAAGCGCTGCTTGATAAGACCGAGCACGCGCTGCATCAGCACAGCATGGTCACGATCCTGATCGGGCGCTTCGTTGGGCCGACGCGGCCGCTGGTGCCGATGGTTGCCGGGATGCTCGACCTGCCGGTGGCGAAATTTATTCTGCCGAATATTATCGGCTGCCTGCTGTGGCCGCCGCTCTACTTTTTGCCGGGCATTCTTGCCGGCGCGGCTATTGATATCCCCGCCGATGAGAACAGCGCCAGCTTTAAGTGGCTGCTGCTGGGCGCCGCGCTGCTGGCGTGGCTGGCCGGCTGGCTCTGCTGGCGCCTGTGGCGTAGCGCGAAAACAAGCGACCGGTTGACCCGGCTGCTGCCGCGCGCGCGCCTGCTGTGGCTGTCGCCGCTGGCGCTGGTGCTGGCGGGTGTGGCGTTAACCCTGGTGGTTCGCCACCCGCTAATGCCGGTCTATCTCAATATTCTGCACCACGTTATCGCGCGCTGATCCCGAGCAGATGCGAGGCGCTGCTGTTGCCGCTTAAGAGCGCATCGGTGGCGCCATCCCAGGCGATGCGCCCGTCGGCCACCACCAGCGACCGTGGGGCGATGCGGGCGGCATCCTCCACGCTATGCGACACCATCAGCAGCGTCAAACTGCGGCGCTGGCAAACCTCCGCAACCAAAATCAGCATCTCCTGGCGCAGCGCCGGATCGAGCGCGGAAAACGGCTCATCCAGCAGCAGTACCGGCTGCTCGCGCACCAGACAGCGCGCCAGCGCCGCGCGCTGGCGCTGGCCGCCGGAGAGCTCGCCGGGAGGCCTCTCCAGCAGGGAATCGATGCCCATCTGTTCGGCAATGGCCAGCAGGTTGGCGTTTTGCCCGGCGCTCAGCTTAAGGCCAGGGTGCATGCCGAGGCCGATGTTCTGTCGAATGGTGAGATGGTTAAAGAGGTTATTTTCCTGAAACAGCATTGATACCGGGCGACGGGCGGGCGGCGTCGCGGTATGCGGCTCGCCGTCAATGACGATGCTGCCGCTCGCCGGTGGTAAAAAGCCGGCGATCAGGTTCAGCAGCGTGCTTTTCCCCGCCCCGCTGGGGCCGAGCACCGCAATGCGTTCGCCCCGCTGTACGGAAAGGGTGAAACGCATCGGCAGGTGTTGGTACAGCCAGGTTACATCATTCAGTTTTAACATCACGCCCCGGTAGCTTCTCAATCACGGTAAAGAGGACAAAGCACAGCGCCAGCAGCAGCAGGGCGGTTACGGCACCGTCCTGGCTACGATAGGCGCCAATCTGCTGATACAGATAGAACGGCAGGGTGCGGAAATCGTCGTTGCCGAACAGCGCCACCACGCCGAAATCACCGATAGACAGCACGCAGGCAAAGGCCAGCGCCTGGGCCAGCGGGCGCTTCAGGGCGCGCAGCTCAACGACCCTCAGGCGAGTAAAGCCGCTTATTCCCAGCGAGTTGCAGAGCATGCCGTAGCGCACGGCGACGTCGCGCATCGGGTTTTCCAGCACCTTCAGCGCATAGGGGATGGCCATCAGCGCATTGGTGAAGATAACGATACCGTCGGCGGAGTCGGGCAGGCCAACGCTATTATTGAGCAGTAAAAAGAAGCCGGTCGCGAGCACAATCCCCGGCATGGCGAGGATCAGCATCCCGCTGAGCTCCAGCGCCTGGCCGGCCAGCGGGCGGCTGCGGATACGCAGCTCGCGGCTGCTCCACAGCAGCATCATCGTTAGAATAACGCTGAGTATGCCGGCGGCCAGCGCGATGCGCAGGGAGGTCGACAGGGCTTGCCATAGCTCAGGCTGGGCCAGCACCCGCGGCAGGTTATTATTCAGGCCATCAATGATGACCGCCAGCAGCGGCGGCAGCAGCAGCAGCAGCGCGACGGCAATCAGCACGAAGTCGGTGAGACGGCTGTGCAGGCGGTCGTCGGGGTCGCGCCAGCCGCGAACGAGGGTCACGCCGATCGCCACGGCCTTGCTCAGGCGCTGGCTGAGCAGCACCAGCCCGAGGCAGCAGCTCATCTGGATCAGCGCCAGCATCGCCGCACGGGCCGGGTCGTAATCAAAGCTCAGCGCCTGGTAGATCGCCAGCTCGATGGTGGTGGCCCGCGGGCCGCCGCCAAGAGAGAGGACGGTCGCGAAGCTGGCGAAGCAGAGCATAAAGATCAGCGCCGCCACCGGAGGAATTTGCCGCCGCAGCCACGGCCACTCCACGAAGCGGAAAAAGTGAAAGCCGCGCATGCCAAGCTGGGCCGCAATTTGCCGCTGTTCGCCGGGGATATGCTCCAGCGCCTGCAGTAGCAGGCGGGTCGCCATCGGCATATTGAAGAAGACGTGCGCCAGCAGGATCCCCTGCAGCCCGTAGGGTGAAAAATCCCACTGCCATCCCAGCGCGTTAAATACCGCCGCCAGCCAGCCCTGGCGTCCGTAAACGCTCAGGATGCCAAATACCGCCACCAGCACCGGCAGGATGAGCGTCATCGCGCACAGGCGCAGCAGCAGCGTGCGGCCGGGAAAGCGGCGCCGGTAAAGGGCGCGGGCAAGAAAAATGGCTGGCACCACCGAGAGCAGCGCCGAAAGAAACGCCTGCCAGAAGGAGAAGCGAACGACGTGCCAGAGATAGCTGTCGCGAACGATAGTCATCCAGGCCGCCTCCGGCGCGCTGCTCCAGAGCGCCAGAAAAGCGGCCAGCGCCACCACGACCAGCACGGTGGCGGCCGTCAGGCCCGGCAGCAGCCAGCCGATGGTTAGCGGCTGACGGCGCGTTGCCATGCGTTAATCCAGTTCTGCCGTTCGCCAGCGACCTGCTGCGGAGTGAACTCCAGGGTGGTCTGCGGTTTGATCAGCGTGTCAAAGCCGGCAGGGAGCGTCACCTGGGTGACAGGGTACATCCAGTTGCCCGCCGGAATCGCATTCTGGAACCCCGGAGAGACCATAAACTTAAGGAACTTCTCCGCCAGCTCCGGCTGCTTGCTGGCCGCGGTGCGGGCCGCTACTTCGACCTGCAGGTAGTGGCCTTCGCTGAAGCCGGCCGCCGCGTAGTTATCTTTTTTCTCTTCGATGATGTGATAGGCCGGAGAGGTGGTATAGCTCAGTACCAGATCGCTTTCCCCCTTCAGGAACAGGCCGTAGGCCTCGCTCCAGCCTTTGGTGACGGTGACGGTTTTCGCCGCCAGCTTCTCCCACGCCTGCGGGGATTTATCGCCGTACACCTTCTGCATCCACAGCAGCAGGCCGAGGCCCGGCGTGCTGGTGCGCGGATCTTCGTAGATCACCCGCCATTTCTGGTCGCTCTCAACCAGCTCCTTCAGGCTTTTGGGCGGATTTTTGAGCTTGTTTTTATCGTAGACGAAGGCGAAATAGCCGTAATCAAAGGGGACGAAGGTATCGTTGTTCCAGCCACCGGGAACCGTGATCGCGTCGGTCGGCACGTTGCTTTTGGCGAACAGCTTGCTTTGCGCCGCCGCTTCCAGCAGGTTGTTGTCCAGTCCGAGCACCACGTCGGCTTTGCTGTTTTTGCCTTCCATGCGCAGGCGATTCAGCAGCGAAACGCCGTCTTCCAGCGCTACGAACTTCAGCTCGCAGCCGCAGTCGGCTTCAAATGCCTTTTTGACGGCCGGACCCGGGCCCCAGTCCGCGGAAAAGGAGTCGTAGGTATAGACGGTGAGAACGGGTTTAGCCAACGCGGGAGCGGCGACCAGCACCAGCAGCGGGAGTAATTTTTTCAACACTTTGCACCTCACAAAAAGGGGGGTGGCAAAGGATTTTGAGTGAGCCTCAAATCCCTTCGCCGGCGTTATCCGGATCAGGTTCGACGGGTATTTTCTCAGCCTATACACTTCATCCTTCGCGCTGCCTCTGCGTTAGCGTCGCGTGTTCACCCCAGTCACATAGTTTTCTATGCTCCCGGGGATTCACCCGCTTGCTGCCTTGATGCAACCCGAATGATTTTGTGTATACACACTTCATCGAGCGCGCTGCCTCTGCGTTAGCGTCGCGTGTTCACCCCAGTCACATAGTTTTCTATGCTCCCGGGGATTCACCCGCTTGCTGCTTTGAGGTAGTCCGAACGATCGCGTGTATGTTTAATAGCACCCCGTTGAGAACGGCGAATAGTGTAATGATTTTGTTAGTTGACTGAAAGCATTACGGCTCCGGCGGGGCGAACCATGCGGATTTGAAATCAAACCAGCCGAGGGTGTTCATCCTCACGCCGCGCATGCTGCGCTGGCCCTGGATCATCAGCCAGTGGTGGATCAACGGGACGATCGTTTGGTTGGCCAGCAGCTGCTGGCTCCAGGTCGCAGGGTTTAACTCGCCCGCATGCCAACGGCCGGCGTCCTCCTCCCAGTCAATCGGGATGCAGTGGCGAATGAGCGGAACTTCATACAGCCAGGCGAAGAGGGAGAAGTCGATCGGCAGGGTAAAGTTGGCGCTGTTTAGCCAGATGTCGCTGACCACCTCGCCGCGGTGCCACTCCGCATATTCCAGCTCGCGAATCTCCAGCCTGACCTGATGCTCGGCTAACAGCGTCGCCATAATGCCGCCGATCGCGCGATGCTCAATGTGGTCCTGATAATAGGTCAGCGTCACCGACTCGAGGCCCGCGGGCTTCTCGCAGGCGTGGCTGCGCGCATGGTGCCAGCGCGGCAGCAGGCCGTAGGCCGGGAACCAGTTGCCCTGGTAATGTTCGCCCCCGTGGTAGAGCAGGTTCGCCGGCTGGAACAGGTAGCTCAGCCACTGGCGGACGGCGGCATTGGCGCCAAGCGGGCTGCGGGAATCAAACAGCAGGTAGTAGCAGCCCTCTTCCAGGCGGCTTTCGACGGCTTTCTCGCTCTGGGTGGTGCCCTGCAGGGTTAAGCCGCCGTTCGACTCTTCGCCAATCTCCGGAAGCACCCAGACGTTGACCTCGTCAATTAATGCCCGATAGCCGAAGTAGTCGTCGAAGGCGTGGATCTTAAGCTGGTTTTGGTTATTGCGCGCGACGGCATAGGGGCCGGTGCCGATCGGCATCGAGGCGTAGTTTTCCATCGACTGCCATTCGCGCGGCAGTATCACCGCCGAAACCTGGCCCAGCAGCCACGGTAGCCAGCGATCCGGCTGCGTCAGATGGATATCCAGCGTCCAGGCGGTCGGCGAGACGATGCGCTCAATATGGGCGTACAGCGGCAGGGCGTTGCTGCGCTGCAAAGAGGCGATCACGTCCTCCATTTCCAGCTCGCGCCCGTGGTGAAAGTGGATGCCGGGACGCAAAAAGAAGCGCCAGTGTGTGGCCGATAGCTGCTGCCAGTGATGGGCAATATCGGCTTCCAGTTCCCCGTTTTCCTCATTTACCCGCGTCAGGGCGCTGAAGATTTGCCGGGCGATATGGTTTTCCGAACGGCGCAGCGCGCTGCCGGGGAGCAGATTTTTCATTGGTCGGTAGTAGAGCACGCGCAGAATATGCCGCCCCTGGCGAAAGCTCCGTCCGAGGTGGGAGACCAGCATCTGGCGCACGGCGGCCTTATCGCCGACCAGCTGCACCAGCTGATCGATGCGATCCTGCTCCAGCAGATCTTCCGCCCGCTGCTGCTGCAGCGCCAGGCCGGTGTAGAGGAAAGCCAGCTTCGAGCGCTTTCCGCGTCCCGCTTCCGCCTCCCAGGTTAGCCAGCCGCGCTCTTCCATCATGTTTAGCAGGGTTCGCATATGGCGGCGCGAGCAGCTTAGCATCTCAGCCAGCTCGTTGAGCGTCGTCTCCTGCGACTTCCCTTCGCAGCATTGCCACAGGCGGATGAACTGTTGTTGCAGACGGGCAGAAGACATAAAAGGGGAACTCCTGATGAAAACTCAGCAATTTATTAATCCTCATATTAGGTCAATAATAGATTTCGATGAAGCGAGGAGATGAATATGACGAGGTCAACCGCTAAACAGTTCAACCAACGCTACTTTTCTGCGACGCAGGATGCGTCATGGCTAGCCCGCCTGATGGCAGGACGACAGCAGGAAATACTCGGCGAGCTGATGCAGTGGGGAGTTACGTCGCCGACCTCCGATCGTTAACTTGCGCAATCATGTGTGACTGAGTATTGGTGCGTACCTGTCCGCTTTCGCGTTCCCGGCATTAGCATGGCCCACTTGTAGCGGCCGCCGGCCTGTAACCTGAAGCAGATAGAGTATAAAATCACCCGCCAGCAGATGACTTCTGCTGGCTTTTTTCGTTTTCTTCGCGTGGTTTAAGGACATGACATGCTGTGGTTAATGACGATGGGGCGACGTCTTAACGGCGTTTACGCCGCTTTTATGCTGGTCGCTTTCATGATGGGAATCGCTGGTGCGCTGCAGGCGCCAACGCTCAGTTTATTTCTTAGCCGCGAAGTGGGCGCACAGCCTTTCTGGGTGGGGCTTTTCTATACGGTTAACGCGATTGCCGGGATCGCGGTCAGCCTGGCGCTGGCGAAGCGCTCCGATAGCCAGGGCGATCGCCGCCGGCTGATTATGTTCTGCTGCCTGATGGCGGTAGGCAATGCGCTGCTGTTTGCTTTTAATCGCCATTATCTGACGCTGATTACCTGCGGGGTGATGCTGGCATCCATCGCCAATGCCGCGATGCCGCAGCTGTTCGCCCTGGCGCGGGAGTATGCCGACAGTTCGGCGCGGGAAGTGGTGATGTTCAGTTCGATCATGCGCGCCCAGCTGTCGCTGGCGTGGGTTATCGGCCCGCCGCTGGCTTTTATGTTGGCGCTGAATTACGGCTTTACCACCATGTTTACGATAGCGGCGGGCATTTTTGTCGTCAGCCTGGTGCTGATTGCCTTCAAGCTGCCGTCGGTTGCCCGTGTTGAGCAGCCTTCGGAAGGTGCGGAAGTGCTACAGCAGGCTGGGGGGTGGCATGATAAAAACGTACGTATGCTGTTTATCGCCTCGACGCTGATGTGGACCTGCAACACGATGTATATCATTGATATGCCATTGTGGATCAGCAGCGATCTGGGTCTGCCGGATAGTCTTGCGGGGATTCTGATGGGGACCGCCGCCGGGCTGGAAATTCCGGCAATGATTTTGGCGGGCTACTACGTTAAACGCTGGGGCAAGCGTCGCATGATGGTCGCCGCCGTGGCCGCCGGGGTGCTGTTCTACGCCGGGCTGATCCTGTTCCACGACCGTACGGCGCTGCTGGCGCTGCAGCTGTTTAACGCGATTTTTATCGGTATTGTCGCCGGGATCGGCATGCTGTGGTTCCAGGACCTGATGCCGGGACGCGCGGGAGCGGCCACCACGCTGTTTACCAACAGTATTTCCACCGGCGTGATCCTGGCCGGCGTGCTGCAGGGGGCGCTGTCGCAGAGCTACGGCCACGCCAGCGTTTACTGGGCGATCGCGGCGATTTCGCTGGTGACGCTGTTTATGACCTGTAAAGTTAAGGATATCTAATTACTTAGCTACCCCGGCAGGTGATGCCAGCCGGGGTAGTTTCACGCAACTTGCTATTTCAATACAATCCGTTTGATATCGCCAATAATAAAAATATACGCGATAACGCCAATAAGTGCCGTCAAGCCAATATAAATGAGCGCGTAGAAGAAATTACCGGTCATCGATATAATGACGCCAATAATCAATGGGGTAATGATCGACGCCATATTTGCGCAGAAGTTGAAGATCCCACCGGTAAGCCCAGCCATATTTTTAGGGGCAATATCTGAAATTAGCGTCCAGCCCAGTCCAACCATCCCCTGACCAAAGAAGGCTATCGACATAATAATAATGACCGCAGTGTTACTCTCAACCCAGTTAGCCGCGATGATACAGCTGGAAAGCAACAGCCCTGAAATAATGGGTAATTTTCGGCTAATATTTACAGACTTTGTTTTTCTTAATATTTTGTCGGAGACCCAACCACCGAAAAGAATGCCAACAGCCGCTGCCATAAATGGCCAGGAGGCGAAGAAACCAACGTGAAGCCATGGCAAATGGCGCTCATTGGCCAGATAGGTGGGAAACCAGGTCAGGAAGAAAACCAGCGTAGTATTACCTGCAAACTGCCCGAGGCTGGCGCCAATGATTTGCCTGCAGCACAATAAACGTTTTGCATCGGGCCAGTTGAAAGGGACATTTTCATTCGCTTTCTCGGTATTTTCTAAACCGATATATTCCAGTTCGGCTTTATTAGCAGTTTTAGATTCATGCGGCTCATGATAAAACTTCCACCATACAAAAGTGAAGGCAATACCTAATCCACCAGTAATAAAAAATAACGTTCTCCAGCCATGATGCTCAAGAATAATAAATAGTAACGGAGAGAATGCTGCCAGGCCAATATATTCTCCGACGGTGTAAGTTGCCGTTGCGCGCGCGCGTTCATGTTGGGGAAACCATTTACTTACGACCCTACTGTTGACTGGGAAGCAGGGTGCTTCACTGATTCCCAAACCTAAGCGCAGTAGCAACAAGGATTTTAAACCGACAGAAAAGCTTTGTAATAGAGTGAAAGTTGACCAGAAAAAAATTGAAAGTGCGTAGGTTAATTTGTTACCAAAGCGATCTAAAAACATGCCGCCAGGGATTTGTGCCAGCGCATAGGTCCAGGCAAAAGCAGAAAAGACGATGCCCATCATGGCCGGATCGATATGTATTTCGCTTGTTAACTTAGGGGCAACAATACCAAGGATAGTACGATCAAGATAATTTATCATCGTACCGATAGAGAGTAACATTAAAATTACAATTCGCGTTTTGGTTCGCTTCTGTGTGGCCGGTGGCGAGATAGGCCTTTCCTGAACATCGATTGTCCTCATTGAGAATTCCTTTAAAGTTTAAAATATTTTTGCATATATTGACACATGCAAAAATATTTTACTGAACCATTGATTTATTCTATGATATTGCAATCCTTTGTTACGTAATGAATAAAATAACAAAACAATATTTGATGCGACGCCGATATTTGCCCTTTGCGACTCATCATAGATGGCTTGCATGGTATATTAGGTGCATTGGTTTTATTCTTATATTATACGAGAAAAAATAATGAACCTAAAGCAACTTTATTATTTTAAGCGACTGGCAGAAACCGAGCATTACACCGAGGCGGCCTCCAGCCTTTTCATCACCCAGCCCTCCTTAAGCCATGCCATATCAGAGCTGGAGAAAGAGCTGGGAGTGGCACTATTTGCCAGAAAAGGGCGAAATGTCAAGATCACTCAGAATGGTAAACGCTTTCTGCCCTATGTGGAAGATGCGCTAGCCTCTCTGGAAAATGGTCGTATGACGCTGCAAAAAAATAGTGCGGAGAACAAAGAGAATATTCGTATTGCTTTTATTTATACAATGGGTGAGTTTGTTGTTCCGCAGTTAATTAATAAGTACTCACTCTCACCATCTTGTCACAATGTGACGTTTTCTTTTACTCAGGGCACGTCGCTAACGCTGCTGCAGGAACTGAAGGCCGGAAAGACTGATTTAGCGATTTGCTCTTATATTGCTGATGAGCCAGATATTGATTTTATTCCTATAATTCAGCAAGAACTGGTTGTAGTGACGGCGAAAGATCATCCTCTTGCCAGGCTATATGATGATGAAGTCGATCTCGTGGAGACGATTCATTATCCCTATGTCTATTTTTCAGAAAATAGCGGTCTGCGGCATTTTATTGATAACGTATTTATGCAGCAAAAATTAGTGCCGGACATTGCTTGCTACGTTGACGAGGATACGGCGATGGCGGGGCTGGTGAGTATTGATTATGGTATTGCGATTATGCCGCGAATTTCCGCACTCTCGTACTACAACGTGCATATCCTGACGATCAAAAATGCGATTCCTCCACGCTATATCTATCTGGCAACGATGAAAGAGCGGGTAATTTCCCCTGCAATTCAGTCGTTTAGGGATATCATTATTAATGACAGCCAAAAAATGATTTAAGCAGATGCCCGGAGGAAACCTGCGGGCACCGTTTTATCAGGAAAGAATATCCATCAGCTCACGCAGCTGAGTAATGGCGATTTGTCCCGGTGCTGACGCCTGACCCACGGTACCGAAGGTCATTGCTGAACCGAACAAACGACCCGTTACCCGGCTAACCCCGCCGGATTTACCCATCGACATGGTAATTAATGGGCGGGTTGCATATTTTTCTTTCATCGCCAGGGTTGCAGACAGCAGGGTTAATACATCCTGTGGCGACTGCGGCATGACGGCGATCTTCGGTAAATCGGCACCCAGGTCCTGCATACGACGTAGGCGGTAGATAATATCTTCCTGAGCCGGAGTTTTATGGAAATCATGATTACTCATGATGACTTTTACACCAGCCGCATGGGCATCGTTCACCAGTGAACGAATCTGTGCTTCATCATTGAATAGCTCGACATCAATGACGTCAGCGAGCCCGCTAACCGCCGCCTGGCGATTCAGTTCAAAATAAGCTTCATCGCTAATTTCCGTTTCGCCGCCCTCTTTTTTACTGCGGAAGGTGAACAGAAGCGGAATGTCTTTCAGCAACTGACGAATTTCGCCCAGCGCCAACAGTACCTGCTTAATTTCTCTAACCTGCGTGAAGTGATCAACACGCCATTCGATAATATCGGCTCCGGCAGTAGCCAGGGCGCGAGCATTGACTTGCAGTTCGTCAATGGTTTTACCAATCAGCGGAACGCAAATCAGGGTTTCCCCTTCCTGGAAGGTGACGTTTTTTACTGTTACTGCTTTAGTCATGTTGGTATCCATTATTCTTTTTGTCATTGACCATCAGGCGGTTGCTGCAACATAAGATGTTTTTGCAGCGGCGCGAGCCTGAAACTGACGATAACCGATGTACAGAGCGATCACAAAGCCGACGATAGCGATCAGGAGATCAAACCACATAATGCTGGCGATACCAATCTTCGACAGTTTTGCTGTGATGAGCGGAATCGTAAAGCTTGCCAGACTCCCTGCGGTATAAAAGATCCCGGTGGCTTTGCCTTTTCCGTTAGGAAAGCTCATCGCCATAATGGTCGCGCCTATCTGCAGAACACCCCCTGCGGCAGCAAAGCCGATGATAAAGGCAAATCCAGTGACCACCATTGGCGTGGGAAACAAGCAGACGATCAGCAGTGAAATCATCGACAGGAAGGTATAGATGATCATGGCGATGGCCGAACTGAACACCTCTTTGACAAAGGCCGCGGTGACAAATACGCAAATCAGAGAACCCGCGGTATAGACGCTCAGCAGTTTAATGGCTGACTCATGCGGGATCCCTGCAACGAACTCGCCGTACTGCGCTAACCATTGGCTAACCAGATAGAAAGTCGCCATCCCGATATAGCCGTACAGGGTAAATATCACCATATCCAGCTTGCCGGAATTAGTTTGCGGAGCAGCTGTAGCAGCCTGCGACTTTTCAACAGTTTCCTTTTTCGCCCTATGATCCGGGAAAGGCATTCTTATCAGATAGATGGCGCTCAGAACCATCAATACTGCAGCGATGATAAACGACCAGCCATACCACATATTCGCCCATATCAGCGCGCCGATAATGAACGGCAGCAGGAACTGTCCGGCAGAGATGAAGGCTTTGATCAGCACGTTCGCGCGGCTGGCGGAGTTAGGGAAAGACTCCATCAACGCCGGATAGGTTCCGGAATCGAGGAAGCTGTTTGCCAAACCGGCCATAATGCCGAAGAAGTAGGCCATATAAATGTTTTTCGTCAGTAAAATACCGAGGAAAAACACCAGATAGCTGGCTATCCCGAGATAGATAAAGGGTTTGCGTCCAAAGCGATCGGACAGGAATCCTGTCACGATCGTGGCGAGTTTACCAATACCCAGCGACGATATGACGATGGAGACACCAGCAGCGTCGGTTCCCCATTGCGTCTGTAAATTCGCCATATTGAGGGTAATTAATAACACCCCCATGCCATGGATCAGATAGTTAAGGTATAGCCCCGCTGCCGTTGGGACATATTTATTTTTCATCGCGCCCCATCCTTAAAAAAGGATACTTTTGACGTGTTCAACCGGCATTTCTTTGCCCGTCCAGATTTCAAAAGCACGCGCACCTTGCCAGAGCATCATGCCCAGACCGTTGATGGTGCGGCAGCCTTTTTTCTCAGCCACTTCCAGCAGATACGTTTTGCGCGGGTTATAAACCACGTCAGAAACGATCAGATCCGGACGCAGGAAGCTGTCGTCAGGCAGCAGCATCTGGCCTTCAAACGGTTTCATGCCAACGCCGGTCGCGTTAGTAAGAATGACGCTGCTGTCGATCTCGGCGCGCAGTTTGTCATGATCGTCCAGGTCGAACAGATGGATCGCACAGTTGGTGTTATTACGGATCTTGGCGACGGTTTGTTCTGCGTTGGCGAAGAATTTATCTTTACGGTTGAAGATGGAGATCTCTTTAACGCCATCCAGCGCTGCCTGTACGCACAGTGCGGTTGCTGCGCCGCCTGCGCCCAGAACGGTCATTTTTTTGCCGATGATGTCGATACCTGCTTCAGACAGCGCGCGCATATAGCCGGTGCCATCGGTGATGTGACCAGTCAATACACCGTTGTCGTTTACCACGGTATTCACCGCGCCAACCAGTTCTGCTGCCGGGGAGAGTTTATCCAGATACTGACAAATCTCGGTTTTGTTCGGCATAGAGACGTTGCAGCCGCGCAGTTTTAGCGCCCGAAAGCCCTGTACGACATCTTTCAGCTCCTCATTACCAACTTCAAAAGCCAGGTAAACATAGTCCAGTCCCAGTTTGGCAAAGGCTTCGTTATGCATTGTCGGTGACATGCTGTGGCGAATCGGAGTTGCAATCAGGCCAATCAGCTCAGTGTGTCCAGTAATACGTTCTGCCATGATAAAATCCTCAATATGTTAGAAATGGAATTTTTGTAGATTCGCGGTTACCCAGAGCACCCATATCTTCCAGGGTGTCCAGCACGTTGCGCCCCTCGCGCACGCCATCAATGATTCGCCGGGCCATCAGGCTGTCGCCGATGTTCATTATTTTTACGTTATTGGCTCTGGCCCATTGTTCAATCTCATTGAGACCGGTGGTATTGGCGCGCATTCCCAGGCAGACGAAGCCGTAATCAAAGGGAATGTCAAAGGTGCTATCCGCGTTTTTAACTGTGAAGTGCGTTGGGGTAACGGCAACCAACTGCGTTTGCATGTGCTGTTCCACGTGATGTTCATCAAGCATGGTCAACATGGCATTTTTAGTAATGATGTCCAGGTCGCGGCCCGCTGACTCCTGCATTTCGATAAGTACTGCGCTGGCACCGCGTGCGGAGAAATACTCGATGACGTCCAGACCGACGGCACCTGCGCCGACGACGGCAATGCGTTTACCTTTCGCATCGGCAAACTGGTCCAGATGATGAATCATATTGGTAATCGAAAAGACGCTGCCGCCTTCGACATCAATGTTCTCGCGCAGCCCTTCAATTGGAGGCAGCAGGGGAACTGAACCGGTTGCGTTGACGATTAAATCGGGGCGCAGGGCGGAAACCGATTCAACAGTGGCGCGTTTGCCGACCTTCAGCATCAGGTTATCCAGCGAGGCGATACGGTTTTTCATAAACTGCGGGAAATCGGCAATACGCTTTTTCTCTGGTAACAGAGAGATCTCGCTGGCCAGCCCGCCGATGCTGTGTTTTTCCTCCAGCAGCCAGGTATGGCAGCCAACTTCGGCCGCGGTACAGGCCGCTTCCATACCCGCCGTACCCGCGCCGATGACCACCACGTTGGTGTCGCGGTTCACACGCTGCTGTTTGTAGGCGTCGCCGTGGATAATATCCGGGTTGATAGAGCAACGCAGCGGGCGAGAACGGGCGATGCGGTGATCCGCGCAGCCAATGTTGCAGGAGATGCATTTGCGCATCAGGCGCTCGTTACCGCTCTGAACTTTTTGTACCCATTCTGGCTCGGCGATAAGCCCGCGGCCAATTGCAATCAGGTCGGCATCGCCGCTGGCGATAATATCTTCGGCGACTTTTGGTGAACGAATGTTGCCTGCAATAACCGTTGGTTTGTGGAATTTGTCGCGGACCGCGCGGGAGAGATAACGCTTCCAGCCATCCTCCAGAGACATCTGGTCAATCTGGAAATTCAGGTTGTCGTTTTGCGCTGCGGAGACGTTGATAATATCCACTTTTTCCTGGCACAGTTCGAGGATGCGCAGCGAATCTTCGAGCGTATTTCCGCCTTCTAAGAAATCATCAGCGCTAATACGTAAGCTCACCGGAAAACGTGGCCCTACGCAGGCGCGCACTTTATCAACAATTAAGGTTAATATTCTGGCGCGATTTTCTATACTGCCGCCAAATTCATCGGTGCGTTTATTAAACAGCGGCGATAAAAACTGGCTAATTAAATAAGAGTGACCAGCATGAATTTCCACACAGTCAAAACCTGCCCGGCGTACGCGCTCTGCGGCATCGCCAAATTTACTCACGGCGTGATAAATTTCATCACGTGTCATCGGGCGCGGAATATTGCCATTCTTTTTCGATGGTGTGCTGGAAGAGGAAAGCGGCATTTCACCATTCAGACGATAAGCATAAGCTGAAGCGCCGGCATGGTTTAATTGGATACCGACGCAGGCACCGTGTTTATGCAGGATTTCGGTTAATTTGAACAGTCGCGGAATATATTGATCGTTATCGATACGCAGCTGCGTTGTGCCATTAGAAGCGAAAGGAAAATCGATACAAATATTTTCGATAGTGATGAGTCCGGTGCCGCCACGCGCGCGTAACTCATAGTATTCAATCTGTTCCTGAGTGACTTCACCGTTCAGGCTGGCCAGGTTAGTCCCCATTGGCGGCATGATGATACGGTTTTTTATGGTCATCCCGTTAATGGTCAACGGGGAAAAAAGATGGGGGTAGTGGCTCATATGCTCTCTCCACTGGATGCCTGATGGCCGCTGTACGGCGATCCTGGCCTGTCCAAAGTTAATATTTCTCTATAGGGAAAGATAACGAGGCACCAAATGGAAAAATAATGCTTTTTTTTGCGTGGAGCTATAGTGTTCTTCTATGAAATTAACGTTTTAGTTACATGTTTGTATTCTTATCTTAAATATCTCAAGCGATTTTTTACTTGTACTTGTGAATTGACACAATAAAAGGAGGGGAGTGATTGAATAAATTCCCAATTGATAAATATTTATTTTTCCTGGCTTTAAATATTTCTATATATCAGGCTGAACAATATCGATATATGTGCGTCAGATCTCATTTTTCTGCTGAGGAAAACAAAAAGGCCCGGCGCAAAGACCGGGCTGAGAGATGAACTGCGCGTGGTTTTAATTCATAAAGGCGGGTTGTTTATTCTCGTAGGTAGAGATTGCATCTTCATGCTGCAGAGTCAAGCCGATGCTGTCCAGGCCATTGAGCATGCAGTGACGGCGGAAAGCATCAATTTTAAAGCTGTACGACTTGTCGCCTGCTTTAACTACTTCAGCTTGCAGATCAACTTCAAATTTAATGCCTGGCTGCGCCTGCACCAGCTTAAACATCTCGTCGACCTGCTCGTCGCTCAGGGTCACCGGCAGCAGCTGGTTGTTGAAGCTGTTGCCGTAGAAGATGTCGGCGAAGCTTGGCGCGATCACTACCTTAAAGCCGTAGTCGGTCAAAGCCCAGGGAGCGTGTTCGCGCGATGAGCCGCAGCCAAAGTTCTCCCGCGCCAGCAGAATAGAGGCGCCCTTGTATTCCGGGAAGTTGAGAATGAACTCCGGATTCGGCTGCTGCCCCTGGTCATCGAGGAAGCGCCAGTCGTTGAACAGATGCGCGCCAAAACCGGTGCGGGTCACTTTCTGCAGGAACTGCTTGGGAATGATCGCATCGGTATCGACGTTTGCGGCATCCAGCGGAACCACCAGGCCAGTATGTTGGGTAAATTTCTCTGCCATGATGGTTTCCTTATTTAATGTCGCGAATGTCGGCGAAATGGCCGCTGACGGCCGCCGCTGCGGCCATGGCCGGGCTGACTAAGTGGGTGCGTCCGCCGCGGCCCTGACGGCCTTCAAAGTTACGGTTGCTGGTGGATGCGCAGCGCTCGCCGGGGTTCAGGCGGTCGTTGTTCATCGCCAGGCACATGGAGCAGCCCGGCAGACGCCATTCAAAGCCGGCTTCGATAAAGATCTTATCCAGGCCTTCCGCTTCCGCCTGCGCCTTCACCGGGCCAGAGCCTGGGACAACCAGCGCCTGCACGCCCGGCGCGACTTTACGCCCTTTGGCAATTTCGGCCGCCGCGCGTAAGTCTTCAATGCGCGAGTTGGTACAGGAGCCGATAAAGACTTTATCAATCGCGACGTCGGTCAGCGGGATGCCCGGCTTCAGGCCCATATAGGCCAGCGCTTTTTCCGCGCTTGCGCGCTCTACCGGATCGGCGAAAGAAGCCGGGTCGGGGATCAGGTCGGTGACGGAGATAACCTGGCCCGGGTTGGTTCCCCAGGTCACCTGCGGAGCAATCTCTGCGGCCTGTAAGGTGACGACGGTGTCAAAGGTAGCGTCGGCGTCGGTGGTCAGGGTTTCCCAGTAGGCGACCGCATCGCTAAAGTCCTGACCTTTAGGCGCGTGCAGACGGCCCTTCACGTAATCAAAGGTGGTCGCGTCCGGCGCCACCAGGCCCGCTTTCGCGCCCATCTCGATGGCCATATTGCACAGGGTCATGCGACCTTCCATGCTCAGGTTGCGAATGGCTTCGCCGCAGAATTCAACCACGTGGCCGGTACCGCCGGCGCTGCCGGTTTTGCCGATGATCGCCAGCACGATATCCTTCGCGGTGATCCCCGGCGCCGCCTGACCCTGAACTTCAATCTTCATCGTTTTGGCGCGGCCCTGCTTCAGGGTTTGGGTGGCCAGCACGTGCTCAACTTCGGAGGTCCCGATGCCGAAAGCCAGCGCGCCGAACGCGCCGTGGGTCGCGGTATGGGAGTCGCCGCAGACGATGGTCATCCCCGGCAGGGTTACGCCCTGCTCGGGGCCCATGACGTGAACGATCCCCTGATACGGGTGGTTCAGGTCATACAGCTCAACGCCGAATTCGTTACAGTTCTTAATCAGCTCCTGCATCTGGATACGCGCCATTTCGCCGGACGCGTTGATGTCTTTGGTCTGAGTCGAAACGTTATGATCCATGGTGGCGAAGGTTTTTCCCGGCTGGCGCACCTGGCGGTTGTGCGCCCGCAGGCCGTCAAACGCCTGCGGGGAGGTTACTTCGTGTACCAGATGACGGTCGATGTACAGCAGCGGGGTTTCGTTTTGCGCTTCATAAACCACGTGAGCATCAAACAATTTTTCATACAACGTCTTAGCCATGATTACACCCCTTCAGCGACATAGCGGGCAATGATGTCGCCCATTTCATCGGTACTGACCGCCGCCGCACCGCGCGCTAAATCGCCGGTACGGATGCCTTCTTCTAATGCCCGGTTGATCGCGCTTTCGATAGCCGTTGCCGCCGCGTCCGCGTCGAGGCTGTAGCGCAGCAGCAGCGCCAGCGACAGGATTTGGGCTATCGGGTTAGCGATGTTCTTGCCGGCGATATCCGGTGCCGAGCCGCCTGCCGGCTCGTACAGGCCAAAGCCTTGTTCATTGAGGCTGGCGGAGGGCAGCATGCCCATTGAGCCGGTGATCATCGCGCATTCGTCGGACAGGATGTCGCCGAACAGGTTGGAGCACAGCAGCACGTCGAACTGGGACGGGTCTTTAATCAGCTGCATGGTGGCGTTGTCGATGTACATGTGCGCCAGCTCAACGTCCGGGTACTCTTTGGCGATTTCGCCGACGATTTCTCGCCACAGAATGGAGGACTGCAGCACGTTGGCTTTGTCGATAGAGGTCACTTTGCTCCGGCGCTTGCGGGCCGATTCAAACGCGATGTGTGCAATGCGCTCGATCTCAAAGCGGTGGTAAACCTCGGTATCAAACGCTTTCTCGTGATGGCCGCTGCCTTCACGACCCTTCGGCTGGCCGAAGTAGATGCCGCCGGTCAGTTCACGGACGCACAGGATGTCGAAGCCGTTGGCGGCGATATCCGCGCGCAGCGGGCAAAACTCTTCCAGCCCCTGATACAGCTTCGCCGGACGCAGGTTGCTGAACAGCTTGAAATGTTTACGCAGCGGCAGCAGCGCGCCGCGCTCCGGCTGCTCTGCAGGCGGCAGGTGTTCCCATTTTGGGCCACCGACCGAGCCGAACAGAATGGCGTCTGCCTGCTCGCAGCCTTCCACCGTAGCCTGCGGCAGCGGGGAACCCTGACGGTCGATGGCGGCGCCACCGACATCATATTGGCTGGTGGTAATGCGCATATCAAAACGGGTACGGACAGCTTCCAGTACTTTCATCGCCTGGTTCATGACTTCCGGGCCAATGCCATCACCTGGCAACACAGCAATATGGTAATTCTTCGACATTACACAGTTTCCTTCTTGTTCTCGTTATTTTGAGCTTTGCGTTGCAATTCTTTTTCGACTTCAGCGGCGCGCCAGATGTTGTTCAGAACGTGAATCATCGCCTTCGCGGAGGATTCAACGATATCGGTCGCCAGACCGACGCCATGGAAGCGACGACCGTTGTAGTTCACCACGATGTCGACCTGACCCAGCGCATCTTTACCGTGGCCTTTGGCGCTTAAGCCATATTTAACCAGTTCGATGTCATAGCCGGTAACGCGGTTGATGGCCTGATATACGGCATCGACCGGACCGTTGCCGTTAGCCGCTTCGGACTTCACTTCATCGCCGCAGGCCAGCTTGACGGAGGCGGTGGCGATGGCGTTGGAGCCGGACTGCACGCTGAAGTAGTCCAGGCGGAAATGCTCAGGCTCTTCCTGTTGCTTGTTAATAAAGGCCAGCGCTTCCAGGTCGTAGTCGAAGACCTGACCTTTTTTGTCCGCCAGCTTCAGGAAGGCGTCATACAGGTGGTCCATGTTGTAGTCGCTTTCCTTGTAGCCCATCTCTTCCATGCGGTGTTTCACCGCCGCGCGGCCGGAGCGGGAGGTCAGGTTCAGCTGTACCTGATTCAGGCCGATGGATTCCGGGGTCATGATTTCGTAGTTTTCGCGGTTCTTCAGTACGCCATCCTGGTGAATACCGGAGGAGTGAGCGAAGGCACCGGTACCGACGATGGCTTTGTTCGCCGGGATCGGCATGTTGCAAATCTGGCTGACGGTCTGGCTGGTGCGCCAGATTTCGTTGTGATTAATGCGGGTGTGCACATCCATGATGTCTTTGCGCACTTTGATAGCCATGATCACTTCTTCCAGCGAGCAGTTACCTGCGCGCTCGCCGATGCCGTTCATTGCGCCTTCAACCTGACGAGCGCCGGCGTGAACCGCAGCGATGGCGTTACCGACTGCAATGCCTAAATCGTCATGAGTGTGGACGGAGATAATTGCTTTATCGATATTCGGAACGTGTTCGTACAGGCCGGTAATAATATTGGCGAATTCGAACGGCATGGTGTAGCCGACGGTGTCCGGGATGTTAATGGTGGTAGCGCCGGCGCGGATGGCGGCTTCAACGACGCGTGCCAGATCGGCAATCGGCGTACGGCCGGCATCTTCGCAGGAGAACTCAACGTCGTCGGTATAGTTACGGGCGCGTTTAATCATATAGATCGAGCGCTCAATCACCTCATCGAGGGTGCTGCGCAGCTTGGTGGCGATATGCATCGGCGAGGTGGCGATAAACGTATGAATACGAAACGCTTCGGCGATTTTTAAGGATTCGGCCGCGACATCGATATCTTTCTCTACGCAGCGCGCCAGGGCGCAAACGCGGCTGTTTTTGATGGTGCGCGCGATGGTCTGTACGGATTCAAAGTCGCCCGGAGATGAGACAGGGAAGCCGACCTCCATCACGTCTACGCCCATACGCTCAAGGGCCAGGGCAATCTGCAGCTTCTCTTTAACGCTCAGGCTAGCCTGTAACGCTTGTTCCCCGTCACGTAAGGTCGTATCGAAAATAATGACTTGCTGGCTCATGGTTAAATCCTTAATCGGTGTCCTGGGCGCCTTGCTGACGAGCATAAAAAAACCCGCGCAATGGCGCGGGTTTTATAGTCTTACTGGAAGATGACTAACGCTTAACGTCGCCCAGCAGCCTACCGCGCAAATTGGATGCGTTTAGTAGTAGTAGGCTGGTGAAACGAGTGCTGCGAATCATTGCGTCATGCTCCAGATGAAATCGATATGCTTTTAGAGTTACTGGATACGCCTTTTGATGTCAACCCCTGAGGGGGAAAAACGTCTTTTTACCCCGTCACTGAATTAGCTAATTGTGCTGAAGATCGCGCTTTTTTGCCGACAATCGTTTTTGGCGCCGCGGCAGGGGGCGAGGCCATTTAAAACATTCGCACAATTTCATTTTGATTCAAGGCCTCACGCTGTCGTGGCGGCGACGGTAGCCATCTTAATGAAAAGACTGAGAATATTTGACATGTGAATATATTTAAATGAGTTCAGGCTAATTATCTATGATAACGACATGTTAATTTTAATAGCGTGTTCAATCTATACCTTAATGCTGCTTCAATTTAAGTTAACTATTCCTGCCGTTGTTTATCCTTATAACTTATGATTAAACTTAGCACCATCAAGTAATCGATATAGTTAAAATGAAACGGCCATCTTCTAATTCTGCTTATTTTTGCCGAAATCATAACTTTGATATATTCCTAAAATTCATTTTTACCCTTTTGCAAATTTCATATGCGTGCTAAATGATATTTTCAGCATTAATTACTGTACTTGTGCAAAGGGAATTTAGCCTGATGATGAAATTAGATATGATAATTGAAAGTATTGAATATCAAGCAGCCCCTGCGGCAGAGGTGACGAAACCTCAGCTACGCATGGTCGATCTCAATCTGCTCACCGTCTTTGATGCGGTGATGCAGGAGCAGAATATCACTCGCGCGGCGCATTCTCTGGGGATGTCGCAGCCGGCGGTCAGCAACGCCGTATCGCGTCTGAAGGTGATGTTTAATGACGAGCTGTTCGTTCGCTACGGCCGCGGGATTCAGCCAACGGCGCGTGCGGTCCAGCTGTTTGGCTCGGTGCGCCAGGCTCTGCAGCTGGTGCAGAACGAACTGCCGGGCTCCGGTTTTGAGCCAATAAGCAGCGAGCGGGTGTTTAATTTATGCGTGTGCAGCCCGCTGGATAACTATTTGACCGCCACAATCCTCAATAAAGTTAGCGAAGCCGCGCCAAATATTCATTTGATTTTTAAATCGGCGCTGAATCAAAATACCGACCATCAATTACGTTATCAGGAAATTGAATTCGTGGTGGGCTATGAAGAGTTTCGCCGCCCTGAATTTGCCTGCGTGCCGCTGTTTAACGATGAGATGGTATTAGTCGCCAGTCGTCAGCATCCGCGTATTAGCGGATTGCTGGCGGAAGAGGACATTTATCGGGAAGAGCACGCGGTTGTTGCCCTGGATCGCTATGCTTCATTCAGCCAGCCCTGGTATGACACTCTCGATAAACAGGCGCGAATTGCCTATCAGGGCAATGCGATGGTCAGCGTATTAAATGTGGTTTCGCAAACGCAAATGGTGGCTATTGCGCCGCGTTGGCTGGCGGCTGAATTCGCGGATAAGCTTAACCTGCAGCTGGTCACGCTGCCGCTGCAGGTTAATAGCCGGACCTGCTATCTCTCATGGCACGAAGCCGCGGGTCGCGATAAAGGCCACCAGTGGATGGAAGAACTGCTGGTCAGTATTTGCCGGCGCTAATCTGTGCGTACATCACCACAAACGGGAGCCGCGGCTCCTGCTTTGTGAGCGGGCTGCAGGGGATATTTGGGCCTGCCGCTGACCAGGGCCAACGTCGCGGCGCTTTTCGTATGGTTTTATCTATTATTAAGTAATAAGTTAGAATTTTATTCTGTTTGTCTGCGGCGGCTGGCGGCAGATTCAGATGAAAAATGGATGATTTCCTGCGGCACGGCAATTTGTCCGAGTTATTATTTGCGTCAATTCCTGTCGGTGAAGTTTTCCACCTGATTTTTTATTAAATCCTCTTTTTTATTCTTTTAATACCTCTCATGTACCCGCGGTGGCGAATTGCCTGCCCGGTAGGGACCAGTTATGGTAAAGGCACGCAGTCCATTCACCTCAATGCGAAGACGAAACTCTGCGCATTGTGCGAACGCGCGGAAATTGAGTTCCGCTGTCGTTAAAAACAATAAGCCGGGAGGCAAACCATGGAGATGTTGTCAGGAGCCGAGATGGTCGTCCAGTCGCTTGTCGATCAGGGCGTCAAGCAAGTATTCGGTTATCCCGGGGGGGCGGTCCTCGATATCTATGATGCGTTACATACCCTCGGCGGTATCGATCATATTTTGGTCCGCCACGAGCAGGCCGCGGTGCATATGGCGGACGGTCTCGCCCGCGCAACGGGCGAAGTCGGGGTCGTGCTGGTGACCTCCGGGCCCGGGGCCACGAACGCCATTACCGGCATTGCGACGGCTTACATGGACTCTATCCCCCTGGTCATTCTCTCCGGACAGGTGGCGACTTCCCTGATTGGTTACGACGCTTTCCAGGAGTGCGACATGGTCGGTATTTCCCGACCGGTGGTGAAGCACAGCTTCCTGGTTAAGCAAACCGAAGATATCCCCGGTGTCCTGAAGAAAGCCTTCTGGCTGGCGGCCAGCGGCCGTCCCGGCCCGGTTGTCGTCGATCTGCCGAAAGATATCCTCAACCCGGCGAACAAACTGCCGTACGTCTGGCCGGATGCGGTCAGCATGCGCTCCTATAACCCGACAACCAGCGGGCATAAAGGACAAATTAAACGCGCGCTGCAAACGCTGATCGCGGCCAAACACCCGGTAGTATACGTTGGCGGCGGGGCGATTAACGCTCAATGCGAAGAGCAGCTGTATAGCCTGGTGGAAAAACTGAATCTGCCGGTTGCGTCGTCGCTGATGGGGCTGGGCGCTTTCCCTGCCTCGCACCAGCAGGCGCTGGGTATGCTGGGCATGCACGGCACCTATGAAGCCAACATGACGATGCATCACTCCGACGTGATTTTCGCCGTTGGCGTCCGCTTTGACGATCGCACGACCAACAATCTGGCAAAATACTGCCCGAATGCCACGGTGCTGCATATCGACATCGATCCGACGTCGATTTCGAAAACGGTGCCGGCAGACGTGCCGATCGTTGGCGATGCCCGTCAGGTGCTGGAGCAGATGCTGGAGCTGCTGGAGCAGGAAGAGGCGCAGCAGCCGCTGGATGAGCTTCGCGACTGGTGGCAGCAGATCGAGCAGTGGCGCGCGCGTCACTGCCTGCAATACGATACGCAAAGCGGCAAGATCAAACCGCAGGCGGTGATCGAGACTATCTGGCGTCTGACCAACGGCGACGCCTACGTCACCTCCGACGTCGGTCAGCATCAGATGTTTGCTGCGCTCTATTATCCCTTTGATAAGCCGAGACGCTGGATCAACTCCGGCGGCCTGGGCACGATGGGCTTCGGCCTGCCCGCGGCGCTCGGCGTGAAGATGGCGCTGCCGGATGAGACCGTTATTTGCGTCACCGGCGACGGCAGTATTCAGATGAATATCCAGGAGCTTTCCACCGCGCTGCAGTACGAACTGCCGGTTCTGGTGCTGAACCTGAATAACCGCTATCTCGGGATGGTGAAGCAGTGGCAGGACATGATCTATTCCGGCCGCCACTCGCAGTCGTATATGGAGTCGCTCCCGGACTTTGTCCGCCTCGCAGAAGCGTATGGTCACGTAGGGATTCGCATTAACGAGCCGCAGGAGCTGGAGTCAAAGCTGACCGAAGCGCTGGAGCAGGTGCGTAATAATCGTCTGGTCTTCGTCGACGTGACGGTTGACGGCAGCGAGCACGTGTATCCGATGCATATCCGCGGCGGCGGGATGGACGAGATGTGGTTGAGCAAAACGGAGAGAACCTGATTATGCGCCGGATATTATCGGTATTACTGGAAAACGAATCGGGCGCCTTATCGCGCGTTATTGGTCTCTTTGCGCAGCGTGGGTATAACATTGAAAGCCTGACGGTGGCACCCACCGATGACCCGACGCTCTCGCGGATGACGATTCAGACCGTGGGCGATGAGAAAGCGATCGAGCAGATCGAAAAGCAGCTGCATAAGCTGGTGGACGTGCTGCGCGTCAGCGAGCTCGGACAAAACTCGCACGTTGAGCGCGAGATTATGCTGGTGAAGGTGCAGGCAAGCGGCTTTGGCCGCGAGGAGGTCAAGCGCAACACCGAGATCTTCCGTGGGCAGATTATTGACGTCACCCCGTCTATCTACACCGTTCAGCTGGTTGGTACCAGCGATAAGCTGGATGCATTCATCGCCTCGCTGCGTGACGTTGCGAGAATCGTTGAAGTTGCTCGTTCGGGGGTCGTTGGCCTGTCGCGCGGCGACAAAATAATGCGCTGAGTCGCTGAAAATGAGCTAAAAATAGCCCGACACAAACTGTCGGGCTATTTTTTTGCGAAATCGGTAGGAACTGGAGACAAAACCGGTTGCTGTGCTAACTGTTCTGCGTTTAGATGTTATGAAAATGAATCCATACCTGAAGAAAGGTTATGTTCTGTACTAAATTACCCAAGGGGCAATTGTGAAACTGGATGAAATCGCCCGGCTGGCCGGTGTTTCGCGAACCACCGCTAGCTATGTGATTAACGGTAAAGCGAAGCAGTACCGCGTGAGCGATAAAACGGTCGAAAAGGTGATGGCTGTGGTTCGTGAACACAACTATCACCCGAATGCGGTCGCTGCCGGCCTGCGTGCAGGACGCACGCGTTCTATTGGTCTGGTTATTCCGGATCTGGAAAACACCAGCTATACCCGCATTGCTAACTACCTCGAGCGGCAGGCGCGCCAGCGTGGCTATCAGCTGCTGATCGCCTGTTCGGAAGATCAGCCCGATAACGAGATGCGCTGCATTGAGCACCTGCTGCAGCGCCAGGTCGATGCCATTATCGTGTCGACCTCATTACCGCCCGAGCATCCGTTCTATCAGCGTTGGGCCAACGATCCGTTCCCGATTGTTGCGCTCGATCGCGCACTCGATCGTGAACACTTCACCAGCGTTGTCGGTGCCGATCGCGACGATGCGGAAATGCTCGGCGCCGAGCTGCGCAAATTCCCCGGCGACAGCGTGCTGTATCTTGGCGCTTTGCCGGAGCTGTCGGTGAGCTTCCTGCGCGAGCAGGGCTTCCGGACCGCGTGGCAGGACGATCCGCGTGAGGTGCAGTATCTCTACGCTAACAGCTACGAGCGCGAAGCGGCGGGTCAGCTATTCGAGAAGTGGCTGGAAACCCATCCGATGCCGCAGGCGCTGTTTACCACCTCGTTCCCGCTGCTGCAGGGCGTGATGGACGTGACGCTGCGTCGGGAAGGCAAGCTGCCCTCCGAGCTGGCGATTGCGACCTTCGGCGATAACGAACTGCTGGATTTCCTCCAGTGTCCGGTGCTGGCGGTGGCTCAGCGCCACCGCGACGTTGCCGAGCGCGTGCTGGAGATCGTCCTCGCCAGCCTCGACGAACCACGCAAGCCAAAGCCTGGCCTAAGCCGGATTCGCCGGAATTTGTATCGCCGCGGGAGCCTGAACCGTCGTTGAATATTTCCGGCAGCGGGCTGCCGGCATAATTCTTCCACCGCTCGCCAGACGGATGCGCGTCTGGCGATAATCCATACAAATTGGCTTAAAAATGCAAAACTGAATATCTTTCAGACAAATCCCTAAACTTCTTTACGCATTATTTTGTTTTATTCTGGAGTAGGGGCTTTCTTGCACCTGAGGGGTATAAGAAAAGATCTCCCGGTTGATATTTGTATTATTTTGTTACATTCACTAAGTTAATCGCTGAATTAACACTCATTTTATCGCAGACAATACCCCCAATCTTCTCTACCCCGCGACAAGAGAGCCTCTCCGCAGACATCAGGCACTGTTAACGGGCAACAGAATCGCCTAAAATGCCGCTCGCGTCGCAAACTGACACTTTATATTTTCCCGCCGAAGATATTTTGTTGCTTTTAACTGTTACGAATTTGTTGGTTGTTTTCTTACACGTATTCATGACGTTAATTTGCCTCGTTTGTTGATGATTTTATCATCAGGCCTAATATCGGCGGCAAATAATGGGTTTTTAAGCTTCGTTGGTATTCGTGCTGGCTTGACAAGCTTTTCCTCCGCTCCGTAAACTCCTTCTGGTGGGAATTTGTGGGTTAAAGTGGCGAAAAGGGGTGAGGCTGGCATGTTCCGTGGGGCAACGTTAGTCAATCTCGACAGCAAAGGCCGTCTGGCCGTGCCGACGCGTTACCGCGACGGGCTGATTGAGAGTGCTTCCGGTCAATTGGTTTGCACCATTGACATTCATCACCCGTGCCTGCTGCTTTACCCCTTGCCTGAATGGGAAATCATCGAGCAAAAATTGTCGCGTTTGTCGAGCATGAACCCCGCTGAGCGGCGCGTACAGCGTCTGCTTCTGGGACATGCCAGCGAATGTCAGATGGATAATGCCGGGCGGCTCTTGATCGCTCCGGTGTTACGGCAGCATGCCGGGCTGACAAAAGAAGTGATGCTGGTCGGGCAGTTCAATAAGTTTGAGCTGTGGGATGAAACGACCTGGTATCAACGGGTCAAGGAAGATATCGACGCTGAGCAGTCCGCAACCGGGGAACTGCCGGAGCGACTGCAGGATTTGTCTTTATAAAATGATGGAAAATTTTAAACATACTTCGGTACTTCTGGATGAAGCCGTTAACGGCCTGAATATTCGCCCGGATGGTATCTACATTGATGGCACTTTTGGTCGCGGTGGCCACTCGCGTCTGATCCTCTCCCAACTGGGAGCGGAAGGCCGTCTGCTGGCAATCGATCGCGATCCGCAGGCAATCGCCGTGGCGAAGACCATTGATGACCCCCGTTTTTCCATCGTACACGGACCTTTTTCTGCGCTTGCAGATTATGTTAGTGAGCGCGAACTGACGGGCAAGATCGACGGGATTCTTCTCGATCTTGGCGTCTCGTCGCCGCAGCTGGATGACGCGGAGCGCGGCTTCTCGTTTATGCGCGACGGTCCGCTGGATATGCGCATGGATCCGACGCGCGGCCAGTCGGCCGCCGAATGGCTGCAGACGGCCGATGAGGCCGATATCGCCTGGGTGATTAAGACCTTTGGCGAAGAGCGCTTCGGTAAGCGCATCGCGCGCGCCATCGTCGAGCGTAACCGCATTGAGCCGATGACCCGCACGAAAGAGCTGGCGGAAGTGGTGACGGCGGCAACCCCGGTGAAGGATAAGTTCAAACATCCCGCGACCCGTACCTTCCAGGCGGTGCGCATTTGGGTGAACAGTGAACTGGAGGAGATAGAGCAGGCGCTAAAAAGCTCGCTCAGCGTGCTGGCCCCGGGCGGGCGGCTTTCTATCATCAGTTTCCATTCGCTGGAAGACCGCATTGTGAAGCGCTTTATGCGCGAGCAAAGCCGCGGTCCGCAGGTTCCGGCAGGGCTACCGATGACTGAAGAGCAGCTGCGTAAACTGGGCGGCCGTGAGCTGCGAGCATTAGGCAAGTTGATGCCGGGCGAAGAAGAGGTAGCTGAAAATCCTCGTGCCCGTAGTTCAGTTCTGCGCATTGCAGAGAGGACGAACGCATGATCGGCAGAGTGACAGAAGCCCTAAGCAAGGTTAAAGGGTCGATAGGAAGCAACGAGCGCCATGCCTTGCCTGGCGTGATCGGAGACGACCTTCTGCGGTTTGGGAAGCTGCCACTCTGTCTGTTCATTTGCATCATCATTACGGCGATTACGGTGGTAACGACGGCGCACCATACCCGTTTGTTAACCGCCCAGCGCGAGCAGTTAGTTCTGGAACGTGACGCGCTGGATATTGAATGGCGCAACCTGATCCTCGAAGAGAACGCCCTGGGCGATCACAGTCGGGTTGAGCGGATCGCGACCGAGAAGTTGCAGATGCAACACGTCGATCCATCACAAGAAAATATCGTTGTACAAAAATAAGGATTATTGCGACGCATGAAAGCAGCGCCGAAAACGCCAAGACCAAAACGTCAGGAAGAACAGGCCAACTTTATCAGTTGGCGTTTTGCGTTGCTGTGCGGCTGTATTCTGCTGGCTCTGACTTTCCTGCTGGGCCGCGTGGCGTGGCTGCAGGTTATCAGTCCGGACATGCTGGTGCGTCAGGGCGATATGCGCTCCCTGCGCGTACAGGAAGTGTCGACCGCGCGTGGGATGATTACCGACCGCTCGGGCCGTCCGCTGGCGGTGAGCGTGCCGGTGAAGGCGATCTGGGCCGATCCGAAAGAGCTGCACGATGCCGGTGGCGTTACCCTCGACAACCGCTGGAAAGCGCTGGCGGATGCGCTGAATATGCCGCTGGATCAGCTGGCGTCGCGCATCAATACCAACTCGAGAATGCGCTTTATCTATCTGGCTCGTCAGGTCAATCCTGATATGGCCGACTACATCAGAAAGCTCAAGCTGCCGGGGATCCACCTGCGCGAAGAGTCGCGCCGTTACTACCCGTCAGGCGAAGTCACCTCTCACCTTATCGGTTTTACCAACGTCGATAGTCAGGGTATTGAGGGCGTTGAGAAGAGCTTTGACAAATGGCTTACCGGCCAGCCGGGCGAGCGTATCGTGCGTAAAGACCGCTATGGCCGCGTCATCGAAGATATCTCTTCGACCGACAGCCAGGCCGCGCATAACCTCGCGCTGAGCATCGACGAGCGCCTGCAGGCGCTGGTTTATCGCGAACTGAACAACGCGGTGGCGTTTAACAAGGCGGAGTCGGGAAGCGCGGTGCTGGTTGACGTCAGCACCGGCGAAGTGCTGGCGATGGCCAACAGCCCGTCCTACAACCCGAATAATTTCTCCGGCACGGCAAAAGATATCATGCGTAACCGCGCCATCACCGACGTCTTCGAACCGGGTTCCACGGTGAAGCCGATGGTGGTGATGACGGCGCTACAGCGCGGGATCGTCAACGAAAACACCGTGCTGAATACCATTCCTTACCGTATTAACGGCCACGAAATTAAAGACGTGGCGCGCTATAGCGAATTGACCCTGACCGGGGTACTACAGAAGTCGAGTAACGTCGGTGTTTCCAAGCTGGCGTTAGCGATGCCGTCCTCAGCGTTAGTAGATACTTACTCACGTTTTGGGCTCGGAAAAGCGACCAATTTGGGGTTGGTCGGAGAACGCAGTGGCTTATACCCTCAAAAACAACGGTGGTCTGACATAGAGAGGGCCACCTTTTCTTTCGGCTATGGGCTAATGGTAACCCCGTTACAGTTAGCGCGAGTCTACGCAACGATCGGCAGTTACGGCGTGTATCGCCCGCTGTCGATTACCAAAGTTGATCCACCGGTTCCGGGCGAGCGAGTCTTCCCGGAACCTCTCGTTCGTACCGTTGTGCACATGATGGAAAGCGTGGCGCTGCCTGGCGGCGGCGGCGTGAAGGCGGCGATTAAAGGCTATCGCATCGCGATCAAAACCGGTACGGCGAAAAAAGTGGGGCCAGACGGCCGCTACATCAACAAATATATTGCTTACACCGCAGGCGTTGCGCCCGCCAGCCACCCGCGTTTTGCGCTGGTGGTGGTGATCAACGACCCGCAGGCGGGTAAATACTACGGCGGCGCCGTTTCCGCGCCGGTCTTCGGTGCCATCATGGGCGGCGTTCTGCGCACCATGAACATTGAACCGGATGCGCTGGCAACGGGCGAAAAAAGTGAATTTGTGATTAATCAAGGTGAGGGAACAGGTGGCAGATCGTAATTTGCGCGACCTTCTCGCTCCGTGGGTGCCAAATGCGCCGGAGCGAATTCTGCGAGAGATGACGCTGGACAGCCGGGTGGCTGCTTCCGGCGATCTCTTTATCGCGGTATTAGGTCATCAGGCGGACGGGCGTCGTTATATCCCGCAGGCGATAGCGCAAGGTGTTGCTGCCATTATAGCTGAGGCCAAAGATGAGGCTGCTGACGGCGAAATCCGTGAAATGCACGGCGTGCCGGTCATTTATCTTAGCCAGCTCAACGAGCGCCTGTCGGCGCTGGCCGGGCGTTTTTACCATCAGCCTTCTCAGCAGCTGCGCCTGATCGGCGTAACCGGGACCAACGGCAAAACTACCACCACTCAGCTCCTGGCGCAGTGGGGCAAGCTGCTCGGCGAAACCAGTGCGGTCATGGGTACGGTAGGCAACGGCCTGCTGGACAAGGTTATCCCAACGGAAAATACCACCGGCTCTGCGGTAGACGTTCAGCACGTGCTGTCCGGTCTGGCGGGGCAGGGCGCGACCCTGGCGGCGATGGAAGTCTCTTCCCACGGCCTGGTGCAGCACCGCGTTGCTGCGCTGCAGTTTGCCGCCTCGGTGTTTACCAACCTGAGCCGCGATCACCTGGACTATCACGGTGATATGGCGCATTACGAAGCGGCGAAATGGCTGCTCTATTCCACCCACCACTGCGGTCAGGCGATCGTCAACGCCGATGATGAAGTGGGCCGCCGCTGGCTGGCGAAGCTGCCGGATGCGGTTGCGGTATCGATGGAAGACCATATTAATCCGAACTGTCACGGCCGCTGGCTGAAGGCAACCGCGGTGAGCTATCACGACAGCGGTGCGACCGTTCAGTTTGACTCCAGCTGGGGCAAGGGCGAAGTAGAGAGCCGCCTGATGGGCGCCTTTAACGTCAGCAACCTGCTGCTGGCGCTGGCTACCCTGCTGGCGCTGGGCTATCCGCTGGCCGAGCTGCTGAAAACGGCTTCTCGTCTGCAGCCGGTTTGCGGGCGTATGGAAGTGTTTGGCGCGCCGGGCAAAGCGACCGTGGTGGTGGATTACGCCCATACGCCTGATGCGCTTGAAAAAGCGCTGCAGGCCGCGCGTCTGCACTGCAACGGCAAGCTGTGGTGCGTGTTTGGCTGCGGCGGCGATCGCGATAAGGGCAAACGTCCGCTGATGGGGGCTATCGCCGAAGAGTTCGCCGATATTGCCGTTGTCACCGACGATAACCCGCGTACCGAAGAGCCTCGCGCCATTATCAACGATATCCTGGCCGGCATGCTTGATGCCGGGCACGCGAAGGTGATGGAAGGTCGGGCGGAAGCGGTGACCAATGCCGTTATGCAGGCGAAAGAGGGTGACGTGGTGCTGGTCGCCGGTAAGGGCCACGAGGATTACCAGATTGTCGGCAATCGCCGCCTGGACTACTCCGATCGCGTGACCGTCGCGCGTTTACTGGGGACGGTAGCATGATTCGCTTTACGCTTTCTCAGCTTGCCGACATCGCCAGCGGCGAACTGCAGGGTAGCGATCTGGCCATTGATGAGGTTACATCGGATACCCGCAAGATAACGGCGGGCTGCCTGTTTGTGGCCCTCAAGGGCGAGCGCTTTGACGCCCACGACTTTGCCGAACAGGCCAGGCAGGCCGGCGCCGGGGCGCTGCTGGTCAGCCGCAGGCTGGAGTGCGATTTACCCCAGGTGGTGGTGAACGATACTCGGCAGGCTTTCGGTGAGCTGGCGGCATGGGTTCGCCAGCAGGTACCGACCCGCGTGGTCGCGCTGACCGGCTCCTCCGGGAAAACCTCGGTGAAAGAGATGACCGCGGCAATCCTCGGGCAGTGCGGCACGACGCTGTATACCGCCGGCAACCTGAATAACGATATTGGCGTACCGATGACGCTGCTGCGCCTGACTCACGAGCACCGGTATGCGGTGATTGAGCTGGGCGCCAACCACCAGGGCGAAATTGCCTGGACCGTGAGTTTGACGCATCCGGAAGCCGCGCTGGTGAACAACCTGGCCGCCGCGCACCTTGAGGGCTTCGGCTCGCTGGCGGGCGTGGCGAAGGCGAAAGGCGAAATCTTTACCGGCCTGCCGGCAAACGGCATCGCCATTCTCAACGCCGACAATAACGACTGGCTGAACTGGCAGAGCGTCATTGGCGATCGTAAGGTTTGGCGCTTCTCGCCTAACGCTGCCAACAGCGACTTTACGGCGACCAATATTCACGTCACCAGCCACGGTACGGAATTTACCCTGCAAACCCTGACCGGGAGCACGGACGTTCTGCTGCCGCTGCCGGGCCGCCACAATATTGCCAACGCGCTGGCAGCCGCCTCGCTGGCAATGGCGGTCGGCGCTGATTTAGCCGCGGTGAAGGCCGGGCTGGCTCAGCTTACCGCGGTGCCGGGGCGCCTGTTCCCGATCCGGCTTACGGAAAATCAACTGCTGCTTGATGATTCCTATAACGCCAACGTCGGCTCGATGACCGCCGCGGTGCAGGTGCTGTCCGAAATGCCGGGCTACCGAGTGCTGGTGGTCGGCGATATGGCCGAGCTCGGCGCGGAAAGCGCCGCCTGCCATCGCCAGGTTGGCGAAGCGGCGAAGGCGGCAGGGCTCGATCGCGTACTGAGCGTCGGCGCGCTGAGTGCTGATATCAGCTCCTCCAGCGGCGTGGGTGAGCACTTTAGCGAGAAATCCGCGCTGGTGACTCGTCTGCGCGAGCTTCTCGCAGAGCATAAAATTCTGACCATTTTAGTGAAGGGTTCACGTAGTGCCGCCATGGAAGAGGTAGTACGCGCATTACAGGAGAATGGAACATGTTAGTATGGCTGGCCGAACATTTGGTCAAATATTATTCAGGCTTTAACGTCTTTTCCTACCTGACGTTTCGCGCCATCGTCAGCCTGCTGACCGCGCTGTTCATCTCTTTGTGGATGGGCCCGCGTATGATCGCTCGTCTGCAAAAACTCGCTTTCGGCCAGGTTGTGCGCAACGACGGTCCGGAATCTCACTTCAGCAAACGCGGTACGCCGACCATGGGCGGGATCATGATCCTCACCGCGATTGTGGTATCGGTCCTGCTGTGGGCTTACCCCTCTAACCCGTACGTCTGGTGCGTTCTGACGGTGCTGATAGGCTACGGCATCATTGGCTTCGTTGATGACTATCGCAAAGTGGTGCGCAAAGACACCAAGGGCCTGATTGCCCGCTGGAAATACTTCTGGATGTCGGTGATTGCGCTGGGCGTTGCTTTTGCGCTCTATATGGCCGGGAAAGACACGCCGGCTACTCAGCTGGTGGTGCCGTTCTTCAAGGACATCATGCCGCAGCTGGGGCTGCTGTACATTCTGCTGGCCTACTTCGTGATTGTCGGTACCGGCAACGCGGTTAACCTCACCGATGGCCTCGACGGCCTGGCGATTATGCCAACCGTGTTTGTGGCCGCCGGTTTCGCGCTGGTGGCGTGGGCGTCGGGCAACATGAACTTCGCCAACTACCTGCATATTCCCTATCTGCGTCACGCCGGCGAACTGGTTATCGTCTGTACGGCGATCGTCGGTGCGGGCCTTGGCTTCCTGTGGTTTAACACCTATCCGGCTCAGGTCTTTATGGGCGACGTGGGTTCACTGGCCCTCGGCGGCGCGCTGGGCATCATTGCCGTGCTGCTGCGTCAGGAATTCCTGCTGGTTATTATGGGTGGCGTTTTTGTTGTTGAGACCCTGTCGGTCATTCTGCAGGTCGGCTCCTTCAAGCTGCGCGGTCAGCGCATCTTCCGAATGGCGCCGATTCATCACCACTATGAACTGAAAGGTTGGCCGGAACCGCGCGTGATCGTGCGCTTCTGGATTATTTCGCTGATGCTGGTGCTGATTGGCCTGGCGACGCTGAAGGTACGTTAATCATGGCAGATTATCAGGGTAAGAAAGTCGTCATTATTGGGCTGGGTATGACTGGCCTGTCTTGCGTGGACTTTTTCATGGCCCGCGGCGTGACGCCGCGCGTCATGGATACTCGCGCTGCGCCTTCCGGCCTGGATAAGCTGCCGGAAGAAGTGGAGCGCTACGTTGGCGGCCTGAACGAGGATTGGCTGCTGGCGGCCGATCTTATCGTGGCAAGCCCGGGTATCGCCCTGGCGCATCCCTCTCTGAGCGCGGCGATGGATGCCGGCGTTGAAATCGTTGGCGACATCGAGCTGTTCTGCCGCGAGGCGCAGGCGCCGATTGTGGCGATTACCGGTTCAAACGGTAAAAGCACCGTCACCACCCTGGTGGGTGAAATGGCGAAAGCGGCCGGCGTAAACGTCGGCGTCGGCGGCAATATTGGCCTGCCGGCCCTGATGCTGCTGGATGCTGAACGCGAGCTGTATGTTCTCGAACTTTCCAGCTTCCAGCTGGAAACCACCTCCAGCCTGCGGGCGGTTGCCGCGACGATCCTCAACGTGACCGAAGATCATATGGACCGCTACCCGCTCGGCCTGCAGCAGTATCGGGCGGCCAAGCTGCGCGTTTATGAAAATGCGAAGAGCTGCATTGTGAATGCCGATGACGGATTGACGATGCCGGTGCGCGGCGCCGATGACCGCTGCATTAGCTTTGGCGTTGACGTCGGCGACTACCACCTTAACCGCCAGCAGGGAGAAACCTGGCTGCGGGTGAAGGGTGAGAAAGTGCTGAACGTCAAAGAGATGCCGATAACCGGCCAGCATAACTACAGCAACGCCCTGGCGGCGCTGGCGCTGGCGGATGCCGCGGGTCTGCCGCGAGCCAGCAGCCTCAAAGCGTTGACCACCTTTACCGGCCTGGCGCACCGTTTCCAGCTGGCGCTGGAGCATAACGGCGTGCGCTGGATAAACGATTCCAAAGCCACCAACGTTGGCAGCACCGAAGCGGCGCTGAACGGCCTGCATCTGGACGGCACGCTCTATCTGCTGCTCGGCGGTGACGGCAAGTCCGCTGATTTCGCGCCGCTGAAGCGCTATCTGGCCGGCGATAATATCCGCCTGTACTGCTTCGGTCGCGATGGCGAGCAGCTGGCGGCGCTGCGCCCTGAAGCGGCGACGCAGACGGAAACCATGGAGCAGGCGATGCGTCAGATTGCGCCGCTGCTGAAGTCGGGCGATATGGTGCTGCTGTCGCCGGCATGCGCCAGCCTCGATCAGTTTAAAAGCTTCGAACAACGGGGGGATATCTTTACCCGCCTGGCGAAGGAGTTAGGCTGATGCGTCTCTCCCTCCCGCGCCTGAGAATGCCCCGACTGACGCTGCCGCGTTTCCCGGGAATGCGTATCTTCTCCTGGCTGTTTGCCGCGCTGAAGGGCTGGGTGATGGGCTCGCGGCAGAAAGATAACGACAGCCTGGTGATGTATGACCGGATGCTGCTGTGGCTGACGCTTGGCCTGGCGGCGGTCGGTTTCATCATGGTGACCTCGGCTTCGATGCCGGTGGGCCAGCGTCTGGCGAACGATCCGTTTTTGTTTGCCAAGCGCGACGGACTCTACATTCTGCTGGCGCTGGGGATCGCGCTGGTGACCCTGCGCCTGCCGATGGAATTTTGGCAGCGGCACAGTACCGCGATGCTGATCGCCTCGATCGCGATGCTGCTGATCGTGCTGGTGGTCGGGAGCTCGGTAAACGGGGCATCGCGCTGGATTGCGCTGGGTCCGCTGCGTATACAGCCCGCGGAGTTTACCAAGCTGTCGCTGTTCTGCTACATCGCCAACTACCTGGTGCGTAAGGGCGATGAGGTGCGTAATAACCTGCGCGGCTTCCTGAAACCGATGGGCGTGATTTTCGTGCTGGCGATCCTGCTGCTGGCGCAGCCGGACCTCGGAACGGTGGTTGTGCTGTTCGTGACGACTCTGGCGATGCTGTTCCTCGCCGGCGCCAAGCTGTGGCAGTTCATTGCCATTATCGGTATGGGGATCTCGGCGGTTGTGCTGCTGATCCTCGCCGAACCGTATCGTATTCGCCGCGTAACCTCCTTCTGGAACCCGTGGGAGGATCCGTTTGGCAGCGGCTACCAGCTGACCCAGTCGCTGATGGCCTTTGGCCGCGGCGAAATGTGGGGCCAGGGCTTAGGCAACTCGGTACAAAAACTGGAGTATTTACCGGAGGCGCACACTGACTTCATCTTCGCCATCATCGGCGAAGAACTCGGTTATATCGGTGTGGTACTGGCCCTTTTAATGGTATTCTTCGTCGCTTTTCGCGCCATGTCCATCGGCCGCAAAGCGCTGGAGATTGACCACCGTTTCTCCGGCTTTCTGGCCTGTGCGATCGGGATCTGGTTTAGCTTCCAGGCGCTGGTTAACGTCGGTGCGGCTGCGGGCATGCTGCCGACTAAGGGCCTGACGCTGCCGCTGATCAGCTACGGCGGCTCCAGCTTGCTGATTATGTCGACGGCCATCATGTTGCTGTTGCGTATTGATTATGAAACGCGTCTGGAAAAAGCCCAGGCGTTTACACGGGGTGTTCGATGAGCGGTCAGGAAAAGCGGTTAATGGTGATGGCGGGCGGTACCGGCGGGCATGTGTTCCCGGGGCTGGCGGTCGCGCACCATTTAATGGACCAGGGCTGGCAGGTTCGCTGGCTGGGTACCGCCGATCGTATGGAAGCGGACTTAGTGCCGAAGCACGGTATTGAGATCGATTTTATCCGCATCTCCGGCCTGCGCGGCAAAGGCCTGAAGGCGCAGCTGCTGGCGCCGGTGCATATTTTCAACGCCTGGCGTCAGGCGCGCGCGATTATGCAGCGCTTCAAACCGGACGTCGTGCTGGGGATGGGCGGATACGTTTCCGGCCCCGGCGGACTGGCTGCATGGTCGCTGGGCATTCCGGTGGTGCTACACGAACAGAATGGTATTGCCGGCCTGACCAATAAATGGCTGGCAAAAATTGCAAAGAAAGTGATGCAGGCGTTTCCCGGCGCGTTCCCCCATGCTGACGTGGTGGGCAACCCGGTGCGTACCGATGTGCTCGCGCTGCCTCTGCCGGAGCAGCGGCTGGTGGGGCGTCAGGGGCCGACCCGCGTTTTAGTGGTTGGCGGCTCGCAGGGCGCCCGCGTGCTGAACCAGACTATGCCGCTGGTGGCCGGGAAGCTGAACGGCGCGGTAACCATCTGGCACCAGAGCGGTAAAGGCGCCCAGCAGACGGTACAGCAGGCTTACGCTGATGCCGGGCAGCCGCAGCATAAGGTGACCGAATTTATTGATGACATGGCGGCAGCATATGCCTGGGCCGACGTGGTGGTATGTCGTTCCGGTGCGCTGACGGTGAGTGAAATCGCCGCCGCAGGATTACCGGCGCTGTTTGTGCCGTTTCAGCATAAGGATCGCCAGCAGTACTGGAACGCGCTGCCGCTGGAGAAAGCGGGAGCCGCGAAAATTCTCGAACAGCCCCAGTTCACGGTGGATGCCGTGGCGCAAACCCTGGCCGGCTGGGATCGTGAAACGCTGCTGGATATGGCGGAACGAGCGCGTAGAGCCTCGATTCCGGATGCTACCGAGCGGGTAGCGGAAGAAGTGAGCGCTGCAGCACTGGCGCGCTAATCGCGGTGAATCTCACCGCCCGAATAGAGAAGTTGATGGCGTAAAGAATGAATACACAAGATTTGGCAAAACTGCGTTCCATAGTGCCCGAGATGCGTCGCGTCCGGCACATTCACTTTGTTGGCATTGGCGGTGCCGGTATGGGCGGTATTGCCGAAGTTTTGGCCAACGAAGGCTACCAGATTTCCGGCTCCGACCTGGCGCCGAATCCGGTTACGCAGCAGCTGGCTAAGCTTGGCGCCACTATCTATTTCAACCATCGCCCTGAAAACGTGCGCGATGCCAGTGTGGTGGTGGTTTCCAGCGCAATCTCTGCGGAAAACCCGGAGATTGTTGCCGCTCATGAAGCGCGTATTCCGGTTATCCGTCGCGCGGAGATGCTGGCGGAGCTGATGCGTTTTCGTCACGGTATCGCGATTGCCGGCACGCACGGTAAAACCACGACCACCGCGATGGTCTCGAGTATTTATGCGGAGGCCGGCCTCGATCCGACCTTCGTCAACGGTGGGCTGGTTAAGGCCGCGGGCGTGCACGCCCGTCTTGGGCATAGCCGCTATCTGATTGCGGAAGCGGATGAGAGCGACGCTTCGTTCCTGCATCTGCAGCCGATGGTTGCCATTGTGACCAATATCGAAGCCGATCACATGGATACCTACCACGGCGATTTTGAAAACCTGAAGCAGACGTTCGTTAACTTCCTGCACAACCTGCCGTTCTACGGACGCGCGGTGATGTGCGTGGACGATCCGGTCATTCGTGAACTGCTGCCGCGCGTAGGCCGCCAGACGACGACTTACGGCTTTAGCGACGATGCCGACGTGCGTATTGAAGAGTATCGCCAGCTTGGCGCGCAGGGCCATTTCCGCCTGGTGCGCCAGGACAAAGAGGTCATCCAGGTCACGCTAAACGCACCGGGTCGCCATAATGCCCTGAATGCGGCGGCGGCCGTGGCGGTGGCGACGGAAGAGGGCATTGAAGACGATGCGATCCTGCGGGCGCTGGAAGCCTTCCAGGGCACCGGCCGTCGCTTTGATTTCCTCGGCGAATATCCGCTGGCTGAGGTCAACGGTAAAAGCGGCAGCGCGATGCTGATTGATGATTACGGCCATCACCCGACGGAAGTGGATGCGACCATCAAGGCGGCCCGCGCCGGTTGGCCGGATAAAAATCTGGTGATGCTGTTCCAGCCGCACCGCTTTACCCGTACGCGCGATCTGTACGACGATTTTGCCAACGTGCTGACCCAGGTCGACGCGCTGCTGATGCTGGATGTCTACTCCGCCGGTGAAGCGCCGATCCCGGGGGCGGATAGCCGCTCCCTGTGCCGCACTATTCGCGGCCGCGGCAAGGTGGACCCGATTCTGCTTTCCGACCCGGCCCAGGCGGCCGAGATGCTGGCGTCCGTGCTGACCGGGAACGATCTGGTGCTGGTGCAGGGGGCGGGGAATATCGGAAAAATTGCCCGCCACCTGGCTGAAATCAAACTCATGCCGCATAAAGCGGAGGAGGAGCGCCGTGGCTGATAAGATCGCGGTTCTTTTCGGCGGGACCTCCGCCGAGCGAGAGGTGTCGCTCAACTCCGGCGCGGCGGTGCTTGCCGGCCTGCGTGAGGCGGGCGTTGACGCTCATCCTGTCGATCCCCGTGATGTCGACATTACCCAGCTAAAGCAACTGGGTTTTAAGAAAGCGTTTATTGCTTTGCACGGCCGCGGTGGAGAAGATGGAACGTTGCAGGGGCTGCTGGAGCTGATTGAGCTGCCTTATACCGGCAGCGGCGTGATGGCTTCGGCGATCTCCATGGATAAAGTGCGCAGTAAATTACTGTGGCAGGGCGCGGGCTTACCCGTTGCTCCGTGGGTGGCGCTGACCCGTTCGCAGTTCAACGCGGGCCTTACCGAGGAGGTCGCGCAGCAGATTACGGCGCTTGGGCTGCCGCTGATTATTAAGCCGAGCCGTGAAGGTTCAAGCGTCGGCATGTCGAAAGTTAGCGAAAGCTGTGAATTACGCAATGCATTGACGCTGGCTTTTCAGCATGATGATGAAGTTCTGATTGAGAAATGGCTCAGTGGACCGGAATTCACCGTTGCTATCGTCGGTGAAGAAATTTTACCGTCAATTCGTATCCATGTGGCTGGAACCTTCTATGATTATGAAGCGAAGTATCTCTCTGATGAGACGCAATATTTCTGCCCAGGTTGTGAGGATCCTGCCCGCGAGTCAGAAATTCAGGCCCTGGTACTGAAAGCCTGGAATGTTCTCGGCTGTAGCGGCTGGGGACGGATTGACGTCATGCTGGACAGCAATGGCCAGTTTTATCTGTTGGAAGCGAATACTTCTCCTGGCATGACCAGCCATAGCCTGGTGCCGATGGCGGCGCGTCAGGCGGGGATGAGCTTCTCACAGCTTGTTGTTCGAATTTTGGACCTGGCGGGGTGATATGTCGCAGGCTGCGCTGAATACGCGGAACCACGAAGAAGAAGAGGAAATGTCTTCTTCGCGCCGAAGTAATGGAACTCGTCTGGCGGGGATTTTCTTCCTGCTGGCGGTGCTGTGTACCGTATTGGTCAGCGGGTGGATGGTTCTGGGCTGGATGGAAGACGCACAGCGTTTACCGCTGTCCAAGATGGTGGTAACCGGTGAGCGTCACTACACGCGTAATGACGATATTCGCCAGGCAATTCTGGCGCTGGGTTCTCCGGGAACCTTTATGACCCAGGATGTGAATATCATCCAAAGTCAGATTGAGCGCCTGCCGTGGATTAAACAGGCGAGCGTCAGAAAGCAGTGGCCGGACGAATTGAAGATTCATCTGGTTGAATATGTGCCGATTGCGCGTTGGAATGATCAGCATATGGTGGACGTAGAAGGTAATTCTTTCAGCGTCCCGGCGGATCGCACCAATAAACAGAATTTACCGATGCTGTATGGCCCGGAAGGCAGCGAGAACGAAGTGTTGCAAGGATATCGCGACATGGGGCAGGTGCTGGCAAAGGATAAATTCACGTTGAAAGTGGCGGCGATGACCGCGCGTCGCTCCTGGCAGTTGACGCTTAATAACGATATTAAGCTCAACCTTGGCCGAGGCGACACCATGAAACGTCTTCAGCGCTTTATGGAACTTTACCCGGTTCTTCAGCAGCAGGCGCAGACCGATGGCAAACGGATAAGCTACGTTGATTTGCGCTATGACTCGGGCGCGGCGGTAGGCTGGGTGCCTGCTCCCGCTGAGGAAACTAATCAACAACAGAATCAGGCACAGGCAGAACAACAATGATCAAGGCGACGGACAGAAAGCTGGTAGTTGGACTGGAGATTGGCACCGCGAAGGTTGCCGCTTTAGTAGGGGAAGTTCTGCCCGACGGCGTGGTTAATATCATTGGCGTGGGCAGCTGCCCATCGCGTGGTATGGATAAAGGCGGGGTTAACGACCTGGAATCCGTGGTGAAATGCGTACAGCGCGCCATTGACCAGGCCGAACTGATGGCTGATTGCCAGATTTCGTCAGTGTACCTGGCGCTTTCAGGTAAACATATTAGCTGTCAAAATGAAATTGGTATGGTGCCGATTTCAGAAGAAGAGGTGACGCTGGACGACGTAGAGAACGTGGTGCATACCGCCAAGTCGGTCCGCGTACGCGATGAACATCGCGTACTGCACGTCATCCCGCAGGAGTACGCCATTGACTACCAGGAGGGGATTAAAAACCCGGTTGGCCTGTCCGGCGTCCGTATGCAGGCAAAAGTACATTTGATTACCTGCCATAACGATATGGCAAAAAATATTGTTAAAGCGGTGGAGCGCTGCGGTCTGAAAGTGGACCAGCTCATTTTCGCCGGTTTAGCGGCCAGTTATTCCGTATTGACGGAAGATGAACGTGAGCTGGGTGTCTGCGTTGTGGACATCGGCGGTGGTACAATGGATATCGCCGTGTATACCGGCGGCGCGCTGCGTCATACCAAGGTGATCCCGTACGCGGGCAACGTGGTGACCAGCGATATCGCCTACGCCTTCGGTACGCCGCCGAGCGATGCCGAAGCGATCAAGGTGCGCCACGGTTGCGCGCTGGGCTCAATCGTCGGTAAAGACGAAAACGTCGAAGTTCCGAGCGTAGGCGGACGCCCGCCGCGCAGCCTGCAGCGTCAGACGCTGGCGGAGGTTATTGAGCCGCGTTATACCGAATTGCTCAACCTGGTTAATGAAGAGATCCTGCAGCTGCAGGAGCAGCTTCGCCAGCAGGGTGTGAAGCATCATCTGGCGGCGGGGATTGTGTTAACCGGCGGCGCGGCGCAAATTGAAGGCCTTGCCGCCTGCGCGCAGCGGGTGTTCCATACGCAGGTGCGTATCGGTGCGCCGCTAAACATTACCGGTTTAACGGATTATGCCCAGGAGCCGTATTATTCAACGGCGGTTGGGTTGCTGCACTACGGGAAGGAGTCTCATCTTAGTGGTGAAGCAGAAGTGGAAAAACGCGTAACTGCATCAGTTGGCTCGTGGATTAAGCGACTAAATAGCTGGCTGCGAAAAGAGTTTTAATTTTTTAAGAGAACGCAGAAAATTAGCGTTCTCAGGCGACAGGCACAAGACGGAGAGAAACTATGTTTGAACCAATGGAATTAACCAACGACGCGGTGATTAAAGTCATCGGCGTCGGTGGCGGCGGCGGTAATGCCGTAGAGCACATGGTGCGCGAGCGCATCGAGGGTGTTGAATTCTTCGCGGTGAACACCGACGCGCAGGCGCTGCGTAAAACGGCCGTTGGCCAGACTATTCAGATTGGTAGCGGTATTACCAAAGGTCTGGGCGCGGGCGCCAACCCGGAAGTCGGCCGCAATGCGGCGGATGAAGACCGTGAAGCGCTGCGTGCTGCTCTCGACGGCGCAGACATGGTGTTTATCGCGGCAGGTATGGGCGGCGGTACCGGTACCGGTGCGGCACCTGTGGTTGCAGAAGTGGCGAAGGATCTCGGTATCCTGACCGTTGCAGTTGTGACCAAGCCCTTCAATTTTGAAGGCAAGAAGCGTATGGCTTTTGCCGAGCAGGGGATCACCGAGCTCTCCAAGCACGTCGATTCACTGATCACTATCCCGAACGACAAGCTGCTGAAAGTTCTTGGTCGCGGCATTTCGCTGCTGGACGCCTTCGGCGCAGCAAACGACGTACTGAAAGGCGCTGTGCAGGGGATCGCCGAGCTGATTACCCGTCCGGGTCTGATGAACGTCGACTTTGCGGATGTGCGCACCGTGATGTCCGAAATGGGCTACGCGATGATGGGCTCCGGCGTGGCGAGCGGTGAAGACCGTGCGGAAGAAGCGGCTGAAATGGCGATTTCTTCTCCGCTGCTGGAAGATATCGATCTGTCCGGCGCGCGCGGCGTTCTGGTCAACATCACCGCTGGCTTCGACCTGCGTCTGGATGAGTTCGAAACCGTAGGTAACACTATCCGCGCATTCGCATCGGATAACGCCACCGTGGTTATCGGTACTTCTCTGGATCCGGATATGAACGACGAACTGCGCGTGACCGTTGTGGCTACCGGTATTGGTATGGACAAACGTCCGGAAATTACCCTGGTAACCAACAAGCAGGTTCAGCAGCCGGTAATGGATCGCTACCAGCAGCACGGTATGGCGCCGCTGAATCAAGAGCAGAAACCGGCAGCGAAAGTGGTGAACGACAATACGCCGCAAACCGCGAAAGAGCCGGATTATCTGGATATCCCGGCCTTCCTGCGTAAGCAAGCCGATTAAGAATTGGCTGGAAGTTGGGCATCAGCGCTCTTTGTGCTAAACTGCCCGTCCGAAAGTGTTATACACTTCGGTTGGATAGGTAACTTGGCGAGATTATACGATGATCAAACAAAGGACTCTTAAACGTATCGTTCAGGCGACTGGCGTCGGTTTGCATACCGGCAAGAAAGTCACACTGACGTTACGACCTGCGCCGGCAAATACCGGGGTCATCTATCGTCGCACCGACTTGAATCCACCGGTTGATTTTCCGGCTGATGCCAAATCTGTGCGTGATACCATGCTCTGTACTTGCCTGGTGAACGAGCATGACGTGCGGATTTCAACGGTCGAGCACTTGAATGCCGCACTGGCTGGCTTGGGCATTGACAACATTGTTATTGAAGTCGATGCACCGGAAATCCCGATTATGGACGGCAGTGCTGCTCCGTTCGTTTATCTGCTGCTGGATGCCGGCATAGATGAACTGAACTGCGCCAAGAAATTTGTGCGCATTAAAGAGACCGTTCGCGTCGAAGATGGCGACAAGTGGGCTGAGTTTAAGCCGTACAATGGTTTTTCGTTGGACTTTACCATCGATTTTAACCATCCGGCGATTGACTCAAGCAACCAGCGCTATGCGATGAACTTCTCTGCTGATGCATTTATGCGCCAGATTAGCCGTGCGCGTACCTTCGGTTTTATGCGTGATATCGAATATCTGCAGTCCCGTGGCCTGTGCCTGGGCGGCAGCTTCGATTGTGCCATCGTTGTTGACGATTATCGCGTACTGAACGAAGACGGCTTACGCTTTGAAGATGAGTTTGTGCGCCACAAAATGCTGGATGCGATTGGTGACCTGTTTATGTGTGGTCACAATATCATCGGTGCATTCACGGCGTTCAAATCAGGTCACGCGTTGAATAACAAACTGCTGCAGGCCGTTCTGGCAAAACAGGAAGCCTGGGAGTATGTGACCTTCGAAGACGAAGCAGAAATGCCGCTGGCATTCCGTGCACCATCAATGGTTATGGCGTAAGCCTGACCATTCAGTAAAATCGACTGGTAACCTGGTACTCTCTCCGGCCAGGGAGCCAGTCGTTTTTCTTTTTTACCTCCCGGTTCTCATTTTACCCCGATTCAACCATCGTTGACGCCGCGCGTTCGCTGCTTAATTGACCGCTTTTACCTGCGCAAAGCTTTCATTCCTGCTGCCGTGGCGCGGTATTAATGGTAATATTTGGGCGCAAAATTATTTCCTGGGGTTGCTTCAACTAAAGGTAATGGACGTGAGTGGATTGCTGACGCGCTGGCGACAGTTTGGCAGACGGTATTTCTGGCCGCATCTCCTGTTGGGGATGGTCGCGGCTAGCTTTGGCCTGCCTGCGTTAAGCAATAGTCACGAAACGGCATCACCGGCGAAAGCAACGGCCAGTAGCCACACGCCGAATAAAGTTAATTTCTCCCAGCTTGCACTGCTGGAAGCCAACCGCCGGCCAAACTTTACCGTCGACTACTGGCATCAGCACGCCATCCGCACGGTTATCCGTCATCTCTCATTTGCCATGGCGCCCCAGGCGCTGCCGGTTGCGGAAGCGTCTTCGCCATTACAGGCGCAGCATCTGGCCCTGCTTGATACGCTCAGCGCGCTGCTGACGCAGGAAAGCAAGCCGCCGGTCATTGTGCGTCAGGTGGCATACAACCCCTCCCATCGCGCTTTTTGCGTCTCGGCCTGGATTAGCCAGGTCACCGGGATACGCGCCGGACCCCAACGCCTCAGCTGAACTAAAAACGGATCATTCTATTTTTTGTGACTCCGCATCGCGGGGCGTTTGAGATTTTATTATGCTAATCAAATTATTAACTAAAGTTTTCGGTAGCCGTAACGATCGTACACTGCGCCGTATGCGCAAAGCCGTGACGCTGATTAACTCCATGGAACCTGCCATGGAGAAGCTCTCTGATGATGAGCTGAAGGCTAAAACAGAAGAGTTCCGCGCGCGTCTGGCAAAAGGCGAAAGCGTAGAAAGCCTGATCCCGGAAGCCTTTGCCGTGGTACGTGAAGCCAGTAAGCGCGTATTCGGTATGCGTCACTTTGACGTACAGCTGCTTGGCGGCATGGTGCTCAACGAGCGCTGCATCGCAGAAATGCGTACCGGTGAAGGTAAAACGCTGACCGCTACCCTCCCGGCCTACCTGAACGCGCTGTCCGGTAAAGGCGTGCACGTCGTGACCGTCAACGACTACCTGGCGCAGCGTGATGCTGAAAACAACCGTCCGCTGTTTGAGTTCCTCGGTATGACCGTCGGTATCAACATGTCGGGCCTGCCAGCTCCGGCCAAGCGGGAAGCTTACGCCGCCGATATCACCTACGGCACCAACAACGAATACGGCTTCGACTATCTGCGCGATAACATGGCGTTCAGTCCGGAAGAGCGTGTACAGCGTAAGCTGCACTATGCGCTGGTGGATGAGGTTGACTCCATTCTTATCGATGAAGCGCGTACGCCGCTGATCATTTCCGGCCCGGCTGAAGACAGCTCGGAAATGTACAAGAAAGTGAACAAGATCATTCCTCACCTGGTGCGCCAGGATAAAGAGGACTCCGACACCTTTACCGGTGAAGGCCACTTCTCGGTAGACGAGAAGGCGCGTCAGGTGAACCTGACCGAACGCGGTCTGGTGCTGATTGAAGAGCTGCTGGTCAACGAAGGCATTATGGATGAAGGCGAATCCCTGTATTCACCGACTAACATTATGCTGATGCACCACGTGACCGCGGCGCTGCGCGCGCACGTGCTGTTTACCCGCGACGTTGACTACATCGTAAAAGACGGCGAAGTTATTATCGTCGATGAGCACACCGGTCGTACCATGCAGGGTCGCCGCTGGTCAGACGGTCTGCATCAGGCCGTCGAAGCCAAAGAAGGCGTTGATATCCAGAACGAGAACCAGACGCTGGCGTCCATCACCTTCCAGAACTACTTCCGTCTGTACGAGAAGCTGGCGGGGATGACCGGTACTGCGGATACCGAAGCTTTCGAATTCAGCTCAATCTATAAGCTGGATACCGTCGTGGTACCGACCAACCGTCCGATGATCCGTAAGGATATGGCGGATCTGGTCTATATGACCGAAGCAGAAAAAATTCAGGCGATCATTGAAGATATCAGAGAGCGTACTGCCGCCGGCCAGCCGGTTCTGGTGGGTACGATTTCTATCGAAAAATCGGAAGTGGTTTCGCAGGAGCTGACCAAAGCGGGCATCAAACACAATGTCCTGAACGCTAAGTTCCACGCCAGCGAAGCGGATATCGTGGCTCAGGCCGGCTACCCGGCTGCGGTCACCATCGCCACCAACATGGCCGGTCGTGGTACGGATATCGTGCTGGGCGGCAGCTGGCAGGCGGAAGTCGCCGCGCTGGAAGATCCGACTCCAGAGCAGATCGCCCAGATCAAAGCCGACTGGCAGGTGCGTCACGAAGCGGTGCTGGCCTCCGGTGGTTTACACATTATCGGTACCGAGCGTCATGAGTCTCGCCGTATCGATAACCAGCTGCGCGGCCGTTCAGGTCGTCAGGGTGATGCCGGTTCTTCTCGTTTCTATCTGTCGATGGAAGATGCCCTGATGCGCATCTTTGCCTCTGACCGCGTGTCGGGCATGATGCGTAAGCTGGGGATGAAGCCGGGCGAAGCGATTGAACACCCGTGGGTCACCAAAGCGATCGCCAACGCGCAGCGTAAGGTTGAAAGCCGTAACTTTGATATTCGTAAGCAGCTGCTGGAATATGATGACGTGGCTAACGATCAGCGCCGGGCCATCTACAGCCAGCGTAACGAACTGCTGGACGTATCTGATGTTAGCGAAACCATCAACAGTATTCGCGAAGACGTTTTCAAAACGACTATCGATGCGCACATTCCGCCGCAGTCCCTGGAGGAAATGTGGGATATCGAAGGCCTGCAGGAACGTCTGAAAAACGACTTCGATCTCGATCTGCCGCTCAAAGAGTGGTTGGACAAAGAGCCTGAACTGCATGAAGAAACCCTGCGTGAGCGTATTCTGCAGAGCGCGATAGAAACCTATCAGCGTAAAGAAGAAGTCGTGGGCACCGAAATGATGCGTCATTTCGAAAAAGGCGTGATGCTGCAGACCCTGGATTCCCTGTGGAAAGAGCACCTGGCGGCGATGGACTACCTGCGTCAGGGTATCCATCTGCGCGGCTACGCGCAGAAAGATCCGAAGCAGGAATACAAGCGTGAATCGTTCTCGATGTTTGCGGCGATGCTTGAATCCCTGAAGTATGAAGTGATCAGCACCCTGAGCAAGGTACAGGTGCGGATGCCGGAAGAGGTTGAAGCGATGGAGCAGCAGCGTCGCGAAGAGGCGGAGCGCCTGGCGCAGATGCAGCAGCTGAGCCATCAGGATGACGATACCCTGGCGGCGGCCGCATTGGCTGAGGAAACCGGCGAGCGTAAGGTTGGCCGGAACGATCCTTGCCCGTGTGGTTCCGGTAAAAAATATAAGCAGTGCCATGGTCGTCTGAGCTAAGCTCAGAGAATAAAAATAGAGGCGCAGATATCTGCGCCTTTTTTATGGAATTAGCACAATGAAAATACTGCAAATCTCCGTTGGCATCATCCGTAACCCGCAGGGTGAAATCTTTATTACCCAGCGTGCCGCCGATGCGCATATGGCAAATAAGCTCGAGTTTCCCGGCGGCAAAATTGAAGCGGGAGAGTCGGCCGAGCAGGCGCTGGTGCGCGAACTGCAGGAAGAGGTTGGCATTACCGTACGCGCGTCCAGCCTGTTTGATAAGCTGGAGTATCAGTTTCCCGACCGGCATATTACGCTGTGGTTCTGGCTGGTGGACGACTGGGAGGGCGAACCCTGGGGTAAAGAGGGGCAGCCGGGGCGCTGGATTGCCCAGCGGGAGCTGCTGGCCGAGGAGTTTCCGCCGGCCAACGAACCGATTATCAGCAAATTAGTGCACGCCGCCCGCTGAGAAAATGGCCCGGACAGGACGCAAGGTCATCTCCGGGATTTTCTGCCGTCGCGGCGCTACTGCTGCTGTTCGCTCCAGTCATCGGTATCGGACAGGTCGCCTGCGCTGGGAATGCGTTTTTCTTCCGCAGCCCACTCACCTAAATCGATCAGCTGGCAGCGTTTTGAGCAAAATGGCCGAAACGGGCTGTGCTCATTCCAGACCACATTTTTACCGCAGGTCGGGCAGTTAACGATTGTCTCTTTTGACATCTTTCCTCCTTAACAACAGGCCAGTTCAAAATCAAAGCGCTCGGGGACGATACCGAGTTCGCTGTCCAGCGGGAGAAAGCGAATGGCAAAGCGGCTTTTATGGCCAGAAATTTGCGGATACAGCTGGCTGGCAAGATCGAGGCGTAAGCGCAGCAGATCGGCATCATCGCCGTTATCCTGATAAAAACCGTTGAGGCTGGTCTGCTTGCGAAAGGGCGCAGAGTTGCGGATCAAATCGAGGATCAGCACCAGCGCCTGGGTGAGCGGCTGCAGGCTCGCTAACCATCGATTAATCTGCTCGTCGCGATACTCCTGAGGCATATGCAGCCAGATATGCAGCGTGGGGAGATCGAAACTGCAGCAGCCTCCCGGAATGCTCAGTCGCTGGCGAACCAGCGCAATTAAACGATCCTCTCGCAGGAACTGACCGATGCGCGGGGCAGACATCAGCGCGCTGCCGGCGTGCTTTAGCTGTTGGCGCAATTCGTCAATACGCCTGCGGTCGACGCCCGGCACTTCTGCCCAGGACTGCAGTTTACGCTGCTGCCGCTCGAGCTCTTTGAGCAGATCCGTCCGCACCTCGCCGCGTTCGAGAACGTCCAGCAGATCGCCCGTATTACGGAAGAAGTGGAGCGCATCCGAGTAGGTGGCGATCGTCGGGTACACGGAGAGCTGTTGAATCAAAAATTCAATACGCAGCCAGGTGCGCATTTTCTCATTGAGGGGATGTTCAAATAGAACAGGGGTATGCATTACGATTTTTCCTGTGAGGCGGCCTGCGATGCCAGCATTAGATACTTTTCGTGCAGGCGGGCGACATCCGACGCGATGGCATCCGGAGGGCCCATATTTTCAATGACATCATCTGCAGCGGCGAGGCGTTGTTCACGCGTGGCCTGGGCGGCAAGAATGCGTTCTGCGTGCTCACGGCTAACCCGATCGCGCAGTATGGTTCGCGCTATTTGCGTCTCTCTTGCAACATCGACGACCAGCACGCGGTCGGCGTTGGCGACGAGATTGTTTTCGACCAACAGGGGAACGACCCAGAGAACATAAGGAGAAGACGCAGCCTGAATTTGACGGTGGGTTTCCTGCTGAATGAGCGGGTGCAGCAGCGCGTTAAGCCAGGTTTTATCCTCGGCGTGAGCGAAGATGCGTTCCCGTAGGCTGCGGCGGTTCAGCGTGCCGTCATCGTTAATCATTTGCTGGCCGAAACGAGCGGCAATTGCCAGTAGCGCAGGGGTTCCAGGCTCGACCACTTGACGGGCGATAATGTCGGCGTCAATAACGTTAACACCGAGGTGAGAGAATGCATCGGCTACGGTGCTTTTACCGCTACCGATGCCGCCCGTTAACGCTACCGTATACCTCATATACCCCGTTCCTGAAACTGACCATATACACATTGACTTTTCAGCAGCGCCCGCGCTTCACGAGCCGTGACTCTGCGGTGGGGGCCCCGTCAGGCTGCTTCGAGCCGGAGGAGACTTTTACGACGAATACTGGATTGCTTTGTACATATAAATCAAATGGTTAAAAATAACGCTCTGGCCGTTGATTGTCGCGAGCGCGCATTTCTCAATCCACCAGGTAAATTTGTACGATTGTAGCGTAAAAAAAGTGAAAATCGCAGTCTTGCGCAGTCATGATTCGTGCGTATGATAACGTCACTGGAGTTGTGCTCTCACAATAATGCAATTAACCCCAGGAATCCGCACATGCGTATTGAAGAAGATCTGAAGCTTGGTTTTAAAGACGTCCTTATCCGCCCCAAGCGCTCTACCCTCAAAAGTCGTTCTGATGTTGAACTGGAACGTGAATTCACTTTTAAACATTCTGGCCTCTCCTGGTCCGGCGTGCCGATCATCGCCGCGAATATGGATACCGTCGGTACCTTTGGTATGGCAAAAGCGCTGGCCTCATTCGGGATCCTGACTGCCGTCCATAAGCACTACACCGTAGAAGAGTGGTGCAGCTTTGTGCAGACCACGTCTGCCGATGTGCTGAAGTACGTCATGGTTTCTACCGGTACGTCGGATGTTGATTTCGAAAAAACCAAACAGATCCTGACGCAGAACCCGCAGCTCGGCTTCGTTTGTATTGATGTGGCAAACGGTTATTCCGAGCATTTTGTGCAGTTCGTGGCGAAGGCGCGCGAAGCCTGGCCGCTGAAAACGATCTGTGCGGGTAACGTCGTGACCGGCGAAATGTGCGAAGAGCTGATTCTATCCGGCGCGGATATCGTGAAGGTCGGCATCGGTCCGGGTTCCGTGTGTACTACCCGCGTGAAAACCGGTGTTGGCTACCCGCAGCTCTCTGCGGTTATCGAATGCGCCGATGCGGCCCACGGCCTTGGCGGCCAGATCGTCAGCGACGGTGGGTGCACCACGCCAGGTGACGTCGCCAAAGCCTTCGGCGGCGGCGCTGATTTCGTCATGCTGGGCGGTATGCTGGCAGGTCACGAAGAGAGCGGTGGCACCGTTGTTGAAGAGAACGGCGAGAAGTTTATGCTGTTCTACGGCATGAGCTCCGAATCCGCGATGACCCGTCACGTTGGCGGCGTTGCGCAGTACCGCGCGGCGGAAGGTAAAACCGTTAAGCTTCTCCTGCGCGGCCCGGTTGAGAACACCGCCCGTGATATTCTCGGCGGCCTGCGCTCTGCCTGCACATATGTTGGCGCTTCCCGCCTGAAAGAGCTGACCAAACGCACGACCTTTATTCGCGTACAGGAACAAGAGAACCGCGTGTTCAACAGCCTGTAATGCCGTTTGCTGGCGCACCTTCTGCGCCAGCCGCTATCCCCCCATTCCGCTAATGGCGTCGCCCAGATGAAAAATGGGTAAATACATCGCCACCACCAGGATGCCAACGACGGCGCCGGTTATCAGCAGCAGCATCGGTTCCAGAAGCGTGGCCAGGCCCTCTGCCTGGCGGTGCGTGCGTTCGCTATGATGGCGGGCCAGGTTCTCCAGCATGATATCCAGCGACCCTGAAGCCTCACCGGTGCGGATGAGCTGCAGGCATAGCGGGGTAAATCCTTCACTGTTCGCCAGCGCCTGCCAGATGGCGGTCCCACGGGCAATCTGCGTATTAACCTGATGGATTCTCTGGCGCCAAAGCGGGCAGCTTAGCGTCTCTTCTACGCTCTCCAGACCCTGGATAAAGCTGATGCCGGCGCTCTGGGTGAGGGTTAAAACGGTAAATATCTGGCTGAGCCGCTGTCCGCCTATTAGCTTTCCGACTACCGGCAAAGCGTGAAGCAGCTTTTGTCGCCGAAGTAGCCACGAGCGGCGACGATGGGCCAGCCGGTTGAGGAGAAACGGCAGTATCGCCATCAGCAGCAGCAGCGGCCAGCGGTTGCTGAGGCTTTCTCCGGCGCTTATCACTACTTTGGTCAACTGAGGGAGCGGCGTGTTGAACGTCTGGTAGATAGCGGCAAACTCCGGCAGGACAAAGGTGAGCATACCCATGACCACCAGCAGCGCCAGTAGCAGAACGATCAGCGGATAGCGCAGCGCCTTTTTGACCTTTTCGCTCAGCTGCAGCTGTTCCTGCTGCTGGCGAGCCAGATGAAAGCAGCAAAGATCCAGCTTACCGGTAAGTTCTCCGGTGCGGATCATCGCCAGATAGAGCGGAGGAAACGCCTGCGGCCATCTTTCCAGCGCGCTGGAAAGCGAGATGCCCTGCGCGAGATCCTGAGCCAGCGTTCGCAGCAGCGCCTGCCACTGTGCGCCCGTCTGCTGCTGCGCCAGCAGCTCCAGCCCCTCGGCGAGCGGCAGTCCCGCCTGTAAGAGGGTCGCCAGTTGGTGGATAATCTGGCCGCTGTAGCGCGGATGCCAAAGCGCGCTACGTACCGTGCAGCGGCGGAGCGCGAGGGGGATAATCCGTTCATGCTGCAGCGTCTGCATCACCTCCTGGCGGGAGCTTTTCCACAGCGAGCCGTGGCAGAGCGATCCTTTAGCATCAAGCCCGCGCCAGCGCCAAAGGCGTTCAGTCGCCATGGGGGAGCCCCAGCACGCGGACCACCTCTTCAAAGCAGGTCAGCCCCTGCTCAATGGCCAGGCAGGCGCTTTCAAATAGCGTCGTCATTCCGGCCTCACGCGCCAGGGCCTCAATCTCCACCGTGCTCAGCCCCCGGGAAATCGCCTGCTGCAGCGCGGTGCCTATCGGGAGCACCTCAAATAGCGCCTGGCGCCCATAGTAGCCGTGATAGCAGTGTCGACAGCCCGTCGCCTGCCAGCGGGGCAGCCGGCGCGGCCACAGGCTGTGCGGCACGTCAATGCCGCCATCAGCCTCCCGGCGGCAGTGCGGGCATAGCCTGCGCACCAGGCGCTGAGCAATGACCAGCGATAGCGCGGATGAGAGCATCCAGCAGGCGATCCCCATCTGCTGCAGGCGAATAAGCGTTTCGCTGGTCGAGTTGGTGTGCAGCGTTGAGAGCACGAGGTGTCCGGTTTGCGCCGCTTTGATCGCAATTTCTGCTGTTTCCGCATCGCGGATTTCGCCGACCATAACAACGTCCGGATCCTGACGCAGCAGCGCGCGCAGAACGCTGTTAAAGGTTAGTCCGGATCGCGGGTTGATCTGCGTTTGATTCATGCCGGCGATAGGGATTTCCAGCGGATCCTCTACGCTGCAGATATTAACCTCATCGCGGTTTCGCTTCTGCAGGGCGCTGTAGAGCGTGATGGTCTTACCGCTGCCGGTTGGTCCGGTGACCAGCAGCAGCCCCTGGGGCTGATTGAGCGCCGAGACAAAGGCGGCAAGCTGCTCTGGGGAGAGGCCGAGCGCCTCCAGATCCAGCGCCTGTTCCACCTGATGCAGCAGGCGCAGAACGATTTTCTCACCATAGCGACAGGGCAGGGTGGCGATGCGAAATGAGACCGATTGTCCCGAGAGCGTCTGAGTAAACTGACCGTCCTGCGGCAGGCGGTGTTCGGCAATATCAAGGTTCCCGAGCACCTTTAGCCGCGCCGTTATCGGTAGCGCCAGTTCGGCGGCGAGCGGCGCAAGCGGATGGAGGACCCCATCGACCCGCAGGCGTATGCGCAGGCTATTTTCGCCAGGCTCGACGTGGATATCAGATGCGCGCTGGCGCAGCGCCTGCTCCAGAAGCTGATTGACCTGGTCGATGATGCCGGTCGGTGCTTCGCCGCTGGCGGCAGATGGCCCGGGCTGTGCGGACGACTGCTGGCGCTGATTCATTTTTTCCTGGCTCCAGCATTCGATATCGATCCGCTTTTGCGTGGCAAAGCGCAGCGCTTCCATCAGCTCAGGCGGCGGAGAGTCTACGACCGCGATGGAGAGGGTTTGCTCATCGCTGTTAAGCACCAGGGCATGGTAGCGCTGACAGAGGGCGATCAATTTTTCGGCTTTCATCGCGTTGGCCTCAGTTAAAGCGGAAGACGTCTTCACACGCCTGCTTGAGCGCGCTGCCGCTGGCGATGTCGCACTCTCTTTGCCAGCCGGTAATGCCATTTGCGCTATCCCAGCCCGGCGTCATGGTGACGCGTAGCCCGTTGAGGCTCTCCTGCCCGCTAAGCGTGACGACGCCTTGAGCCACGGTCAGGGCGGAAACGTAGCGCGTGGTGGCGGGCGCGGGAATGCCGTTGCTGCCGCCGTCGCAGCTTGCGAGGCCGCCGTGCTCAAGGGCGCAGAGCTCCACCGCCGTGCGGTAGGGAATAAAGGTTTGCAGCACATCGGTCAGCGCCGCCTTGCGCAGATAGTTCTGGTAGGCGGGAATACCGATGGCGCTGAGAATGGCGATAATGCCAATCACCACCATGAGTTCGATAAGGGTAAAGCCGCGTTGTTTGTCCATCGTTTGCTCCTTATTAGCGTCGGGAGCACTGTGGCGGTCTGCGGGGAGGATGACGAGCGGTAAATGAGCGCTCAGGAAGCGGCTTTCCGGGCTTTCTTTACTTATTACAGAGTGAGGGTAAAGCGCTGAGATCGCACTCGCAAAGCGTGCGCCCCGGCAGGCGAACCGTGCCGGGGCGGAGCGTTAACGAAAACGCATCGACAGGTCGAGCGCGCGGACGTGTTTGGTCAGAGCGCCAACGGAGATGTAATCGACGCCGGTTTCGGCAAATTCACGGATCGTCTCGAAGGTGACGTTGCCGGAGACTTCCAGCGCGGCCTGGCCGCTGGTGCGCTTCACCGCTTCGCGCATCAGGTCAGGTGTGAAGTTATCGAGCATGATGATATCGGCCCCGGCCTTCAGGGCTTCATCCAGCTCTTCGAGGGACTCAACCTCAACTTCTACCGGCACGTCCGGATGCAGCCAGAAGGCCTTCTCGACGGCCTGGCGCACGGAGCCGGAGGCGATAATGTGGTTCTCTTTGATCAGGAAGGCATCGAACAGCCCCAGGCGGTGGTTTGCGCCACCCCCGCACAGGACGGCGTATTTTAGCGCGGTGCGCAGGCCGGGCAGGGTTTTACGGGTATCGAGCAGCTGGGTTTTGGTGCCCGCCAGCAGATCCACGTAGCGGCGCACCTCGCTGGCGACCCCGGATAGGGTCTGCACGAAGTTCAGCGCGGTACGCTCGCCGGTCAGCAGCAGGCGGGAAGGGCCCTGCAGCTCAAACAGCGGCTGATCCGCCTTGACCGCGTCGCCATCGTCAACCAGCCAGGTGACGCTGACGTCATCGCCGGCCAGCTGAATAAAGACCTCTTCCACCCAGCGCTTGCCGCAAAACACGCCGTCTTCACGCGTAATGACCACCGCGTGCGAGCGTGCGCTTTCCGGCAATAATTGCGCGCTAATATCGTTGTTAGCGTCAACTTCGCCGCCTAAATCTTCGCGCAGGGACTGGGCTACAGCATCGGTAATATCGAGGTTAATACGTTCCAGCAGCGCGTCACGGCGGCGGTCGGGGTTGTAGCGACGAGGCGACATGATAAAGCTCCAGATAGATAAGATTCAGAAGTGGGAAACATGCTAACCTGAACGACGTTTCTACACCATATACTCTTCATCCTTCAGGCTATTGCAGCGTTGGCGTGCCAGCGCTGTAGAGGTTGAGGCGCGGCACCTGCTCCTTTGCTAAAGGGCGGGCAGGTTGAATTGGCGGATGGCGCATTTTCCGCCCGCCGGCTGCGGCGATCGGTTCCGAACGAATTTGTGTATGATAATCGGCATCCCCGGGCCATGTGCGGCCCGGGAGCATGCGTTAGTGAAAGGAGACTCCGCAATGCAGTTGAACGGAGGATGGCTGGTGGGCGTGCGTCGGGTACCTTCGCCGCACCATGATTGCCGCCCGGACGATGAAACCCCCTCTCTGCTGGTGGTGCATAATATTAGCCTGCCGCCGGGTGAATTTGGCGGTCCGTGGATTGATGCTCTGTTCAGCGGTACGCTCGATCCCAACGCGCATCCCTATTTTGCCGGGATCGCTCAGCTGCGGGTTTCGGCGCATTGTCTGATTCGCCGCGATGGTGAAATCGTGCAATATGTGCCTTTCGATATGCGCGCGTGGCATGCCGGCGTATCCTGCTATCAGGGGCGCGAGCGCTGCAACGACTTCTCTATTGGTATTGAGCTGGAAGGTACGGATACGCTGGCTTATACCGACGCGCAGTATCAGCAGCTGGCCGAGGTTACGCGGCTGCTGACCGCGCTGTATCCGGCCATCGCTGAAAACATGACCGGCCATAGCGATATCGCGCCGGTGCGTAAAACGGATCCCGGCCCGGCGTTTGACTGGGCAAAATTTCGCGGTCTGCTGACCGCCTCGTCAGATAAGGAGATGCCATGACGTTGTTTTCTACGCTGCTGGTTCTCATCGCCGAACGCCTGTTTAAGCTGGGTGAGCACTGGCAGCTTGATCATCGCCTCGAGGTCCTGTTCCGTCGCGTGAAGCGCTTCTCGCTTTTCGGCACGCTGCTGATGGCGGCGGTGGCGATGGTCGCGGTATACATTATTCAGCGCCTGCTGCAGGGCGTGCTGTTTAACGTCCCGCTGCTGGTGTTCTGGATCCTGCTTGGCCTGCTGTGCATTGGCGCCGGCAAAGTCCGTCTGCACTATCACGCCTACCTGAAGGCCGCTTCCCGCAACGATAAGCATGCCTGCGACGCGATGGCCAGCGAGCTGACGCTTATCCACGGCGTTCCGCCGGGCTGCGACAATCGCGAATACCTCAGCGAACTGCAGAATGCCCTGCTGTGGATCAACTACCGCTACTACCTTGCGCCGCTGTTCTGGTTTGTGGTCGGCGGGCCGTGGGGCCCGATCACGCTGATTGGCTATAGCGTTCTGCGCGCATGGCAGTCGTGGCTGGCCCGCTATCAAACGCCGCACCACCGTCTACAGTCAGGAATTGACGGCATTTTGCACGTTGTGGACTGGGTGCCGGTGCGGCTAGTTGGTGTGGTTTACGCGCTGGTTGGTCACGGGGAGAAGGCGCTACCCGCGTGGTTCGCCTCGCTGGGCGATCGCCATTCGTCGCAGTATCAGGTGCTAACGCGCCTGGCGCAGTTCTCGCTTGCCCGTGAACCGCATGTCGACAAGGTCGAGACGCCAAAGGCCGCCGTCTCAATGGCCAAGAAAACGTCGCTGGTGGTGGTGGTGATTATGGCCCTGCTGACGATTTACGGCACGCTGATTTAAGCGCCCGCCCGGCGGCGGGCGCGACGCTTAGTCTGTATCCGCAGGCGGGATGCCAAAATCAGGCATCCCGTTTTCTTGCCAGACGATCCGCTTCAGCCGCGTATGGCGGTTAGGGTCGTACAGCGGGTCGCCTTCAATTTCGGTGTAGTTTCGCGCGTGATATACCAGCACGTCTTCTCCTTCCTCCGTTTGCGTAAAGGCGTTGTGCCCGGGACCATACTGGCGGTTCGCATCGCTGGTGCAAAACACCGGCTGCGGCGATTTATGCCAGTTCTCCGGCCGCAGCGGGTCGGCCTGGCGGTCGATCCACAGCAGCCCCATGCAGTAGTTCTCATCCGTGGCGCTGGCGGAATAGCTCACGAACAGTTTGTCCTCATGAAACAGCGCTGCCGGGCCCTCGTTCACCAGAAAACCACGGCACTCCCAGTCAAACTCCGGCTTACTCAGCATCACGGGATCGCCTTTCAGCGTCCATGGGTTTTCCAGCTCTGCCAGATACAGATTCGAGTTGCCGTCGATATGCGGGGCCTTTTGCGCCCAGAGATACCACTGCTTTCCCTGATGACGGAAGGTGGTGGCATCCAGCGCAAAGGTATCAAAGGGCGTTTTCACCCGGCCTTTTTCTCTCCATCTGCCGGTTAGCGGATCGCCGTCATCGCATTCAAGCACGAACATGCGGTGCTGGAACATGCCCAGCGCGTCGAGATCGTGGGTATGGGTCGCCGCGAAGTAGATGTACCATTTTCCGTCAATTTCATGCAGTTCCGGCGCCCAAATCAGCTGGCTCATCGGGCCGCTTTCCGGCTTGCGCCAGACGACTACCGGCGGTGCCTCGCGCAGGCCCTCCAGCGTGGCGGCGCGGCGGATCTCCAGCCGGTCATACTCCGGGACCGAAGCAATAAAATAGTAGTGCTGGCGATGGCGCAGAATAAACGGGTCCGCGCGCTGTTCAATAAACGGATTCGGCCAGTTGTTCATCAGGCTTTCCTTATCTGTTCGCTGGTTTTCAGGTCCTGAAGGTCGTTCAGCTCGCCGTAGTTGACGCGGCGCTTCTCGAGGTCGGCCTGGATTTGGCTCATAAACTCGCGATTAACTTTTAGCATCCTCACCACCCCTGCGGTCAGCAGATAGCCGATGCCCGGAATAATGCTGAACAGCAGAACAATGCCGTTTACGGCGGAGGCGCTTTGCTCTTTGGCCCCGGAATCATAGCCGTACCAGGAGAGCAGGAAGCCGACCATCGCCCCGGCTACCGCCAGCCCAAGCTTCAGGAAGAAGAGGTTGCCGGAGAAGCTAATGCCGGTGATGCGTTTGCCGGTTTTCCACTCGCCGTAGTCATCAACGTCGGCCATCAACGACCAGTGCAGCGGCGATGGGATCTGATGGAGGATGTTAAGCAGGAAGTAGAGCACCATAATCATCGTGGTGGCGTGCGGGTCGAAGAAGTAGAAGGCGCAGGAGAAGATAGCCAGCACGATGTTGGTCCAGAAAAATACCTGCAGCTTGCACCAGCGGTCGGTCAGCACCTTGGCGAGCATACTGCCGATCATCATCCCAACGACGCCGAGGCTGATAAACAGGGTCGCGAAGTGGGTGCTTTGCTGCATCACCCAGGTTACGTAATACATGGTGGCGGCCATACGGATAAAGCCCGGACAGACGTTGCACAGCGTCAGCAGCAGAATGCGCACCCACTGGTCATTTTTCCAGACGTCTTTAAAATCCTTCTTCAGTTCGTCATTGGTTTGCACCGCCGGACGTACGCGCTCACGTACCGTGGCGAAACAGAATAAAAACATGCACATGCCGATAAGCGCCAGCACGGTCATCGCCATCTGGTAGCCTTTGGCTTTATCGGCGCCGCCGAACCAGTCCGCCATCGGCAGGAGCGTTAACGACAGCAGCAGCGTGGCAATCCCGACCATCACAAAGCGGTAGGACTGGCAGGCAACGCGCTCCCTGGGGTCATTAGTAATGACGCTGCCCAGCGAGCAGTAGGGAATATTGATGGCGGTATAGGTCAGCGAGAGCAGGAAGTAGGTGACGAAGGCATAGATAACCTTGCTGTTATACGTCCACTCGGGCGTGGTGAACATCAGGACGCTAAACAGGGCGTAGGGGAAGGCTATCCACAGCAGCCACGGGCGAAAGCGGCCATATTTGCTGCGGGTGCGGTCGGCCATCGCGCCCATGATGGGGTCGGTCACGGCGTCAATAACGCGTACCGAGAGCAGCAATACGCCGACCAGCGCCGGAGCAAGGCCGAATATATCGGTATAAAAATAGTTAACAAACAGCATGATGGCGCCGAAAATGATGTTACATCCGGCATCGCCCATCCCATAGCCAATCTTTTCTTTAACTGAAAGCTTATTGTCTGCCATCTGGAGATCCTCCCCGTTGCGGTATGGAAGGATTATTTGCTGATATGTTGTTAAATGCGTTGCAGTATCAGGTTAACGATATGGACAAAACGACTGATGCAGGGGAAGTGTGAGGTGGGTAACAGTGCTCTGTGCCCGCAAAGATGCAGCGGGCACAGAGTTTGGAGATGTATTAATGTGCTTTTACGGCGCTGGCGTTTCTTTGTTTGAGCAGGTAGCCGACGCCGAGAACGGCAATCCACACCGGGATCAGGTAGACGGAAATGGCCATGCCCGGAGTGATCAGCATGATGACCAGTACTGCGGCCATGAACAGCAGGCAGATCCAGTTACCGACCGGGTAGAACAGGGCCGGGAAGCGGGAAACCGCACCCTGCTGCTGTTTCGCCCGGCGGAACTTAATGTGCGCCAGGCTGATCATCGCCCAGTTAATCACCAGAGCAGAGACAACCAGCGCCATCAGCAGACCAAATGCTGATTCAGGGGCGAGGTAGTTAATCAGCACGCACAGCGCGGTCACCACGGCGGAAACCAGGATGGTATTCACCGGAACGCCGCGCTTGTCGACGTTCATCAGCGCTTTCGGCGCGTTGCCCTGCTGGGCAAGGCCAAACAGCATCCGGCTGTTGCAGTAGACGCAGCTGTTATAGACCGACAGCGCGGCGGTCAGTACCACCACGTTCAGCGCGTTGGCAACGAAGGTATCCCCCAGCTCGTGGAAGATCAACACAAACGGACTGGTGTCTGCGGTCACGCGGGTCCACGGCAGCAGAGAGAGCAGTACCGCCAGCGAGCCCACGTAGAAGATCAGAATACGGTAGATAACCTGATTGGTGGCTTTGGGAATGCTCTGCTCCGGGTTATCCGCTTCCGCCGCGGTGATCCCTACCAGCTCCAGGCCGCCAAACGAGAACATGATGATGGCCATCATCATCACCAGCCCGGTGAAGCCGTGCGGCAGGAAGCCGCCCTGATCCCACAGGTTACGAACGGTTGCCTGTGGGCCGCCGTTGCCGCTGAACAGCAGCCAGCCGCCGAACAGAATCATCGCCACAACGGCAACGACTTTAATAATGGCAAACCAGAACTCCATCTCGCCGAAGACCTTCACGTTGGTGAGGTTGATGGCGTTAATGGCAACGAAGAAGATAGCTGCAGAAACCCAGGTCGGGATCTCGGGCCACCAGAACTGGACGTATTTTCCGACCGCGGTAAGTTCCGCCATGGCGACCAGAACGTACAGCACCCAGTAGTTCCAGCCGGAGGCAAAGCCGGCAAAACCGCCCCAGTACTTATAGGCGAAATGGCTGAATGAACCTGCCACCGGCTCTTCCACGACCATCTCACCAAGCTGGCGCATAATCAGAAAAGCAATAAAACCGGCGATGGCATAGCCAAGGATAATACCGGGACCTGCTGACTGGATAACGGACGCGCTGCCCAGAAACAGGCCGGTACCGATAGCACCGCCCAGAGCAATAAGCTGTATATGGCGGTTTTTCAGGCCGCGCTTTAGCCGATCGCCTTGCTGTTGACCTTCCATCATGAAACCTCGTGTGTGGTTATTTTGCGTTTACGCTTCATCCTTCAGGCTGTTGCTTTATTGTCAGTCCCTGCCAGATAGCATAGCTATCCCTATTGCTGAGAGTTGATGACCAGCCCTGTTATGCGTGATTCTGCGTCGACATTATTGTGTTGTGTAATTATGAAATTCCGTTTCTGTATTAATTTCTTTACGCAAGGCGGAATATAAAATCACTAAAAGGCCTTTTGTATCATGGAGAATAGTGATAAGCGCGGGCGAATGCACCTGCTTTATGAAGGGGTGATGACGAAGCGAACAAAAAGAAACCATTTGTAAATAGGGCTACGATGGGCGCTTTTAACCCTTAATGACTAACTACGCAATAAAAATGAATATAAAGACGAATTTTGGCCTATTGAATCGGTTCAGGTAGCCTGTTTTACGTTTCATAAAAGTTAACGCTACCTCCAACGGGGTAAAGACATCATTTGTGAGAAGTTACAATTCTGAAATGTTATTTCTGTAAGGTTGTTAAAATGTGCCGGGTTTACTGATTTCAATCAAAACCTGTATGGACAGAAGGTGAATACTTTGTTACTTTACCGCTACGAACTGCGAATTGGTAAGACCAATTGACTACGGGCTAATGGCAGAGACAGGGAATATGGCCTACAGCAAAATCCGCCAACCAAAACTATCTGATGTGATTGAGCAGCAGCTAGAGTTTTTAATCCTTGAGGGGACGTTGCGCCCCGGTGAAAAACTCCCGCCTGAACGCGAACTGGCTAAACAGTTCGACGTTTCCCGTCCCTCGCTGCGTGAGGCGATTCAACGCCTCGAAGCCAAGGGCCTGTTGCTTCGTCGCCAGGGCGGTGGAACTTTTGTACAAAGCAGCCTGTGGCAGAGCTTCAGCGACCCGCTGGTAGAGCTCCTGTCCGATCACCCTGAATCCCAATTCGATCTGCTGGAAACCCGTCACGCGCTTGAAGGCATCGCGGCTTATTACGCGGCGCTGCGCAGCAATGATGCTGACCGCGAACGTATTCGCGAGCTGCATCAGGCTATTGAACGGGCTCAGCAGTCCGGCGATCTGGATGCCGAATCCGATGCCGTCGTCCAGTATCAAATTGCCGTCACCGAAGCAGCGCATAATGTTGTGCTGCTGCATCTGCTACGCTGCATGGAGCCGATGCTGGCGCAAAACGTTCGTCAGAACTTTGAATTGTTGTACGCCCGCCGGGAAATGCTCCCGCAGGTCAGCAATCATCGCACTCGTATTTTCGAGGCGATAATCGCCGGGGAGCCGGAGCAGGCGCGTGAAGCGTCGCACCGACACCTGGCGTTCATTGAAGAAATTTTGCTGGATCGTAGCCGTGAGGAGAGTCGTCGAGAACGCTCACTGCGTCGTTTACAGCAACGGAAAGATGAGAACTCCGGTTCTTAAGCGCCATTTTTTAGAGCGCGGCAACTAAACGCAGAACCTGTCTTATTGCGCTTTTAGTTTCAGTTGCCCTAAATAATTCGGCTTGTATCGCGGTGGCAAGCGTCGGAATCTCCGGGAGCATAGCTAACTATGTGACCGGAGTGAGGACGAGAAGCCAACAATGAGACAAGCCGAAGTATGACGGGCAAAGAGTGCAATGGGACAGGTTCCAGATTAATCAACGATTAGATAGATAAGGAATACCCCCCATGTCAGAACGTTTACCAAATGACGTGGATCCGATCGAAACTCGCGACTGGCTACAGGCGATCGAATCGGTCATCCGTGAAGAAGGTGTTGAGCGCGCTCAGTATCTGATTGACCAACTCCTTTCTGAAGCCCGCAAAGGCGGGGTGAAGGTTGCTGCTGGCACATCTACTGGCAGTTACGTCAACACTATTGCCGTTGAAGATGAACCGGAATACCCGGGGAATCTCGATCTGGAACGTCGAATTCGTTCTGCGATTCGCTGGAACGCCATCATGACCGTTCTGCGCGCATCGAAAAAGGATCTTGAGCTGGGCGGCCACATGGCTTCCTTCCAGTCCTCCGCAACCTTCTATGAAGTGTGCTTTAACCACTTCTTCCGTGCGCGCAACGAGCAGGATGGCGGCGACCTGGTTTACTTCCAGGGCCACATCTCTCCGGGCGTCTACGCACGTGCGTTCCTGGAAGGTCGTCTGACTGAAGAGCAGATGAACAACTTCCGTCAGGAAGTACATGGCAAAGGCCTCTCTTCCTATCCGCACCCGAAACTGATGCCGACCTTCTGGCAGTTCCCGACCGTATCCATGGGTCTGGGCCCAATCGGTGCAATCTACCAGGCTAAATTCCTGAAATATCTGGAACACCGTGGTCTGAAAGATACTTCAAAACAAACCGTTTACGCCTTCCTGGGCGACGGCGAGATGGATGAGCCGGAATCTAAAGGCGCTATCACCATCGCGACCCGTGAAAAACTGGATAACCTGGTCTTCGTCATCAACTGCAACCTGCAGCGTCTGGACGGCCCGGTCACCGGTAACGGCAAAATCATTAACGAACTGGAAGGCATCTTTGCCGGTGCTGGTTGGAACGTTATCAAGGTTATCTGGGGCGGCCGCTGGGATGAGCTGCTGCGTAAAGACACCAGCGGTAAGCTGATTCAGCTGATGAACGAAACCGTTGATGGCGACTACCAGACCTTCAAATCCAAAGACGGTGCCTACGTACGCGAGCACTTCTTCGGTAAATATCCGGAAACCGCAGCGCTGGTTGCCGACTGGACTGACGAGCAGATCTGGGCCCTGAACCGCGGTGGTCACGATCCGAAGAAAGTCTTCGCTGCGCTGAAAAAAGCGCAGGAAACCACCGGCAAAGCGACCGTTATCCTGGCCCATACCATCAAAGGTTACGGCATGGGTGATACCGCTGAAGGTAAAAACATCGCTCACCAGGTTAAGAAAATGAACATGGACGGCGTACGCTACGTCCGCGATCGTTTCAACGTGCCGGTTGCCGATGCTGATATCGAAAAACTGCCGTACGTGACCTTCCCTGAAGGTTCCGAAGAGCATACCTATCTGCACGCCCAGCGTGAGAAACTCCACGGTTACCTGCCGACCCGTCAGCCTAACTTCGATGAGAAGCTGGAGCTGCCGACCCTGGGAGATTTCGGTCCGCTGCTGGAAGAGCAGAACAAAGAGATTTCTACCACCATCGCCTTCGTTCGTGCCCTGAACGTGATGCTGAAGAACAAGTCCATTAAAGACCGCCTGGTGCCGATCATCGCCGATGAAGCGCGTACCTTTGGTATGGAAGGTCTGTTCCGTCAGATTGGTATCTACAGCCCGAACGGCCAGCAGTACACCCCGCAGGACCGTGAGCAGGTTGCTTACTATAAAGAAGACGAGAAAGGTCAGATCCTGCAGGAAGGTATCAACGAACTGGGTGCTGGCGCATCCTGGCTGGCTGCTGCGACCTCTTACAGCACCAACAACCTGCCGATGATCCCGTTCTACATCTACTACTCCATGTTCGGGTTCCAGCGTATCGGTGACCTGTGCTGGCAGGCAGGCGATCAGCAGGCTCGCGGTTTCCTGGTCGGTGGTACTTCCGGTCGTACGACGCTGAACGGCGAAGGTCTGCAGCACGAAGATGGCCACAGCCATATTCAGTCTCTGACTATCCCGAACTGTATCTCTTACGATCCGTCTTACGCGTACGAAGTTGCCGTCATCATGCACGATGGCCTGGAGCGTATGTACGGTGAGAAACAAGAGAACGTTTACTACTACATCACCACGCTGAACGAAAACTACCACATGCCGGCAATGCCGGAAGGTGCTGAGGAAGGTATCCGTAAAGGTATCTACAAACTCGACACCCTCGAAGGTAGCAAAGGTAAAGTTCAGCTGCTGGGCTCCGGTTCTATCCTGCGTCACGTGCGTGAAGCAGCAGAGATTCTGGCGAAAGACTACGGCGTAGGTTCTGACGTCTACAGCGTAACTTCCTTCACCGAGCTGGCGCGCGATGGCCAGGACTGTGAGCGTTGGAACATGCTGCACCCGCTGGAAACCCCGCGTGTACCGTACATCGCTCAGGTGATGAACGACGCACCGGCCGTAGCGTCTACTGACTATATGAAACTGTTCGCCGAGCAGGTTCGTACCTATGTACCGGCTGATGATTACCGCGTACTGGGTACCGACGGCTTTGGTCGCTCTGACAGCCGTGAAAACCTGCGTCACCACTTCGAAGTAGATGCTTCCTACGTGGTTGTTGCGGCGCTGGGCGAACTGGCTAAACGTGGTGAAATCGATAAGAAAGTTGTGGCAGAAGCAATCGCCAAATTTAACATCGATGCAGATAAAGTTAACCCGCGTCTGGCGTAAGAGGTAAGAGAATAATGGCTATCGAAATCAACGTACCGGATATCGGGGCAGATGAAGTTGAAATCACCGAAATCCTGGTCAAAGTTGGCGACAAAGTTGAAGCTGAACAGTCGCTGATCACCGTAGAGGGTGACAAAGCCTCTATGGAAGTCCCGTCTCCGCAGGCTGGCGTCGTTAAAGAGATTAAAGTCTCCGTTGGCGACAAAACCGAGACCGGTAAACTTATCATGATTTTCGATTCCGCCGATGGTGCAGCAGCCGCTGCACCTGCGCAGGAAGAGAAAGCAGCAGCGCCAGCTCCGGCCGCTGCACCGGCTGCGGCCGCGGCGAAAGACGTACACGTGCCTGACATCGGCGGCGACGAAGTAGAAGTCACCGAGATCATGGTCAAAGTGGGCGACACCGTTACGGCTGAACAGTCTCTGATTACCGTTGAAGGCGACAAAGCGTCAATGGAAGTCCCGGCACCGTTCGCGGGTACCGTGAAAGAGATCAAAATCAGCGCTGGCGACAAAGTCTCCACCGGCTCGCTGATCATGGTCTTCGAAGTGGCGGGTGCTGCACCAGCGGCACCGGCACCGGCACAGGCGGCCGCTCCGGCGGCAGCGGCTCCGGCTGGCGCGAAAGACGTTAACGTACCGGATATCGGCGGTGACGAAGTTGAAGTGACCGAAGTGATGGTAAAAGTGGGCGACAAAGTTGCCGCTGAACAGTCACTGATCACCGTAGAGGGTGACAAAGCCTCTATGGAAGTTCCGGCTCCGTTCGCGGGTACCGTGAAAGAGATCAAAATCAGCACCGGCGACAAAGTCTCTACCGGCTCGCTGATTATGGTCTTCGAAGTTGAAGGCGCGGCTCCGGCGGCAGCTGCTCCGGCACCTGCAGCGGCTGCACCGGCTCCGGCTGCGAAAGCGGCGGCTCCTGCAGCGAAAGCTGAAGGCAAATCCGAGTTCGCTGAGAACGATGCTTACGTCCATGCGACTCCGCTGATCCGCCGCCTGGCGCGCGAATTTGGCGTGAACCTGGCGAAAGTGAAAGGCTCCGGTCGTAAAGGCCGCATCCTGCGCGAAGACGTTCAGGCCTACGTGAAAGATGCCGTTAAGCGCGCTGAGTCTGCGCCTGCTGCCGCTGCCGGCGGTGGTATCCCGGGCATGCTGCCGTGGCCGAAAGTGGACTTCAGCAAGTTTGGTGAAGTTGAAGAAGTTGAGCTGGGCCGCATCCAGAAAATCTCTGGTGCTAACCTGAGCCGTAACTGGGTGATGATCCCGCACGTTACGCACTTCGACAAAACCGACATCACTGACCTGGAAGCGTTCCGTAAGCAGCAGAACGCGGAAGCTGAGAAGCGTAAGCTGGACGTGAAATTCACCCCGGTGGTCTTCATCATGAAAGCGGTTGCCGCTGCGCTTGAGCAGATGCCTCGCTTCAACAGCTCCCTGTCCGAAGATGCGCAGCGTCTGACGCTGAAAAAGTACATCAACATCGGTGTGGCGGTTGATACGCCTAATGGTCTGGTTGTTCCGGTCTTCAAGGACGTGAACAAGAAGAGCATTACCGAGCTGTCCCGTGAACTGACGGTGATCTCTAAGAAAGCGCGTGACGGTAAGCTGACTGCTGGCGAAATGCAGGGCGGTTGCTTTACCATCTCGAGCATCGGCGGCCTGGGTACCACCCACTTCGCGCCGATTGTTAACGCGCCGGAAGTGGCTATCCTCGGTGTGTCCAAATCCGCGATGGAACCGGTATGGAATGGTAAAGAGTTCGTTCCGCGTCTGATGATGCCGATCTCTCTCTCCTTCGACCACCGCGTAATCGACGGTGCTGATGGTGCTCGCTTTATTACCATCATCAACAACACTCTGAGCGATATTCGCCGCCTGGTGATGTAAGCGAAAAGCCGGCCTGACGGCCGGCTTTTTTCTGGTAATCTCGCGTGCGTTTTGGGGTTATCAGCAATAAAGGACAAAATCGTTTGCCGTTTGTTGTTTCAAAATTGTTAACAATTTTGTAAAATGCAGGCGGATAGAACGTCCCGGTGGATATAAGGGTATTAATATACATACCCTATGGATTTCTGGATGCAGCAAGGCAGCAAGCGCCAGAATCCCCAGGAGCTTACTCAAGTAAGTGGCTGGGGTGAAGGCGTGAAGCTAACGCAGTTGCGGCCTGAAAGACGACGGGTATGACCGCCGGATACTAACTACAGAGGTCATGATGAGTACTGAAATCAAAACTCAGGTCGTGGTACTTGGGGCTGGTCCCGCAGGTTATTCTGCTGCCTTCCGTTGCGCTGACTTAGGTCTGGAAACCGTCATCGTCGAACGTTACAGCACCCTGGGCGGTGTTTGTCTGAACGTCGGCTGTATCCCTTCTAAAGCACTGCTGCACGTTGCTAAAGTTATCGAAGAAGCGAAAGCGCTGGCCGATCACGGTATTGTTTTCGGTGAGCCGAAAACCGATATCGACAAAATTCGTACCTGGAAAGAGAAAGTTATCACCCAACTGACCGGCGGTCTGGCCGGTATGGCCAAAGGCCGTAAAGTGAAGGTGGTAAACGGTCTGGGTAAATTTACCGGGGCTAACACCCTGGAAGTTGAAGGTGAAAACGGCAAAACCGTGATCAACTTCGACAACGCAATCATCGCGGCGGGTTCCCGTCCGATCGAACTGCCGTTCATTCCGCATGAAGATCCGCGCGTGTGGGACTCCACCGACGCCCTCGAACTGAAATCCGTACCTAAGCGCCTGCTGGTTATGGGTGGCGGTATCATCGGTCTGGAAATGGGGACCGTTTACCATGCGCTGGGTTCAGAGATTGACGTGGTTGAAATGTTTGACCAGGTTATCCCGGCCGCCGATAAAGACGTGGTGAAAGTCTTCACTAAACGCATCAGCAAGAAGTTCAACCTGATGCTGGAAACCAAAGTGACCGCCGTTGAAGCAAAAGAAGACGGTATCTACGTTTCCATGGAAGGCAAAAAAGCCCCGGCTGAAGCGCAGCGTTACGACGCCGTGCTGGTGGCTATCGGCCGCGTACCGAACGGTAAAAACCTCGATGCGGGCAAAGCCGGCGTTGAAGTTGACGAACGCGGCTTCATCCGCGTTGATAAGCAGCTGCGTACCAACGTACCGCACATCTTCGCTATCGGCGATATCGTGGGTCAGCCGATGCTGGCGCACAAAGGTGTTCACGAAGGTCACGTTGCCGCAGAAGTTATTTCTGGCCTGAAGCACTACTTCGACCCGAAAGTGATCCCGTCAATCGCCTATACCGAACCGGAAGTTGCCTGGGTTGGTCTGACCGAGAAAGAAGCGAAAGAGAAAGGCATCAGCTACGAAACTGCCACCTTCCCGTGGGCAGCATCCGGCCGTGCGATCGCTTCCGATTGTGCAGACGGTATGACCAAACTGATCTTCGACAAAGAGACCCACCGTGTTATCGGCGGCGCGATTGTCGGCACCAACGGCGGCGAGCTGCTGGGTGAGATCGGTCTGGCTATCGAAATGGGCTGTGACGCAGAAGACATCGCTCTGACCATCCACGCGCACCCGACTCTGCACGAGTCCGTTGGCCTGGCGGCAGAAGTCTTCGAAGGTAGCATCACCGACCTGCCGAACGCGAAAGCGAAGAAAAAGTAACTTTTTCTTTCCGGCAAAAAGCATAAGCGGCTCTGTGAGCCGCTTTTTTTATGCCTGATGTTTAGATCTGTGTCTGCGTTAATAACCTGCCATATCTTATCAACACTTTGAAATTAGTTACCCACTAAACTTATAGGCAGTTAATTATAAGCGAGGTGGGTTATGAAACTCTTTTTAACAACGACTCTGCTGGCGGCAACGCTGGCTTCGGGTATCGTCAGTGCTGCTGACCTTTCCATTCCCTGGGCTGCCAACAGCGGCGGGACCGAAAGCAACCATATTGCCGCGATGGGGCAGAACCTGAATGTACAGCATCAGCTGATCAGCAAAACCTCAGAAGGGGTATGGGCGGCGAACTCTGGCAGCATTCATCAGGATGAAGCTGCATTGAGCAGCGCGAAGCCGGCATTCAACGGCTATCCGCAGCTGATGCCGCATCAGGGCTAAACCGCGCTCAGACTCTCAGGATGCCCGGCGGCAGATGACTGCGCCGGGCATTTTTTATTGCGTGATAGCCTGCCATTTGGCATCCGGCGCAAAACGGGTGATGGCCTGGGCTAAGGTTGCCGTTTCCTCCCCAAGATTGGCCTGATATACGCGATCGTCCTGATCAATCATAAAGCTCATCACACCCGTTTCCCCCCACTCGACGGGCCAGGCCAGCAGGGCCGCGGCCTGATCGTCGCTGCCGTGAATAATACGAAAATGATAACCGTGATAGCCTTCACCTGGCTCGACGGGGCTAAAGGCCGGGCCTAACGGGCTGGGGGCTTCTCCCGGAGCAGCAGGCCAGTACAGGCCATCTTTTTTGCCATCGCTGCTGATAATCTTCTGCGCCCAACGGTGGTTTAGCTGGTAGTAATCCTGCTGGGCGTCGACGTAGGCATGCATCGCCTGGATAGCCGACAGTTCGTTACGGCCAATGGCCCGGGTGAGTATTTCATCCTGCGCGGCGGCGATGTCGAAATGCCAGCCTTCGTTGTTTTTCACTATTGGAATCGGCAAACGCCACGCTTCACGGCCAACATCCAACCAGGCGGTATCGCTTTGCTGAACGATCTGGTGACTTATCTTCCAGTCGCGCTGAAAGCGGGCCACCGCATCAGGATCGATGCCATCCGGTGGTAAAAACTGCTGCCAGTTATCGCCGAGCAGTTCACTGAAGGCCGCAGGGTTATTGTCATTGATTGCCTGAGCCAGGGCGTTCGCCGCCAGCTCCGGGGTGGAAAATTGCTGCTGGGCCGCGGCCATCATGGGTGAAAATACCAGCGCCAGCAGAGCCATCTTTAACTGTTTTTTCATCTGCATATCCTCAGCGACGACGTTCATGATGTTCAGCCCGATTCTCCCGAACGGCGCTGCGTTGTGGCCGGTTCTGGTTCGAGGCGATGCGGCTTTGCTGCCCGCGAGCATGCTGTGATTGCCAGGATGGCGACCGGCTCTCGTTGCCGCTTAACGCGTTGGACCGCAGGTGGCTTGCCTTTTGCTGACGTTGCTCCGGTGTGGCTGATTTGACTTGCGCACGGCGCTGTTGCTGGTGCTCAGTAGGATGCTGAAGCTGGGTTTTGGCGGCTTCCCGGCGCTGTTGCTGCTGACCGCTACTCTGGCGGTTTTTGATCGCCGCCGTTTGCGTCTTATCGTAGCCGCGATAGTTGTTACGCTGTGTCACCTTGTTGAGCTGTGTTGCGGCGGATTTGCGCTGGGCATCACGCGACGTATTGTTGGCGATGCGTCCATTAGCAACGGTCCCGTTATGCTGCTGGAGCTGCGTTTTTGCCGCCTGACGCTGGGCATCACGATCGCCCGCCACGTGCTGGGTGGCACTCAATCCGCCGGCCACATTAGTCTGATGGAAGCGCTGGGCGACAGTGTTGTTCGGATAAGGAATATTGCCGCGATATGCCGGGTTATGCTGCCAGTTAGTCCGGTCGCCCGTCAGATGTTCGCCGGTGATGCGGTTGAAATTATTGACATTAATATTGATGTTATCGCCATTATGCGAATAACCGCCGTGGTCATAGCCATGACCGTGGTAGTCGTCATCGTCATCCCAGTCGATACTGCTGAACAGCGCCCAGGTCGTGGCGACGCCAAGGCTATAGCCGAGGCCATTCACAAAACTGTTGGTAAACTGCTCCCCTGGAGGCGGCGGCAAATAGACCGGCGGATAGGCGGTGTTGGGCCAGGTTCCGTATACCGTTGAGGGGTTATAGGTAGGGACATACACCACGTTGGGGTCGGTGGATTCGATTTTAATGACCTGAGTCGGCGCTGGTGCAGCGCTGGTGCTTGTGGCGGTCGTCGATGTCGACGTGGCGGTTGCCGCAGGGGCCGGTACGGCGGTGGTGGTGACTTTTTGCTGCGGCGAGGATTTCAGGGTCCCTGTCTGCTGCGCGATATTACGTAACCGCTGCACCGAATCCATCACATCATGCGGCTGGGCTAAAAACGCATTGCCGAGGTTCTCGACCCACGGCGGGTTTTCGCCCATCAATGCCAGCAGTGCCGGGAAAGCAACAAGCGATTTTACGCTCGGATCCCAGGGTTGGCTGGCCACTGCCTGTACCGCGGCGTCGCCCTGCATAGAGGGATTATCCTGGGACCACTGTACGGCCTGCATCACGTTGCTGGGATAGGTCGATGCCATCAGCACCTGTGACAGCAGATTGTCAGGGTAGAGGGCGACAGGGGCCACCCACTGATCAATCTGCGCCTGAGTATAGGCGGTGGTTACTGGCGGAGTGGCCGTTGGCGCCGGCGGCTGAGGTGTGGCCGGGGTGGCAGCAGGAGCGGGCTGAGTCGTTGCAGGCGCTTCGGTAATCGTTTGTGGTGCGCGACTTTTGACATACAGGGTGCCAGAGGCGGCTAAAATCCCTGCACTACAAATCAATGCAATCACGTGGGGTTTAAAAGGTCGTATCATGTTAGCTCCCGGCACAAAAATTTGGCCTGTCTCCACTGAGTATCGCCGAAAATAGCGCTCCTGCCGGAGTATAAGCCGCTCTATTTTTGATTTTTGATGTTTGTTGGGTTTTTGGTCAGCTAACTTGCACAGAATTAAATTTATATACCGGGAAATGAGAGGGAAGCCTGTAAAATCCTGCCCTTAACGATTCAGCTAATTTTTAATGTTGCTTTTTTGTAAACAGATTAACACCTCCCTAAAATCCTGCTATGCTGCCGACGCGGTATCGGGCATTTACCCTACAAACTGCTGTCTCACAGGAGCGTGAAGAGAATCGCCTACCGCATTTTACAATGAGAGCGAGGAGAACCGTCGTGCTAGAAGAATACCGTAAGCACGTAGCTGAGCGTGCAGCCGTTGGGATTGTTGCCAAACCCTTAGATGCAACCCAAATGGCCGCGCTGGTAGAACTGCTGAAAAACCCGCCTGCGGGTGAAGAAGAATTCCTGTTAGACCTGTTAATTAACCGCGTACCGCCGGGCGTCGATGAAGCCGCCTACGTTAAAGCCGGATTCCTTGCCGCCATCACCAAAGGTGAAGCGACCTCCCCACTGGTTACCCCTGAAAAAGCCGTTGAACTGCTGGGCACCATGCAGGGCGGTTACAACATTCATCCGCTGATTGACGCGCTGGACGATGCTAAACTGGCTCCGATTGCCGCGAAAGCGCTGTCCCATACGCTGCTGATGTTTGATAACTTCTACGATGTAGAAGAGAAAGCGAAAGCAGGTAACGAATACGCTAAGCAGGTGATGCAGTCCTGGGCTGACGCCGAGTGGTTCCTGAGCCGCCCGCAGCTGGCGGAAAAAATCACCGTGACCGTTTTCAAAGTTACCGGTGAAACGAACACCGATGACCTTTCCCCGGCGCCGGACGCGTGGTCTCGCCCGGATATCCCCCTGCACGCGCTGGCGATGCTGAAAAACGCCCGTGAAGGCATCGATCCGGATCAGCCGGGTTCGGTTGGCCCGATCAAGCAAATTGAAGCGCTGCAGAAAAAAGGTTTCCCGCTGGCCTACGTTGGCGACGTTGTCGGTACCGGCTCTTCGCGTAAATCCGCCACCAACTCGGTGCTGTGGTTTATGGGCGACGATATCCCGAACGTGCCGAACAAGCGCGGCGGCGGCCTGTGCCTTGGCGGGAAAATTGCACCAATCTTCTTTAACACTATGGAAGATGCGGGCGCACTGCCGATTGAAGTTGACGTCAACGACCTGAATATGGGCGACGTTATCGACGTTTACCCGTTCAAAGGCGAAGTGCGTAACCACGAAACCGATGCGCTGCTGGCGACCTTCGAGCTGAAAACCGACGTACTGATCGACGAAGTCCGCGCCGGTGGCCGTATTCCGCTGATTATCGGTCGTGGCCTGACTACCCGCGCGCGCGACGCCCTGGGCCTGCCGCACAGCACGGCCTTCCGTCAGGCGAAAGACGTTGCCGAAAGCACCAGCGGCTACTCGCTGGCGCAAAAAATGGTTGGCCGCGCCTGTGGTGTAACCGGTATTCGTCCTGGCGCCTACTGTGAGCCGAAGATGACCTCCGTTGGCTCCCAGGACACCACCGGTCCGATGACCCGTGACGAGCTGAAAGACCTGGCGTGCCTGGGCTTCTCCACCGACCTGGTGATGCAGTCCTTCTGTCATACCGCGGCCTATCCGAAGCCGGTCGACGTGACCACGCACCATACTCTGCCTGACTTCATTATGAACCGCGGCGGCGTCTCTCTGCGTCCAGGCGATGGCGTTATCCACTCGTGGCTGAACCGTATGCTGCTGCCGGACACCGTCGGTACCGGCGGTGACTCCCATACCCGTTTCCCGATCGGTATCTCCTTCCCGGCGGGCTCTGGTCTGGTGGCGTTTGCGGCTGCCACCGGCGTCATGCCGCTGGATATGCCGGAATCCGTGCTGGTGCGCTTCAAAGGGAAGATGCAGCCGGGGATCACCCTGCGCGATCTGGTTCACGCCATCCCGCTGTACGCCATCAAGCAGGGCCTGCTGACCGTTGAGAAGAAAGGGAAGAAAAACATCTTCTCCGGACGCATTCTGGAAATCGAAGGCCTGCCGGACCTGAAAGTTGAGCAGGCGTTTGAGCTCACCGATGCTTCCGCCGAGCGTTCTGCAGCCGGCTGTACCATCAAGCTGAACCAGGCGCCGATCGTTGAGTATCTGAACTCCAACATCGTTCTGCTGAAGTGGATGATTGCCGAAGGTTACGGCGATCGCCGCACCCTGGAGCGTCGCGTTCAGGGGATGGAAAAATGGCTGGCGGATCCGCAGCTGCTCGAAGCGGATGCGGATGCGGAATATGCCGCGGTTATCGACATCGATCTGGCGGATATCAAAGAGCCGATCCTCTGCGCACCGAACGATCCGGACGACGCTCGTCTGCTGTCCGACGTTCAGGGTGAGAAGATCGACGAAGTCTTTATCGGCTCCTGTATGACCAACATCGGCCACTTCCGTGCCGCAGGTAAGCTGCTGGATAACCATCAAGGCCAGCTGCCGACCCGCCTGTGGGTGGCTCCGCCAACCCGTATGGATGCGGCTCAGCTGACCGAAGAAGGCTACTACAGCGTCTTTGGTAAGAGCGGCGCGCGTATCGAAATCCCGGGCTGCTCCCTGTGCATGGGCAACCAGGCGCGCGTAGCCGACGGTGCGACGGTGGTTTCCACCTCAACCCGTAACTTCCCGAACCGTTTAGGTACCGGTGCGAACGTCTTCCTGGCCTCAGCTGAGCTGGCGGCAGTAGCGGCGCTTATCGGTAAGCTGCCGACGCCGGATGAGTACCAGACCTATGTTGCGCAGGTAGAGAAGACGGCGGCAGACACCTACCGCTATCTGAACTTCGATCAGCTGGGTCAGTACACTGAGAAAGCGGATGGCGTGATTTTCCAGACCGCGGTGTAATGCGATAAGTCTATTTCGTACATAAACCCTTCAATGCCCGGTGAACTTTACATCACCGGGCATTTTTATTTCCAATCCCTCCGCTCGCTACGCTTTTTTTCTCTCTTACTGCTGCGATAATTACCCTATGGGTACAGTGCAGCGGTGACGCATTGCCCTTGCAGAGGAAGAGACTATGGATTACGAATTTCTGCGCGATATTACCGGAGTGGTAAAGGTGCGGATGGCGATGGGCCACGAGGTGGTGGGGCACTGGTTTAATGAAGAGGTGAAGGATAATCTCGCCCTGCTGGATGAAGTGGAACAGGCCGCGCGTACCGTAAAAGGCAGCGAGCGCTCCTGGCAGCGTGCCGGGCATGAGTACACGTTATGGTTAGACGGCGAGGAGGTCATGATTCGCGCTAACCAGCTGGAGATTTCCGGCGATGAAATTGAAGAAGGGATGAGCTACTACGACGAAGAGAGCTTCTCCCTCTGCGGCGTCGAGGACTTTCTGCAGGTCGTTGCCGCCTACCGCGAGTTTATGCAACAGCGTTAAATCGATCTGTTTGTCAAAAAAAGCCGGGATCCCCTCCCGGTTTTTTTGTGCTTGAAAACGATCAATTGATTTTTATTAATCATTTTAAAACTGTGATCTCCCGCGAGGTTGGCTTTATAGTGATTGAATATAATCGTTATGATTTTATTTAATCAATGTAAGCAAACGGGCGGAAAGACCATGAACATCAAAAAAGCAATAGAACGAGTACCCGGCGGGATGATGGTCGTTCCGCTGGTTATTGGTGCAGTTATCAATACATTTGCCCCGCAGGTGCTGGAGATTGGCGGCTTTACGAGCGCACTCTTTAAAAACGGCGCCGCTCCGCTTATCGGAGCGTTCCTGCTGTGTATGGGGGCCGGTATTAGCGTGAAAGCCGCGCCGCAGGCTTTATTGCAGGGCGGCACCATTACGTTAACGAAGCTACTGATCGCGATTGCGATTGGTCTGGGTGTTGAGAAACTCTTCGGTGCGGAAGGCATCTTTGGTTTAAGCGGCGTGGCGATCATTGCCGCAATGAGCAATTCCAACGGCGGTCTCTACGCCGCACTCGTGGGTGAGTTTGGCAATGAACGCGATGTGGGGGCGATCTCTATTCTCTCTCTTAACGATGGTCCCTTCTTTACCATGATCGCGCTTGGCGCGGCAGGGATGGCCAACATTCCGGTTATGGCGCTGGCCGCGGTTCTGATCCCGCTGGTCGTGGGTATGATCCTCGGTAACCTGGATCCTAATATGCGGGACTTTTTGACCAAAGGCGGGCCGCTGCTCATCCCCTTCTTTGCGTTTGCATTAGGGGCCGGTATTAACCTCGAAATGCTGCTGCAGGGCGGGCTTGCCGGCATCCTGCTGGGCGTGTTGACGACCTTCATTGGTGGATTTTTCAATATCCGGGCCGACCGCCTGGTGGGCGGCAGCGGAATTGCCGGCGCGGCAGCCTCCAGTACGGCGGGTAATGCGGTCGCGACGCCCCTGGCCATCGCCCAGGCCGACCCGTCGTTGGCGGAGGTCGCCGCCGCTGCTGCTCCGCTGATTGCCGCCTCGGTTATCACCACGGCCATCCTGACCCCCATCCTGACCTCGTGGGTGGCTAAGAAACAGGCGCGCAAGGCCGTCGAGGAGAACAACGCATGAAGATGCTCGTTATCGCCGATGATTTCACGGGTTCTAACGATACCGGCGTGCAGCTGGCGAAAAAAGGCGCGCGAACGGAAGTGATGCTCAAGGCGGGGCAAAAGCCATCGCGCCGCGCCGATGTATTAGTGATCAATACGGAAAGCCGGGCAATACCGGCCCAGCAGGCTGCGCAAAGCGTCTCCTCCGTCCTGGCTCCCTGGTGCGGCGGCGAAGAGATACCGCTTATTTATAAGAAAATAGACTCAACGTTTCGTGGCAACGTCGGTGCAGAAGTGACCGCGGCTATGCGCGCCACGGGTCGCAGGGTGGCCGTCATTGCCGCGGCGATTCCTTCCGCCGGACGCACCACGCGCGATGGGCTCTGCCTGGTCAACGGGGTTCCGCTGCTTGAGACCGAATTTGCCAGCGATCCGAAAACCCCCATCACCACCTCGCGCATTGCTGAGCTGGTGGCGCAGCAAAGTGAGATTCCGGTGCACGAAGTCTTCCTTGAGGATCTTCGCCGCGGCGCATTGAGCGCCCTCCTTCGCGCTTATGCTGCTGAGGCAGAGAGCATGGTGGTGGTGGATGCCGTCGAGGATCGCGATCTGCGCTTAATTGCTCAGGCGGTATGCGAACAGAAACAAATGCCGCTGCTGGTGGGCGCCGCAGGTCTGGCGAATGCGCTGCCGGTTGAGGCCTTTATGCAAGAAAAGCAGCCGCTTCCGGTGCTTGTCGTGGCGGGATCGATGAGTGAAGCCACGCGCCGCCAGGTAGAGAGCGCACTATGTCAGGGGCGAGCGGATGTGGTGGAGATCGATGCCTCGCGCCTGCTGCTTGCCGGGGCTGAGCATGAGCAGGCGTCCGTCGTGGAGCAGGCGTGCACGTTACTGGGCCGCCAGCGGCATACGATCCTGCGTACCAGCCGTAGCGCCGAGGACCGGCTGCTTATCACCACGCTGTGTGAACGTACGGGAATGAGCCGCCAGCAGCTCGGAGAGCGGCTAAGCCAGAGCCTGGGCGTCATGACGTTACGGATTATCGAGCAGGCCCGCATTGGCGGCCTGTTTCTGACCGGGGGCGACATCGCCACCGCGGTCGCGGGAGCGCTGGGCGCTGAAGGCTATCGTATTCAGAGTGAAGTGGCCCCCTGCATTCCGTGCGGGACATTCGTAAACAGCGAAATAGACGATCTACCGGTTATCACCAAAGCGGGAGGTTTTGGTTCTGACAGCACGCTATGCGATGCGCTTTATTTTATTGAGGAGATGTATTGTGGGCACTAAAACAGTAGCGATTACGATGGGCGATCCGGCGGGGATCGGCCCGGAGATTATTGTTAAAGCACTGAGCGAAGATGAACTCAATGGTGCGGCGCTGGTCGTGGTTGGCTGCTTACAAACGCTGATACGGCTGCAGGAAAAAGGGCTGGCGCCAGGGGTTGAGTTTCGCGCCATTCAGCAGGTAGCTGACGCCCGGTATGCTCCCGGAATCATTCATGTCATTGACGAGCCGCTGGCTAATCCCAAAACCCTGGCCGTTGGTAAAGTCCAGGCCCAGGCGGGCGATCTGGCCTATCGCTGCGTAAAACGCGCAACCGATTTAGCAATGAAAGGTGAGGTACAGGCGATTGCCACCGCGCCGCTGAACAAAGAGGCGTTACATCTGGCCGGGCATAACTACCCCGGCCACACCGAGCTGCTGGCAACGCTGACCGAAAGCCGCGACTACGCGATGGTCTTATTTACCGACCGGCTCAAGGTCATTCATGTCTCTACCCATATCGCGTTGCGTCAATTCCTCGATACCCTAAACGCACCGCGCGTGGAAACGGTCATCGGGATTGCCGATACCTTTCTGCAGCGGGTTGGATACCCTAGGCCGCGGATCGCGGTGGCGGGGGTTAACCCGCACGCGGGCGAGAATGGTCTGTTTGGCGATGAAGAGATCCGTATCGTGGCACCCGCTATTGAGCGGATGCGGGCGAAGGGGATCGATGTGTACGGCCCTTGCCCTCCTGATACCGTTTTCCTTCAGGCTTATGAAGGGCACTATGACATGGTGGTGGCGATGTATCACGACCAGGGGCATATTCCACTGAAACTGCTGGGCTTTTATGATGGCGTCAATATCACTGCTGGCCTGCCGTTTATTCGTACCTCCGCGGATCACGGAACCGCTTTCGATATCGCCTGGACGGGAAAAGCAAAATCTGAGAGCATGGCTATATCGATAAAACTGGCAATGCAACTGGCGTAAAGACCTGTTATGAAAGGACAACATCGTCTGGATCAAATCGTGGCGTATCTGAAAAATCATACGCTGGTGACGGTAGAGCAACTGGTTGATGCCGTTGATGCTTCCGCTGCCACTATTCGCCGCGATTTGATCAAACTGGATGAGCAGGGCGTGATCAGCCGTAGCCATGGCGGCGTGGCTTTGCGGCGTTTTGAGCCCAGCCAGCCCACCACCAATGAAAAACAGCTGCGCTCACCGGCAGAGAAACGGGCTATCGCCCGTTTTGCCGCGTCGCTGGTCCATCCCGGCGATGCGGTGGTGCTTGATGCCGGGACGACCATGCTGGAACTGGCAAAATGCTTAACGCATCTGCCTTTGCGGGTGATCACAGTCGATCTCCATATCGCGCTGTTTTTATCTGAGTTTCGCCAAATTGAAGTCACGATAGTCGGCGGCAGAATTGATGACAGCAGCCAGTCCTGCATTGGTGAGTTCGGACGTAAGATGTTGCGTAGCGTCTATCCTGATATCGCCTTCATGAGCTGTAACTCATGGAGCATCGCGACGGGCGTGACGACGCCAACGGAAGATAAGGCGGGCCTCAAGCAGGAGATTATCGCCAATGCCAGGCGCAAGATTTTGCTGGCTGATAGCAGTAAATATGGTGCGCACTCTCTGTTTAATGTCGCCCCGCTTACCCGTTTTCATGACGTAATAACCGACGTTAACCTGCCGCCATCTGTTCAGTCCGAGCTGAAAGGGCAGGCGTTTACGCTGACCCTAATGCAGCCAGATTGACGGTTGACGGCGCCGGTCGCAGCGCCGCCAGAAGGAAGGCTACACGCTGGGAATATTGCGCGCGTAGTAAATCTCGCGCATCTCCTTCCACAGCAGGTCGGTAATGACCCTGCGCTCCTCTTCGGTTAAATCTTCCGGCCGGGTATGGAACATGTAGTGCTTCAGGTCGAACTCCTTCAGCAGCATCTTGCTGTGGAAGATATTTTCCTGGTACACGTTGACGTCCACCATGTCATACAGCGACTTGATGTCGTCGGACATAAAGTTCTGTATTGAGTTAATTTCATGATCGATAAAGTGCTTCATCCCGTTGATATCACGCGTAAAGCCGCGAACGCGGTAGTCAATGGTGACGATATCGGATTCCAGCTGGTGGATGAGGTAGTTCAGCGCCTTCAGCGGCGAAATGACGCCGCAGGTTGATACTTCAATATCCGCGCGGAAGGTACAGAGCCCGCCCTCGGGATGGCTTTCCGGGTAGGTATGGACGCAGATATGGCTTTTATCGAGATGGGCGACCACGGTTTCCGGCAGCGGGCCAGGATGCTCGCTTTGATCGATAAGCTGCGGGTCAATCGGTTCTTCACTGACCAGAATGGTGACGCTGGCGCCCTGCGGCTCATAATCCTGGCGCGCGATATTCAGGATATTGGCGCCGATTATCGAGCACGTCTCGGACAAAATCTCGGTCAGGCGGTTGGCGTTATAGAGTTCATCGATATAAGCGATATAGCCGTCGCGCTCTGCCGCCGTTTTGGCGTAGCAGATATCGTAAATGCAAAAACTCAGGCTCTTGGTCAGGTTGTTAAAGCCGTGCAGCTTCAATTTTTTCAATTTAGTTCACCCCCTTATTTAAGATCGCTGATGGACAGCGCATCCAGCAGATATTGCGGTAGGGCGAATGCCGCCGTATGAATTGCCGGGTTGTAATAGCGGCACTTGAGGTTGGCTTTGTGAAAGCGTGCCTGGATAATTTCGCTGGAAAGATGACGCAGCGCGTCATTGTCCGTCGCCCAGGCGAAGGTCATGATGCCGCCGTAATAGGTAGGTACTGCCGCCTGATAGAAGCTGACGTCGCTGAAGTAGTGGCCCAGCTTGCGGTGGCTGTCGACGGCTTCATCTTGCTGCAGAAAGCTCACGCCGTTCTGGGCGACAAAGATCCCGCCGGGGTTCAGGCAGCGCTTACAGCCGGCATAGAACGCCGAGGTGAACAGGCTCTCGCCGGGACCGATTGGGTCGGTGCAGTCGGAGATGATGACGTCAAACGTTTGCGTCGTCTGGTTAACAAAATTGACGCCGTCGTCGATAACCAGCGTAAAGCGCGGATCGTCGTAGGCGCCGGCGTTGTGGTTTGGCAGGTACTGACGGCAGAAAGAGACCACGCCCGCGTCAATCTCAACCATAGTGATCGTTTCGATATGCGGATGACGGGAGACTTCGCGCAGCATGGCGCCGTCACCGCCGCCGATGATCAGCACGTGCTTCGCCTGGCCGTGGGCCAGCAGCGGAACGTGGGTCATCATTTCATGATAGATAAACTCATCGCGCTCGGTGGTTTGCACCACGCCGTCCAGCGCCATCACGCGGCCAAAAGCGGCGTTCTCAAAAATGATCAAATCCTGATGATCGGTCTTCTCGTGATACAGCACGTTATCAACGGTAAAATACTGACCAAAATGGTCGTGCAGTGTTTCATGCCACAGTTTGCTATCGGCCACGGATTGATTCCTCCTTTGTTAACATCTGTTACACCCGTAAAAACGAGCGCAACATCATAGCCAACTATAGATGAGGATGCACGGTGGATATTTCAGCAATGCGTACGCGGGTGAATACGCCTGAAAAGGGAGGCGATAGCGGACGGATATTTTATGGCGGCGAGGTTATTTAACGTAAGCCAGCAGGCTTAGCGAATCGCGCGCCAGTGCTTTACATTTTTTGGGAGTCGAAATCTTGATGCCGCTGAGATCGCGATAGCTGTCTTCGCCGAGCGCTTTCATATTAAAGCTGTCGTAGTTGCTCAGATCCCATTGATTCTGTTGAGCAAAGAAGACCAGCGCGCGACGGATCTGGGTATTAGGCAGGTTCTGGTAACCGCAGTCGTTTTTCAGAAAAACAAATACCGCTGTTAAATCAGCCATATCTTCCGCTTCAGACTCGCTTAACGCGTAGCTATTGGCGGATAGTGCAAGCAGGCTGCCGAGCACTAGTGTTCTGCAAAGCGTCTTCATTTTGTTTACCATTGAATCACGGACGAACAAAGTTAGCATACTTCTTTACATGACGCCGAGCTTTATTCTTACTCTTCTGCTTGACCTTCCCGTTGCTGGAGGGTTTAAGCTCAAAAGTTCGCCAGCAGAATAAAAGGATGTGAAATGCAACGTCGTGAATTTATCAAATTAACCGCCGCGCTTAGCGCATTCAGCGCGCTTCCGCTCTGGAGCCGCTCGGCATTTGCCGCTGCTCGCCCGGCATTGCCAATACCTGAACTGCTCGCCGCCGACGCGCGAAATCGCATCACGTTAACCATTCAGGCAGGGAAAACCCAGTTTGGTCCCCATAGCGCCACCACCTGGGGCTATAACGGTAATCTGCTGGGCCCTGCGCTGCGCCTCAAAAAAGGGGAGGCGGTCACCGTGGATATTCATAACCGCCTGGCCGAAGAGACCACCTTGCACTGGCACGGCCTGGAGGTCCCCGGCGAAGTTGACGGCGGGCCGCAGGGGGTCATTGCGCCAGGGGCTTCCCGCAGCGTGAGCTTCACGCCGGCGCAGCGGGCCGCCACCTGCTGGTTCCACCCGCATCAGCACGGTAAAACCGGGCGTCAGGTGGCGATGGGGCTGGCGGGTCTGGTGCTGATTTCCGATGAGGAGAGCGAGCGCCTGCTGCTACCCAAGCAGTGGGGAATCGATGACGTGCCGGTGATCGTGCAGGATAAGCGTTTCACCGCCGCCGGCGAAATTGACTATCAGCTCGATATCATGAGCGCGGCCGTCGGCTGGTTTGGCGATACGCTGCTGACCAACGGGGCGCTCTATCCCGAGCACGCCGCCCCGCGCGGCTGGCTGCGCCTGCGCCTGCTTAACGGCTGCAACGCCCGCTCGCTCAATTTCTCAACCAGCGACGGCCGGCCGATGTACGTAGTAGCCAGCGACGGCGGGCTGCTTGCCGAGCCGGTCAAGGTGAGCGAGCTGCCGGTATTGATGGGGGAACGTTTTGAAGTGCTGGTGGATACCCGCGACGGCAAAGCCTTCGATCTGATCACGCTGCCGGTCAGCCAGATGGGTATGGCGATTGCCCCGTTCGATAAGCCGCAGCCGGTGCTGCGCGTCCAGCCGCTGACGATTCAGGCATCCGGCCAACTGCCGGATACGCTGGCGGCGATGCCCGAGCTGCCGCCGCTGGCAGGCCTGACCCAGCGTACGCTGCAGCTGTCGATGGATCCGATGCTGGATATGATGGGCATGCAGGCGCTGATGAAAAAGTACGGCGACGGAGCGATGTCAGGCATGCACCACGGCGGCATGATGGATAGCGGCAGCATGGGAAATATGAACCACGGCGAAATGGGCAAGATGAACCATGCGGGTATGGGGCAGATGAACCACGACGGTGGCGCGTTCGATTTCCACAACGCCAACCGTATCAACGGCAAAGCTTTTGATATGGACGTGCCGATGTTCGCTGCGGCGAAGGGAGAGTATGAGCGCTGGGTCATCTCCGGCAAAGGCGACATGATGCTGCACCCGTTCCATATCCACGGTACCCAGTTCCGCATTCTGTCTGAAAACGGCCAGCCGCCCGCCGCGCATCGGACGGGGTGGAAAGATACCGTGCGGGTCGACGGCGGCGTCAGCGAGGTGCTGGTGAAGTTTGACCACGAGGCGCCGAAGGAGTTTGCCTATATGGCGCACTGCCATCTGCTGGAGCATGAGGATACCGGCATGATGCTCGGCTTTACGGTCTAGCCCGGTCGCACGGCCTGTTGTGCAAAAGAAAAGGCCCGGTTTTCACCGCAATGCCGATCAGTTAAGCGGTGATGCGTTACGGTTAACCGGATAGCGGGTTTTTGACATCTTAACCGCCCTCGGCCTTGATAGTCGGGGGCGTTTTGTTATGAACATCGCCTCCAGATTTCCCCTCAGATGCATCAGCCGTTTCGGGATAGTACCCGGCGAAACCGT
>NZ_CACSIS010000015.1:0-152033 GCF_902705905.1 Klebsiella sp. 18074 | reverse complement strand
TTTGATCCGCGTACAGATGAGACCTGCCGGGAGTTATTGGCCCTGTTAACGCCGTTCAGCATCGGTATGATAACCAGTGACAACTGGGGCAGCTATGCCAGAGAAGTCCCGAAGGAGAAGCACCTGATGGGCAAGATTTTTACGCAACGCATTGAGCGTAACAACCTGACACTCCGCACCCGCATTAAGCGTCTGGCTCGCAAAACGATTTGCTTCTCACGCTCCATCGAAGTCCACGAAAAAGTCATCGGCTCATTCATCGAAAAGTATATGTTCTACTAATTGGAGGCATTACCGGCGCCGCCGACCTGAAGTTGAACTATGTGGTCAACGCCGGGGATGAGGTGGATGAGCAAATCGCCATTTTGCTGCAGCAGCAGTTGGCGAAAGCCGGGGTGACGGTCAACTTACAAAAAGTCGATCCGAGCCAGAGCTGGGATATGCTGGTGGCCGGGGATTACGATATCTCGGTGATGTACTGGACCAACGATATTCTCGACCCTGACCAGAAAACGACCTTTGTGCTGGGGCATGACAGCAACATGAACTATATGACCCGCTACCATAACGAGCAGGTCAAGGCACTGGTGGCCGCCGCGCGCGTCGAAATGGACAGTAAAAAGCGCGAGCAGATGTATATCGACCTGCAAAAAATGGCCAAAGCTGACGTCAACTGGGTTGACCTGTATTACAGCCCGTACCGTAACGTCAGCCGTAAGAATATCGACGGTTTTTACCAGAATCCGCTGGGGCGCTTCTTCCTCGAGGATACCGTGAAACACTAATGCCTCTTTGCGTCGGTTGGCCCTGGTCACCGGCGCTTTTTTTCCTCTCCGGACCCCGGTGGCGGATTGATATGCGTCAACCTTTCCGTCAACTACAGAGATAAATAACTAAAAAAGAGTTGTAACTCTTGCAGGTTTTATTCAATTTATGTGTCGAATGTTTAATGTGTAATTATAAATAAAATACATACACGTTAAAAATCAATACGTTAAATAAATTAGGGGTTCATTTTTGTGGCCAGTGCAAACAAACTCACGCTCTTCATCGTTATCTTCATGCTGATGGGCATACTTTCCGGCGCGGCAATTCACGCCTACGCCTCCCCGACCGCCATCGTGGCATGGTCGGATAACATCACGCTCTTCACCGATATGTTTTTACGCCTGATCAAAATGGTGATTGCGCCGTTGGTCTTCAGCACCCTGACCGTCGGCATAATGCGGCTGGGGGAAACCGCCACTATCGGCCGCGTAGGCGGTAAGGCGATGGTGTGGTTTGTCACCTCCTCGATCCTCTCCATTCTGGTGGGATTAGTGATCGTCACCCTCTGGCATCCGGGTAACGGCCTCAATCTGGCGGTCCCCAAAGAGTCCGTGGATACCGGGCTGGCGGTCAGCGGGATGAGCCTGAAAGGCTTCCTGTCGCATACCATCCCCACCAGTATTACCGATGCGATGGCGAACAACGAAATTCTGCAGATTGTGGTGTTCTCGATGTTCTTTGGCATCGCCGGGGCATCGCTGGGGGAGAAATTTAACGCCCCGCTGGTGGCCGCGCTGAACGTGGTCTCCCACATTATGCTCAAGGTGACCGGGTACGTGATGTATGTGGCCCCGCTGGCGATTTTTGCTGCTATCTCCTCGGTCATCGCCTCCCAGGGGCTGGGCATTCTGCTGAACTACGCCTCATTTATCGGCGGCTACTACGTTGCGGTACTGCTCACCAGCGCGGTGCTGGTGGCGGTGGGCTATATGGTGCTGAAAAAAGAGGTCTTCCGCCTGCTCAATATGCTGAAAGATCCGGTGCTGGTCGCCTTCACCACCAGCAGTTCGGAAGCGGCCTATCCGAAGACGCTGGAGCGGCTGGTCAGCTTCGGCTGCTCGCGCAATATCGTCTCCTTCGTTTTGCCCATCGGCTACTCCTTTAACCTGGTCGGTTCGATGGTCTACTGCTCCTTTGCCTCCCTGTTTATCGCTCAGGCGTATAACATCCACCTCAGCTTCAGCGAAATTACGGTGATGATGCTGACGCTGATGCTGGCTTCGAAGGGGATTGCCGGGGTGCCGCGTTCGGCGCTGGTAGTGCTGGCCGCGACGATCCCCAGCTTCAATATTCCGGTCGCCGGGATTTTGCTGCTGATGGGGATCGACCATTTCCTCGATATGGGGCGCTCCGCTATTAACGTGCTGGGCAACGGCATTGCGACGGCGATGCTGTCAAAAAATGAGGGTCAGCTGCAGGAAGAGGTGCCAGAGGCGGAGCCTCAGGGCGTCCAGGCCTGACGATGGCATACGCGCTCCTGGCGGAGCGCGTATTTCTTCCACCGCGAGGGCGGGGCGAGATAAAAAAATGCCCCTAACAGGCACGCAAGGGGCGATGTGACGAAGTAATAATTCCCCGCTACATACGTTGTTATTATTGTATAACCACGCGGTGAAGCGTCTTTATACCGGGGATGCGCTGATGTTATCCGCTGTCTATCGGGCATGAGAAGCTATTTTTCCGCACGGCGCTTTTTTTTAGGAATTGCGTCCCTGTGCAACCCCATAGATTCCTAAATTTAAACCCTGGGCCGCAAATATTCCCCGACGATGACGCAGGCTATCCTTTTTCTCTAAGTAAATTCATAAACTGAAAAAAGTCATGGTTGTTATTAAGCCGGTATTTTTCCATGATCTTACTTTTATGGTAGGCGGTCGTTTTGATACTCACCTTATTGATGGCGGATATTTTACCGATATCAAACCCATGAATAAGACCGTGGGCGACCGCGACCTGCGAACGCGATAGCGTTTGGTGCGGACAGTGGTTGCAGATTAACCCGGGGTCCTTGAGTAATTTAATCGGCGGATTTTCAGCGCTCTTGAGCACCTTTTCGATAATCGCCCGCATCTGCGCCACGCTGGCCGATTTGATGGCGAAAAAGATAACGTCCCTCAGGCAGTTGACGATGCCGGCCGGCTCCGGGAGGGCGTCGTAGCTATGCAGGATAATGACCGAGCTGCCGGGTTTGCGATTTTTTATCAGCGTATTGCACAGGTGAATTTCCCCTGGCAGAAGGTCGGCGAAAATGATGTCCTCGTGCACCAGGGTATCGCTGCGCGAGGAGAAGTTCACCCGGACGCCGGGGCGATCCCGGGTGAGCTCATTCACCATGTAAACTAACGCATCGCGGATAAAGGCGCTGCGGGTGTTAAGCGCAATATTAATCGTTTTCATGGCGTGACTTCCTTTATAAGTCAACGTGACGCCATTGCGCGACCGGACCTCCGGCGTAGGCGATGGTTGCTGTGCGTGATGCAGAAAAAAGCTGCGCATCGGCTTATTACCGCTGCCGGTTATTATTGGGCGCATTATTTTTCGTGTTGCCAGAAATCTGCCGGGCGTTATTTTTTACGCCCGTAGGTAAACGGCATCTTCTGTTTTTTACGGTCCTTCAGATAGGACACCAGGGAGTAAACCGAAATACACAGACAAAATACGCACAGCAGCAGGGCGAACCCCGTTTGCATGTTCATGATGAATTTCCTTTATTTAAGGGCCTGTCGGGCAGGCTCTAAACGGTGTATGGCAAAAAACAGGAATGAATATTGCTCTACGCTGCCTGCTGTGCCGCGGTTAATGCACCGGCAAAGTCAGGCAGGGCGGCTTTATCGTTATATTTACCCGGCGGGCGGTATCACGAACTGTGCCTGTCAGACCGTTCGCTAAAGGGGAGACACCGGCAGCCCGCGCTTGATGGTGCAATATCAGTGTAAGAAAATTCCTAATCGGGGCGTCAGTCTCATTTCTCTCATTTCTCTCAAAAAGTGAGAAAAAATAACAACTACAGCAAAATGAATAACGTATCGGCAATGACGACGGCGCGAAAAGGGGCGTTCCGGCCCATCAAACTCAGGAAAGAAACGCCAGGCCTTTGCCGAAAATGGCGCGGATGGGCAGGCTGATGCCGTGCAGGCGCGCCTTATGCCGCAGCCGGCTGATGACCACGTCGATGCGGTGCAGTTCGGGTTCGCCTTCGTCGGTGAAGAGCCAGGCATGCAGATCGACCTTGCTGCACACTTCATTCCGGTTGCGCATCAGGATCTCCATCAGCCGGTACTCCTGTTGCGTCAGCGGGAGGCTCAGCCCCGACGGCGCCACCAGCCGCTCGGCCTGCAGCGTCCACGGAGAGGAGACCGTCGGATCGGCCACCCGCGCCGGCGGCGCTGGCGTCACCGCCTGTTGCTCCTTCAGCCTCGCGCCCAGCGCATGGATGGTGTCCGCGAGGTCGGAAAAGTTAACCGGTTTAATCAGGTAGAAGTCCGCGCCGAGGCTTAACGCCTGCAGCTTGTCCTGCTGGTGGCCTCGGGCGGTAATCACGATCAGACCAAACTGGCCGAGCTGATGCAGATACTCCAGTACGCTGAAGCCATCCTCGCCCGGTAGCCCGATATCAATTAATACAATATCAACCGGATCGGCGTGCAGCTGTCGCCAGAACGCCTCGGCGCTGCGTACGCCCCAGGCCGCAAACCCGCGGTGGCGGAGAAAAGCCTGCAGTTCGTCGAGTAAATCAGCGCTATCTTCAATGATAGCCACGCGTAATGTCATAACCTGGCCTTCTGCTGTTCTGTCAGGGGAAGCGTTAACGCAAATTCGCAGCCGGTCGGCGTGTTTGCCGCCAGCCATAAATCGCCGCCGTGGGCCTGGACAATTTGCCTGGCGACGTACAGCCCAAGACCGGTACCGGCCGGAGACGCGCCGTGGGTTTCGCCGCGTCGGTAGCGCTCAAAAATCAGCTCGATCGCTTCGGCGGCAATGCCCGGACCCATGTCGCGGATCTTTATCTCGACGTGGCGCTCCTTTTGCACAATATCGATGCTGATTTCGCCGCAGGGTGCATACTTCACCGAATTGTCGAGCAGGTTGGCCAGCGCAACGCACAGCAGCCCGCTATCAATAAACAGCGTCGGCGAGGGAGCGTCGGGCGCCACGAGATGGCCCTCGAGCCTGACCTTGAGATTGTGCTTCAGCGAGAGGTCCACCACCGTCGCCGCCATCTGAATCACCGGCAGCAGCGCCGCATCCTGTTTATCGACGGAAAACGCCTCAGAGGAGAGCCGGGCATCGGCCAGGCAGTTATCGGTGAGCTGCACGAGGCGGGTGGTCGCTCGCTGCATGCGATCCAGCCGGGGCTCCTGCTCCAGGGTTGCGGCGCACAGGCGCAGGTTTTCCAGCGCGGCCTGGATAATCGCCAGCGGCGTTCTGAACTCATGCGCCACCATCCCCATAAACTGGCGTTGGTTAAAGCTGGCCTCGCGCTCGATGCGCAGCTCCCGCGCCAGCTGCTGTTTCTGCAGCAGCCGGCGGTTTTCCGCGCGTACCCGCAGGACGGCGATGATCAGCACGGTGATGATATGGACGATCAGCGCGTACTGCCAGGCGGAGTAGACCGCATTGTGATAAGGGATGATGCCGTGTATTGAGAGCAATACCAGCGCCGCCGAGGCGACGTAGACCGGCGGCAGCAGGCCAAGGAGCAGCGTATTTAAATCGATGGCTTTGCGTTTCCACAGCATCCAGGAGGTGGTCAGCAGCACCGGGGAGGCGATAAAGAATATCCCCGCCTCAATCTGCATCGCCAGGCCGTAAAAGCCCAGCGGAATGCTCAGCTGGAGCACGACGTTCAACCCCACCGCCAGCAGCAGCAGGCGATAAAGCCTGGGCATGTTCTTCTTCAGGTCGAACACTTCGGCGTGCAGCCACAGGGCGGTGGCGTAGCTGAGCAGCGACAGGCTGCTTATCATGTAGTCCTGAACGGGTAGCGCCGCCTGGCCGAATAGCCACTCCGGGTAGCCGTGCAGCGCCGCAACCAGCGGGTAGTTGAGGGAGAAGAGGCAGATCCCCCACAGCAGGCGGCGGCGCAGCGCGATGGCCAGCCACAGGGCAATGCCGCTGGCAATAATGGCGAGGCCGAAATAGAAGCTCCAGAAGGCGGTATCGATGGTGGCAGACTGTATAAACTCCTCGGCGGAGGAGAGGGTCGCCAGCAGGATCAGGGTGCTGCTGCTCCGGAGATGGAACACCACCTCGTAGCCCGCCGGGCCTGGGGGCGGCGGAAAAATCAGCACGCTTTCGCGGTAGTCGATATCGCTCTCCCTGGCCGGGGCGTGGTCGCCGAAGGTTTTGCGGATCCAGGGCGCAGCGCTGCCGACCGGACGATAGAAGACCGTCAGGTTGTCGACAAAAGAGGGGCCAACCTGCAGCCAGCGTGGTTGGCCGGTGAAGTAAGAGGCCGGCAGGGTAGCCTTAAGCCAGTAGTCCTTGCGCGAGTAGCCAAAGGAGGGGATTTTGTGCAGCGGCTGCAGGTCACTCTCCGGCAGCGAAGCGAAGGTATCTACCGTCATCCGGCCGTCGGCGTCGGCAAACCAGAAGACCGGAATATCAATTCCCAGCTGGTGCGACTCAGCATGAGCCGGCGCCAGGGTCTGGAGATAGCTCAATACGCCGCAGCAGACTAAAAAAAGGCACCTGAACCAGGCTACCGGCTTGGCCGTAGCAAAAATAGCGCACACGCGATTCAATCACGCCCCCTTGCGGCATTATTAACGGTATTTTAAATAGCGCGACAGCGAATAACCGGCAGCGTAAATCCGCCGGTATCCCGGGGAAAATGCAGAGGTTCAGACGCGAAAGCATTTTGCTGACCCGACAGAGAATATTCCAGCTTTATTTCAGTTCGCCGTTTCTGTTGGTCATAACGGGCCAAAGCCTTGCGACAGCGCCGCGGGCGGCCGGGATTGCGCCATAGGGTATATCACGAATGAAAGAGGATAGGAGAGAGCATTTTGTGATATCAGGCGCCCGGAGCGGGCTGAGAATATCTTTTTATTTGTCGACGAGTTGGCCGATACGGGTGGCAGGAGAGTTTATCGCCTGATGGCAATGCCGCAACATTGACGGACGACGGGGCGGCCGAAGGTCCGGCCGCCCGTAGCGGGGCTAGCTAAAGACCACCTGCGCCCAGCGGGCCAGACCGGCGGTGACCGAGCCAAAGTCATCGCCACCGGCAACGGGAATACCCGGCAGATGGGCCGCCAGCGCTTTCTTGATCAGCGGGGAGCGGGCGCTACCGCCGGTCAGATAGATGACGTCCGGCGTTTCGCTGCTGCTGTCCAGCGCGAGCTGAACCTGCTCCATGATCCGCGCCAGCGGCTGGTTCAGCGCGGCTTCCAGCCCCTGCTGGCTGATGGCCGTCGCCAGGTCGGCGCTGATAAACGGCAGTCCGGCGGTGACATTATCCTGTGCGGAGAGGGCAATTTTGCTCTCTTCGGCACCGCGTACCAGGCGATAGCCGAGGCGCTGGCGCCACACCTTGGTCAGCAGCGCGACTTTCTCGCCGTCGCGGGCGTCGCGGACTAAATCGTTGAGCAGCCTGCCGTTGGCGCTGCTGTAGAAATCCGTCTGCGCCGGGACGTCGTTAATCGCCACCGCGTTCCACCACGGCAGAACCGGCAGGGCAATCCCTTTTTCGGTTTCACCGCCCATGCCGAGCAGCGGCATCAGGCATTTAAAGGCGAGGGCGATATCAAGATCGTTCCCGCCGACGCGACAGCCGCTGTGCCCCAGCAGGCTTTGCTGGCGATCGGCTTTCTGGCGCCACTCCGGGCCCATCAGCAGCAGCGAACAGTCGGTGGTACCGCCGCCGATATCGACAACCAGCACGCGCTTTTCCGCGCCGAGCGTGGCTTCGAAATCGAGCCCCGCGGCAACCGGCTCAAACTGAAACACCACGTCGCGGAATCCGGCGCGCTGCGCCGCGCGTTCGAGGATCCCCTGCGCCTGGGCGTTAGCCTCATTGCCGCCGAGCCCCTGGAAGTTAATGGGTCGACCAATGACCGCCTGGTCGATGGTCTCCGACAGCTGGGTTTGCGCCTGCTGCTTAATATGAACCATCATGGCGCAGACCAGATCTTCAAACAGCGCGACCTGCTGCGGCTTCAGGCCGCTGGCGCCGAGGAAGGATTTCGGCGATTTGACGAAGTACACTTCCTCCGGGTCATCGACGTACTGGTGCAGGGAGGCGAGACCAAACTGCACGCTGCTATCGAGAACCTCGATATCTTCCTCGCGGTTAAAGTTCATCGCGCGGCGCAGCAGCGCCTGATTTTCATCACCGTTGGTCGGGACGCTATGATGCCGGTAGAGCCACTCGCTGACCGCTTCGCGGGTCGGCGCAGAGAGCATTGAAGGCAGTAGCTTGCTGCCGTTTTCCAGCGTTAACAGCTGCGGCGTATTGTCGCGCATTACGGCAACCGAACAGTTGGCGGTTCCGTAGTCAAAACCAATAAACATGACCTGAAAATCCCCATGCCTGTGAAGAAGGGGGGCGACTTTAGCGGATTGCCGCCACGGCGACAACTGGAATTTAAAAGCAAGGTGCGGCATCCGCACAGCGGCTATCATTGAGGCAATTCATCAGGAGAAACTATGACGCTATTACCCTGGAACCCGCCCTACGACGGGGAGTGGATACTCGGTTTTCTCGGCGCCCGTGCGGTTCAGGGAATCGAAACCTTTAGCGAAGGGCGCTACACCCGCAGCTTCGCGCTGGCGGGTCACGGCGGGCTGATAACGATCGCCGCGGACGATGCCGCGCAGGGGCTGCGGGTGACGCTCTCCGAAGGACTGCTGCCGGTCGCGGATGAGTGCCTGCGCCGCGTGGCGCGCATGTTTGACCTCGCCTGCGACCCGCAGGAGATTATGCTCGCGCTGGGCCCGCTGGCGCGGCCGCGGCCGGGACTGCGCCTGCCCGGCTGCCTCGACCCCTTCGAGCAGGCGGTGCGGGCGGTGCTGGGGCAGCTGGTTAGCGTGGCGATGGCGGCCAGGCTGACGGCGAAGGTGGTAGCGGCTTTCGGCGAGCCGCTGGCGCCGGGATATTTTCTTTTTCCGTCGCCGCAGAAACTGGCGCTGGCCGACCCGCTGGCGCTGAAGGCGCTGGGCATGCCGCTGCGGCGCGCCGAAGCGCTGGTTCATCTGGCGCAGGCGGCCATCAGCGGCGAGCTCCCGCTGACGGCGCCGAACGATATTGCGGCGGGGATGAAGCAGCTGCAAACCCTGCCGGGCATTGGCCGCTGGACCGCGAGCTATTTCGCCCTGCGCGGCTGGCAGGCGAAGGATATTTTCCTCGCCGATGATTATCTGATTAAGCAGCGCTTCCCCACCCTGACCCCGGCGCGTATTGCTCGCTATGCCAGCCGCTGGCAGCCGTGGCGATCCTATGCGCTGCTGCACATCTGGTACACTGAAGGGTGGAGCCCGGTCGCGGAATAGCCTAACGGGGCGCTTAGCGCTGGTATCGCCGCGCTGAAGCCCCTATAATTGCCGCGTTTGACGCTAAAACGTCACCCTTCCTGTACATAAAATCATTCGAGATGCGTCAAGGCGGCGGGGAAGTGAACCCCCGGAAGCGGGCTAAAGCCAGCGACTGAAGTGCACGACGCAGCTAACGCCGAGGCAGTTTGCAGGATGATGTGTATATCTATCCAGGTTAATCAGGTCGCAAAAAGTTATGACTGATACGTCTCATCAGTGCGTCATTATAGGTATTGCCGGCGCATCGGCTTCGGGAAAAAGTCTTATTGCCAGCACGCTCTATCGCGAATTACGCGAGCAGGTTGGCGACGAGCATATCGGCGTTATTCCGGAAGACAGCTACTACAAAGATCAAGGTCATTTGTCGATGGAAGAGCGGGTTAAAACCAACTATGACCATCCCAGCTCGATGGACCATAGCCTGCTGTTTCAGCACCTGCAGATGCTGAAAAGCGGCCAGCCGATTGAATTACCGGTTTACAGCTACGTTGAGCACACGCGGATGCCGGAAACGATTCATATTGAGCCGAAGAAAGTGATTATCCTTGAAGGGATTTTACTCCTGACCGACGTGCGTTTACGCAATGAATTAAACTTTTCCATTTTCGTCGATACGCCGCTGGATATCTGCCTGATGCGCCGTATTAAGCGCGACGTTAACGAACGCGGCCGCTCGATGGATTCGGTGATGGCGCAGTATCAGAAAACCGTCCGTCCGATGTTCCTGCAGTTTATTGACCCTTCCAAGCAGTATGCCGACATCATCGTGCCTCGCGGCGGTAAGAACCGCATTGCGATTGATATTCTGAAGGCCAAGATCAGCCAGTTCTTTGAATAACACTAACGAATTGTGTAACGTGCAAAGAGAACCCATATTGCCCTTATCCCCGGAAGGTGTGAGGGCGCGATGCCTTAAAGGAGAAAGCTCATGCGTCTGTGCGACCGAGATATAGAAGCCTGGTTGGATGAGGGCCGGCTATCCATCAGCCCGCGTCCACCCGTTGAGCGCATTAATGGTGCGACCGTCGATGTCCGCCTGGGCAATAAGTTCCGCACCTTTCGCGGCCACACGGCGCCTTTTATCGACCTGAGCGGGCCGAAGGCGGAAGTGAGCGCGGCGCTGGAGCGGGTGATGAGCGAAGAGATCGTGCTGCCGGAAGGCGAAGCGTTCTATCTCCATCCGGGCGAGCTGGCGCTGGCGGTGACCTTTGAGTCGGTGACCCTGCCTGCGGATCTGGTGGGCTGGCTGGACGGACGTTCGTCGCTGGCGCGCCTGGGGCTGATGGTTCACGTGACCGCCCACCGCATCGATCCGGGCTGGTCGGGCTGCATCGTGCTCGAGTTCTTTAACTCCGGCAAGCTGCCGCTGGCGCTGCGTCCTGGGATGCCGATCGGCGCACTGAGTTTTGAACCGCTGTCCGGCCCGGCGGCCCGTCCCTATAACCGCCGTGAAGACGCCAAATATCGCGACCAGCAGGGCGCGGTGGCGAGTCGAATCGACAAGGATTGATAACGTAAGCGGCTTGCTGAGGGTGCCATGAGACGAATTCTGACGACGCTGATGATCTTACTGGCGGTAGTTGTCGCCGGGCTTACCGCATTGGTATTGCTGGTCAATCCCAATGATTTTCGCGCCTATATGGTGCACAAGGTAGCGGAGCGTAGCGGTTATCAGCTCAAACTCGATGGCCCGCTGCGCTGGCACGTTTGGCCGCAGCTGAGCATCCTGTCCGGGCGCATGACGCTGACGGCGCCCGGCGCGGCCGAACCGGTGGTTCGCGCCGACAATATGCGCCTCGACGTGGCGCTGCTGCCGCTGATTTCCCACCAGCTGCAGGTTAAGCAGGTGATGCTTAAAGGCGCGGTTATCCAGCTGACGCCAAAAACGGAAGCGGTGCGCGATCTGAATGCACCGGTGGTTCCGCACGACAACACGCTGCCGCAGGTGTCGGAAGACAGCGGCTGGTCCTATGACGTGCGGAAGCTGCAGGTTGTCGACAGCGTACTGTTCTTCCAGCACGAAAGCGGCGAGCAGGTGACGGTGCGCGATATCCGTCTGCAGATGGATCAGGATCAAAATCATCACGCGACGCTCGATTTCTCCGGACGGGTCAATCGCGATCAGCGCGATCTGGCGCTCTCCTTCTCCGCCGAGGTGCAGGGCGGCGATTATCCGCACTCCCTGCAGGCCGAAATTACCCAGCTTAACTGGCAGCTGCGCGGCGCCGAGCTGCCGGCTAACGGCATCAGCGGTCAGGGCAGCCTGCAGGCCAGCTGGCTTGAGGATCAGAAAAAGATCGGCTTTGATAAGCTGAATCTGACGGCTAACGGCAGCACGATTTCCGGTAGTGCCAGCGTGGTGCTGGGCGAGCAGGCCGACTGGAAGCTTAATCTCCACGCCAGTACGCTGAACCTCGACAGCCTGCTGACGCACACCGAGGCCGCCGGCGATAGCGCGGCAAGCCAGCAGGGGCAAAGCCAGCCGCGGCAGATGCGTCCGGTGATTGCCGATAGCGACATTCAGCAGGATTACGATAGCCTGCGCGGCTTCAGCGCGCATATGGCGTTGACCGCCGATCGCCTGCAGTGGCGGGGAATGAACTTTACCCAGGTTAAGAGCGATATCACGAACCAGCAGGGGCTGGTGACGATTAATCAGCTGCAGGGCGAGCTCGACGGCGGGCTTATCTCTCTGCCCGGCACGCTGGATGCGCGCAAGGATACCGCTGAGGCTTCTTTCCAGCCAAAACTCGATAACGTCGAGATTGGCACCATCCTTAATGCCTTTAACTACTCGTTGAACCTCACCGGTAAGCTCTCGCTGGCCGGCGATTTTTCCGGTCAGCGTATTGATGCCGACGACTTCCGCCGCAGCTGGAAGGGGCAGGCGCATCTGCAAATGAGCGATACCCGCACCGAAGGGCTCAATTTCCAGCAGCTGGTACAGCAGGCGGTTGAGCGCAGCACCAACGTGCAGGCGCAGGAGAACTACGATAACGCCACCCACCTCGATTCCATGAGCAGCGACCTGCTGCTGGATAAAGGCGAGGTGACGCTGAAGAGCCTGCAGGGGCAGTCTGAGCTGATGGCGCTAACCGGGCAGGGCGGTCTGAATCTGCTGAAAGAAGATTGCGACATGCGCTTTAACGTCCGCGTGCTTGGCGGCTGGAAAGGCGAGGGCAAGCTGATCGAACGACTCAAGCAGACGGCGATTCCGCTGCGAATCTACGGCAAGTGGCAGTCGCTAAGCTACAGCCTGCAGGTTGACCAGATTCTGCGTAAGCAGCTGCAGGATGAGGCGAAGCAGCGCCTGAACGATTGGGTTGAACGCAACAAGAACAGCCAGGATGGCAAAGACGTGAAGAAGCTGCTCGATAAGCTTTGAGCTCTTTGACCTCTTTGACCTGCTGCTGGACTCCCGGATAGCGGCGTAACCGCCTTATCCGGGCTACGCGATCGCACTCGCCCCGTAGCCCCGGTAAGCGCAGCGCGACCGGGGACGCTGTCCCGGATAGCGGCGCAAACGCCTTATCCGGGCTACGCGATCGCACTCGCCCCGTAGCCCCGGTAAGCGCAGCGCGACCGGGGAAGCTGTCCCGGATAGCGGCGTACCGCCTTATCCGGGCTACGCGATCGCACTCGCTCCGTAGCCCCGGTAAGCGCAGCGCGACCGGGGAAGCTGTCCCGGATAGCGGCGTACCGCCTTATCCGGGCTACGCGATTGCACTCGCTCCGTAGCCCCGGTAAGCGCAGCGCGACCGGGGAAGCTGTCCCGGATAGCGGCGTAACCGCCTTATCCGGGCTACGCGATTGCACTCGGCCTGTAGCCCCGGTAAGCGCAGCGCGACCGAGGGAAGCTTTCCCGGATAGCGGCGTACCGCCTTATCCGGGCTACGCGATCGCACTCGCCCTGTAGCCCCGGTAAGCGCAGCGCGACCGGGGAAGCTGTCCCGGATAGCGGCGTAACCGCCTTATCCGGGCTACGCGATCGCATTCGCCCCGTAGCCCCGGTAAGCGCAGCGCGACCGGGGAAGCTTTCCCGGATAGCGGCGTACCGCCTTATCCGGGCTACGCGATCGCACTCGCTCCGTAGCCCCGGTAAGCGCAGCGCGACCGGGGACGGTCATCAACGTTCGCCACAGGTGAAATCATCCACCTCTCCGCTCCAGTTAGCGGGATATAGCCCGCGCCGGACATCCCGATGAAAGGTTGAAAATGGCCAGTTCTGTATCTGTTTTACCCAGCCATGTTTGAACGGATTCATGTAGATGTAATCGACGTGACGACGATAATCCTGCTGATTGCGAATCGTATGTTCCCAGAAACGAGGCTGCCAGACGTTATTCTGTCTTAATGTTCTGGAAAATCCTCCCTTTATGTCCCGCCAGCGCGCCGAAAAATCACAGTCGTTGTCCGGCAAGGTCCAGATGCAATGCAGGTGCTCCGGAAGTACAACCCAGGCGTCGATATAAAAAGGCTTTTGCCGTTTAACGGTCATAATCGCGTGACGTAAGGCCGCGACCTGCTGAGTCAGAAGCGCGCTTTTCCTGTTGCGTAAATTGACGGTAAAAAACCAGGTTGCACCATGAATATAGTTGCGGCGATAGGCGACCAAAGAAGGCTCCTTATGTGAGATGTGGTCTCTGCAGCGGGAGAATAAATTGGGATAAGCGCGTAGGCCATGAATAGTAGAAAGGATTGGAAAATGGCTCGCAAAATGCCGGTAAGCGCAGCGCGACCGGGGAAGCAGGCCAGATGCTGAACGCGGGTTTAACGGTTATCACCTGGGGCTTTCCCGGATAGCGGCGCAAGCGCCTTATCCGGGCTACGCGATCGCATTCGCTTCGTAGCCCCGGTAAGCGCAGCGCGACCGGGGAAGCAGGCCAGATGCTGAACGCGGGTTTAACGGTTATCACCAGGGGCTTTCCCGGATAGCGGCGTACCGCCTTATCCGGGCTACGCGATTGCACTCGCCCTGTAGCCCCGGTAAGCGTAGCGCGACCGGGGGAAGCTTTCCCGGATAGCGGCGTACCGCCTTATCCGGGCTACGCGATCGCATTCGCTTCGTAGCCCCGGTAAGCGCAGCGCGACCGGGGAAGCTGTCCCGGATAGCGGCGTACCGCCTTATCCGGGCTACGCGATCGCATTTACCCCGTAGCCCCGGTAAGCGCAGCGCGACCGGGGGAAGCTGTCCCGGATAGCGGCGTACCGCCTTATCCGGGCTACGCGATCGCACTCGCCCTGTAGCCCCGGTAAGCGCAGCGCTACCGGGGAAGCTGTCCCGGATAGCGGCGTATCGCCTTATCCGGGCTACGCGATTGCACTCGCCCTGTAGCCCCGGTAAGCGTAGCGCGACCGGGGAAGCAGGCCAGATGCTGAACGCGGGTTTAACGGTTATCACCAGGAGCTTTCCCGGATAGCGGCGTATCGCCTTATCCGGGCTACGCGATCGCATACGCTTCGTAGCCCCGGTAAGCGCAGCGCGACCGGGGAGTGCCACCATCCTATACTTCGTAATTTAGCTCATCGTCATGCACCGGCGGTGGGATTATCTGTACCTTCTGCACCCGGTGGCTTTCAACCTGCAGGGTGCGCAGAATATAATCGCCAATCTTAACCTCTTCCCCTGCTTCAGGCACATGCTGGAGATATTCCATCAGCAGGCCGGCGATGGTGTGATATTCGCGCTTATCATCGATCGGCAGGGGAACGTACTGGACTAAATCTTCGAGCGGCATATGGCCGTTGACCGTCCAGCTGCCGTCAGGGGCCCGAGTAATATCGTGGCGGGCGTCAATCTCTTCCGCCTCATTCGGCAGATTACCGGCAATCGTTTCCATCACGTCGCTCAGCGTCACCAGCCCCTCAACGGAGCCAAATTCATCGACCACGAAGGCAAAGTGGGTACGGGCATGACGAAACTGCTCGAGGGCGGGAAGCAGCGGCAGCGTTTCGGGGAACACCAGCGGCTGGCGCAGCAGAACGCGCAGGTTGAGCGGCTCGTTACGCAGCGACTGCTGCAGCAGGTCGATAACGTGCACCACGCCGAGCAGGTCTTCGTCATCTTCCCCGCCGGTGACCACCAGACGGGTATGCTGGTTTTTCTCCAGCAGCGCGCGGATCTCGGCTTCCGGTGCGCTCATATCGACATGCTCGATATCATGGCGTGAGGTCATAATGCTGCTGACGGTGCGCTGGTTGAGGTTAAGCACCCGCTCAATCATCCGCCGCTCCTGGGGGTTGAACAGCGGGCCGTCCTGCTGATTGACAATGAGCGCCGCGCTGTCCGTATTCAGCTCGGCGTTTTCCTTATGCCCGCTCAGCAGGCCCATCACCGCTTCCGTGGTGCGCTGGCGCAGCGTCAGATTGGCCGAGAGGAAGCGACGGCGATTGAACAGCGCCAGCTGGTTGAGCGACTCAATGATCACCGAGAAGCCGATCGCCGCGTACAGATAACCTTTCGGGATTGGGAAGCCAAATCCTTCGGCGATGAGGCTAAAGCCGATCATTAACAGGAAGCTGAGACACAGGATAACGATAGTCGGGTGGCTGTTAACAAATCGGGTTAACGCTTTGCTGGCAAGCAGCATCAGGCTTATGGCGATAACCACCGCCGCCATCATCACCGCCAGATGATCGACCATGCCGACCGCGGTAATCACCGAGTCGAGCGAGAAGATGGCGTCCAGCACCACAATCTGCGTCACTACGCCCCAGAACCGCGCGCCTTTGCGTTGAACGGGATTATCGCTGTCCTTGCCTTCCAGGCGTTCGTTAAGCTCAACCGTGGCCTTAAACAGTAAAAATAGCCCGCCAAACAGCATGATCAGGTCGCGTGCGCTGAAGCTCAGGTCATGATAGGTCAGCAGCGGCTTCGTCAGGGTGACCAGCCAGGATATCGATGCCAGCAGCAGCAGGCGCATCAGCATGGCCAACAGCAGGCCAATGACGCGGGCACGGTCGCGCTGAGCGGGGGGAAGTTTTTCGGCAAGAATCGCGATAAACACCAGGTTATCAATCCCGAGCACCAGTTCAATAACGACAAGCGTTACCAGACCGGCCCAGATTGAGGGGTCGGCAATCCATTCCATCATTCGTTAAAACCTTTACAACATAAGCGTGCCATACGTCGATCATGGATAAGCGACTGCTAAATTGCAACTCGAATTATGTTGTATACGGTCGCTCAGACCCCGCCGCCGCTGAGATTGAAGACAAATAAAAGGCATCGTGATGAATATTCCAGCGGGTGAAATATAAACGTTATGGCTTATATTTATGCGAATTAACTGATTTATAAGCTATTGAAATCAGAATTGCCGCCGGGAGGTGGCTTATTGTGACTCTGAGCGCCAGCGGTGTTATATCGCGGCTCACTTCCGGTTATCGTCAGCGCGATTGCTGGTATCGCGGTACGAGGTGCCGGCGGCTATTTGGCTGCATCATGGCGGTGAATAGTTTTTCCTACTACCTATTTGCGTGGCTTGTGATATATCCATTTATATATGAGGATATCGATAGATTTATATGGCAATGGCAGGCATATCTCCTGGTCAGGTATAGGGTGAATATTTCAAAGTATCTCAACTTCACGCTCATTTTAACGGAGCGCTGAGCGCTATTCAGCGGGCGGTTTCTGCGCGCCTGAATTATAAAATATTAAGTTATATCAAGTGGTTGGTGTTATTTTGCGTTTACTGATACATAGCTTAATCTTATGAGTGGAGATGGAAGGATAAGTAGGGTCAGTCACGATGAGCGCGGCTTGCGATCCAACGATATAAATGGCATAAGAATTTTCTTAAATCGGCCTGTCGGCCATCATACTTTCAGTGTATTCTCTGGTTAAACGCGTAAATTCAGAATTTGACGGGAAGTCGGGCCGGTCGCAAACCTGTATTATCAGCAATAAATGCCGTTGATACATGCGGTCTGACAGGCATAGAAAGATCTATAACTTACGGATGGATATGAGAATGGCAAGTTTGAAAGCGGTTATTCCGGTAGCAGGGTTAGGTATGCATATGTTACCGGCAACTAAGGCAATCCCCAAAGAGATGCTGCCGATCGTCGATAAACCTATGGTTCAGTACATCGTTGACGAAATTGTTGCCGCCGGCATTAAGGAAATTGTGCTGGTTACCCATTCATCCAAGAATGCTGTTGAAAACCATTTTGATACCTCCTATGAGCTGGAAGCGCTGCTTGAACAGCGCGTGAAGCGCCAGCTGCTGGCCGAAGTGCAGGCTATTTGTCCGCCGGGCGTTACCATTATGAACGTACGTCAAGGGCAGCAGCTTGGTTTAGGTCACTCTATTCTTTGCGCCCGCCCGATTGTTGGCGATAACCCGTTTGTTGTCGTGCTGCCGGATATCGTATTAGACGATGCCAGCGCCGATCCGCTGCGCTACAACCTTGCGGCGATGGTTGCCCGCTTTAATGAAACGGGGCGCAGCCAGGTTCTGGCGAAGAGAATGCCCGGCGATCTGTCAGAGTATTCGGTTATTCAGACCCGTGAACCGCTGGAAACGGAAGGGCAGATTGGCCGCATTGTCGAGTTTATCGAGAAGCCGGATGAGCCGCAGACCCTGGACTCCGACCTGATGGCCGTAGGCCGTTACGTTCTCTCTGCCGACGTGTGGAGTGAACTGGAGCGCGCTGCGCCGGGCGCATGGGGCCGCATTCAGTTAACGGATGCCATCGCAGAGCTGGCGAAAAAGCAGTCCGTCGACGCTATGCTGATGACCGGCGAGAGCTACGATTGCGGTAAGAAGATGGGCTATATGCAGGCATTCGTTAATTACGGGCTGCGTAACCATAAAGAAGGCAACAAATTCCGCGAGAGCATTAAGAAGCTGCTTGCCTAATGACGTGACGGCGACGCAGTAAAAATAGCGGGCTACGGAAGCAAAATTAAGAAGGTAAATCCCGCGATGCTTCTGTAGCCGGTTAGAAAGCTTTAGCCTGAAAGAAATAGTTATCTAAAATAACACATACAATCAATGTGTTAGAGGTTTTAGATAAGCATTTCACTAAATTTATGCGAAATAAGCCGTGTGGAACAGGTTGTGCGCGGATAACGGCAAGACTGCGTAATGGTCAGATGAGCAGAATTTAATCTTAATGAAGAACTACTTAGTGAGATTATTCTTAAAACAGATGCGTAGTCCCGGCGTACATAAAAAAATAAAACTTGACTGAGATCATACTTACGCATTAAACAACGGTTATGCATGCATAAAAATGTGAAGTTTATGGATATGCATGCCCACATAAACATCGTGGAAAAACGCTATGAACAGGAGATATCGTCAAAGGATGAAAAGTAAATGAGCTGGCAATTTGTCTCCTTTTTTGGCGATAGCACCGTGCTGCTACCTAGCGCGGCGGTACTGTTGATTGTGTTGTTCCTGCGGGCACCATCCCGGCAGGTGGCCTGTCACTGGGCACTCTTGTTCGGTATCACTGGCGCAATCGTTAGCGCATCTAAACTGGCCTTTATGGGCTGGGGCATCGGAATTCGGGAACTCGACTTTACCGGTTTTAGCGGACATACCGCTCTGTCAGCCGCATTTTGGCCGATATTCTTATGGCTCCTTTTCTCTCGTGCTACAACAGGAGTGCGTCGCGCCGCCGTCGTGGTGGGCTATGCCCTGGCGGCGCTGGTGGGTTACTCCAGATTAATGATTCACGCCCACTCCACCTCGGAAGTGGTCGCAGGCCTGCTGCTTGGCGCGAGCGGCAGCGCATTGTTCCTCCTGCTGCAATCGCGGACATCGCGAGCGGGGAATGTACAGCTTTCGTGGTGCGGGGTGTTCAGCGTAATGATGATCCCCGTCCTGCTGCTTAACACTGGCGTAAAGGCGCCAACCCAGTCCTTACTGGGTGAAATTGCGGTGAAGATTGGCCCGCTGGAAAAACCCTTTACCCGCGCGGATCTGCATAAGTACTTTTATTGATTCCGCCAAAGACATGCGTTGAGCTTACGGGCATCGCTCTATATCCCGGACATAGCGCTAGGGTCAGGATAGCTGCAGATTGATTAAGCGGGCGGAGCTGATTCATATTCGTGAAATAAACAGGTGCTACTACATTCTAAGCAATATCCATGTTTTTTATAATGCTTGTGAGATGATTCCTAAATAGAACGATAAGATTACCGTCTGATTTTAAATTAAGTTTGTCAAGTATAATCGCTAAGCTAAATCTATTAGATTTTGTAGTTGACCGGAGCGGATAGGGAATGAATTCATTGGTGTTGCTGTCTGTAAAAAGTTATAAAAAACAATGGGTTTAGTGATTTATCCTACTGCTATGAATGTTAAGTCTACAAATTTTACTACGCTGCTTAATAAGCTTAATGCCAAGCGTGTGTATGATTTTAGCGTCCAGGTAGATGGGTTTTAATGAGTAAATAATTTTCATTTGCTCTCCCATTTGACGGCATAATCTCGTACACTTGATGCCGCTAAAATTATAGTGAGTGATTAATTATTCGACGGACATGAAGTCGGTCATTTGGCTTAAAAAAGGAAGTACAGTGCATTGGTAGCTGTTAAGCCAAGGGCGGTAGCGTTTCAGAAAGTACTCAAACCCTTTCAACAAGGCCTTCTTCAGGCGTGCGAAATTCCTAAAACCTGCCTCAGCAGGTGAATATCCTGACGACCCGTATATACTGAGTCGCTTTCAGAGAATAGTCGGTGCGATCTGCAGCAACACGCCAGCCACGGCTAAACACAGTAAAGAATAGTTCTTGATAACGCTACGCGCGTTTTTTGCTTGCATTATATGCGAGATGAACGATTATCAACCGCTGAGGCGGCAGCGTTACACCGATGATTTACTCTATCGCTCCCCGGTGACCGTTGCTGCAGTATAGATGTGGCACAAACATACTGAAGGCTGGCGTCAGAGTACGCTCTCAATACCTACATTCCCCGCAACCGTGTCTGTTTGCAGGTGGGGCTAAAAAATGGATCTTGTATAATGATGAAAATTGCGCGTATAGCACTTGCTCTCGGGCTGCTTACCTCGGTGAGCTCGCCGGTTTTTGCCGCTGGCCTGGTAACGAATGATAACGAGCTGCGTAACGACCTGTCGTGGCTATCCGACCGGGGTGTTATCCAGCTTAGCCTTTCAACCTGGCCTCTGAGCCAGGAAGAGATTACCCGCGCATTGAAGAAGGCAAAGCCTTCCTATTCGTCAGAGCAGGTTGTCCTGGCGCGCATTAACCAACGCCTCTCTTCCCTGAAAGCGGATTTCCGCGTCAGCGGCTATACCTCGACAGACCAGCCCGGAACGCCGCAGGGCTTTGGCCAAAGCCAGTCTGCGGATAACTCGCTCTCGTTGGCCTTCAATAATAGCGGCGAATGGTGGGACGTTCATCTCCAGGGAAATGTTGAAGGCGGAGAGCGTATCAGCAACGGTTCTCGCTTTAATGCGAATGGTGCTTATGGCGCCGTGAAGTTCTGGAACCAGTGGCTGTCGTTTGGCCAGGTGCAGCAGTGGTGGGGCCCTGGCTATGAAGGCAGCCTAATCCGCGGCGACGCCGCCAGGCCGATGACCGGCTTTTTAATGCAGCGTGCCGAGCAGGCTGCACCGGAAACCTGGTGGCTGCGCTGGATTGGCCCATGGCAGTATCAGATCTCCGCCAGCCAGATGAATCAATATACCGCAGTGCCGCATGCCAAGATTATTGGTGGGCGATTGACCTTCACGCCGTTCCAGTCTCTTGAACTGGGTGCATCACGCATTATGCAGTGGGGTGGGGAGGGGCGGCCACAGTCGTTTAGCAGCTTCTGGGATGGTTTCACCGGCCAGGACAATACTGGTACCGATAATGAACCGGGTAACCAGCTGGCTGGGTTTGATTTCAAATTCAAGCTTGAGCCTACCTTGGGCTGGCCGGTAAGTTTCTACGGACAGATGATTGGTGAAGATGAGGCTGGCTACCTGCCGTCGGCAAATATGTTCCTTGGTGGGATCGAAGGACATCATGGCTGGGGTAAAGATGCGGTTAACTGGTATATAGAAGCGCACGATACGCGTAGCAATATGAATCGCACAGGATACAGCTATACGCACCACATCTATAAAGATGGCTATTATCAGCAGGGGTATCCTTTAGGTGATGCGATGGGCGGTGACGGGCAGTTGTTTGCCGGGAAAATTGAACTTGTAACCGAAGACAATCAGCGTTGGAGTTCACGTCTTGTATATGCGAAAGTAAATCCGAAAGATCAGTCAATTAATCAGGCGTTCCCTCATTCTGACACCTTAAAAGGTGTACAGTTAGGTTGGAGCGGGGACGTGTATAAAACAGTACGACTGAATACTTCATTATGGTATACCGACGCGAATCGTAGTGATAGCGATGATGTCGGGGCTAGTGCAGGGATTGAAATACCGTTTAGTTTATAGGCTGGCTGCTGCAAGTATTGAAGAGAAAGTGATGTTCTCTGTCAGGTAGCAACAAACTGGCATATGAATAGCAGCTCAGAAATTGGCAAATTTTGGTTTACTGATGATGTGACATTATGAAGACAAAAATCGTTAGATTTTCGGCATTAGCATTGGCAATTGGATTTTTAGCGGGTTGTACCATTATTCCAGGGCAGGGATTAAATAGTCTGCGCAAGAATGTGGTTGAACTACCGGACAGTGATTATGATCTGGATAAACTGGTTAATGTTTACCCAATGACACCGGGTTTGATAGACAATCTTCGGCCTGAAAGTTTGATAGCCCGTCCAAACCCTCAGCTAGATAATCTACTTAAAAGCTACGAATATAGAATTGGTGTGGGTGACGTATTGATGGTGACCGTATGGGATCATCCGGAACTGACAACACCGGCAGGCCAGTATCGTAGCGCAAGCGATACCGGCAACTGGGTGAATGCAGATGGTACGATCTTCTATCCGTATATTGGTAAAGTTCAGGTTGCTGGAAAAACGCTAAGTCAGGTACGCCAGGATATTGCTAATCGCCTTACTACCTATATCGAAAGCCCACAGGTTGACATTAGTGTAGCTGCTTTCCGCTCACAAAAAGCTTATGTTACAGGAGAGGTAATGAAATCTGGGCAGCAACCCATTACAAATATTCCACTAACGGTGATGGATGCAATTAATGCTGCCGGTGGACTCGCACCTGATGCCGACTGGCGGAATGTTGTTTTAACACATAATGGTAAGGATAAAAAAGTATCCTTATATGCGCTAATGCAAAAAGGTGATTTGACACAGAATCAGTTACTCTATCCTGGCGATATACTTTTTATACCTCGGAATGATGACCTTAAAGTCTTTGTTATGGGTGAGGTCGGTAAACAGAGCACTATGAAGATGGATCGTAGTGGCATGACTTTAGCTGAAGCCTTGGGTAATGCCGAAGGAATATCTCAATCATTGAGTGATGCTACAGGTGTGTTTGTTATCCGGCAAATGAAAGCCGATAAGCAAGGGAAGATTGCCAACATATATCAATTAAATGCGCAAGATGCATCGGCAATGGTTCTTGGAACTGAATTCCAATTGCAACCATATGACATTGTCTATGTAACATCAGCGCCTATTGTTCGTTGGAATCGTGTGATTTCTCAGCTGGTACCAACTATTAATGGGGTGCATGAGATGACCGAGGCTGTACGTTTCGTTAGAAACTGGAACTGACCATGTTTAACTCTATTTTAGTTGTATGTACGGGCAATATATGTCGTTCACCTACTGGTGAGCGGCTATTGAGGCGAGAGCTTGCTCACTTAAAAATCACGTCCGCAGGAATAGGTGCTCTGGTCGGGAAACCTGCTTATTCGATGTCTGTGGAGGTGGCAAAAAGTCATGGTTTATCATTGGAGAGTCATGTTGCAAGACAGATCACTAAGGCTGATTGTCAGGAAAACGATTTAATCTTGGTTATGGAGAAACAGCATCTAGAGTATGTGTGTAAATTATCTCCAGAGATTCGAGGGAAAGTAATGTTCTTTGGTCATTGGCTTGACCGTAAAGAAACACCTGACCCTTATGGCAAATCATTAGAAGCATATGAATTTGCCTATAATCATTTAAACGAATCAGCTTTAAAATGGGCTGAAATGTTACAGAGATAGTTAGGAATATTATGACTGAAAGAATCAAGCAGACCAGACAATCATCCAAAGATAATGATGAGATTGAATTCAGTAGGTTGATAGGCGTCTTCATCGATAACAGACGGTTGATTTTCGGTATTACATCTTTGTGCGTTTTCTTTGGGCTCATTTATGCTCTGCTGGCAACACCGATTTATCGGAGTGATGCGCTGATACAAGTTGAGCAGTCAACTGGTAGCAATATTCTGAGTAGCCTTTCTGATGTATTGCCAACGGGCCAACCTGAATCATCAGCTGAAACCCAGCTTCTCCAATCCAGATTGGTTATCGGTAAAACTATAGATGACCTGGATTTGACTACACGATTAGAACACGATCACTTCCCGGTCGTCGGGAAAGGCCTGTCGAGGATTTTTGGGGAGTCAAAGAAAACAGCAAAAGAAAGTCTTTCTATCGCCAGATTTACGGTTCCAGCGGAACTGTTAAATGTTTCGATGAAAGTGACGGTTGTTGATAATAACCACTACACCCTCGATGTTCCTGACGTCGGTAAGTTTGACGGAACTAAAGGTAAGCTTTTATCAACTGATGGTATAGAGCTGCTGGTTAATGATATTGATGCTGAGCCTGGTGATGCATTTAATATGACTAAACAGACCATTCAAAAAACTTTTGCTAATATATTATCGAATCTTTCTGTCAGTGATAAAGGAAAAGACAGTGGAATCTTACAAATTAGCTATGACGCAGAAAGTGAAAAGGAAGCTAATTTAGTTTTATCCAGTATTACGCAAAACTATTTGTTGCAAAACATTGAGAGAAAATCAGAAGAAGCTGATAAAAGTTTGCAGTTTTTAGAAAAGCAACTGCCTGCAGAGAGAGCATCTCTTGATGAAAATGAAGACAAACTTAATCAGTTTCGCCAGGAGAATGACTCCGTTGACTTGTCACTGGAAGCTAAATCTGTATTGGATACGATGGTTTCGGTTGAGTCCCAGCTCAATCAGTTAACATTCAGAGAGGCTGAAATTTCAAAACTGTACACAGTGCAACATCCAGCGTACAAAGCACTGCTTGAGAAGAGAGCAGTTTTAGAGAAAGAGAAAGTTAACTTAGGTAAGCGCGTAGAAAAATTACCGAAAGTGCAGCAAGAAATTCTCAGACTGACGCGTGACGTAGAGTCAGGTCAAGCTGTTTACATGCAGATGCTTAATAAGCAACAGGAATTGAGAATCAATAAAGCCAGTACCGTTGGTAACGTAAGGATTGTTGATAATCCGTTAATCCAGGATTATCCAGTAGCACCAAAGAAATTACTAATCCTAGCTATCTCTTTGTTTATTGGGATAATTTTGTCGGTTTGCGCAGTGATTGTGAAACTTCTGCTGCATAAGGGAATTGAAAGCGCTGAACAGCTTGATGAGATTGGCGTCAATGTTTATGCGTCGATTCCTTTCTCTGACTGGCAGTCACGAAATGGTCAGAAACGTGTGAAAAACGACAATCGTCCAGAAGGTTTGCTTGCAATTAATAACCCCGCAGACCTGGCAATTGAGGCAATTCGTGGTTTAAGAACCAGTCTGCACTTCGCAATGCTTGAAGCTAAAAACAACGTGATCATGATTACAGGTGCTACACCTGGAATCGATAAGTCATTTACAAGCCTCAACTTAGCAGCGGTTATTGCGCAACAGGGCAAAAAAGTGCTGGTCATTGATGCCGATATGAGAAAGGGTCATTTGCATGATGCATTTGGTCTGACTAATAAAGGAACGGGGTTATCTGCATATCTCGCCGGCGTTATTGATTACGATAAAGTTAAATCGCCGACAGGAGTCGATAACCTTACATTGATTGTCAGGGGTAGCAACCCACCTAACCCATCTGAACTGCTGATGGGGAATCGTATGACAGACCTGTTAGAAAAAGCCGGTGCGGAATATGACTTAGTTATAGTCGATACCCCTCCTGTGTTGGCGGTAACAGATGCCGTAATCATCGGTGCACTTTCCGGTACTACCCTATTAATTTCTAAGTTTGAAACTAATACAGTTAAGGAAGTGGAAATCTGTTATCAACGGTTTGAACGCGTTGGTGTTGAAGTGAAGGGTGTTATCATCAACGGCGTAATGAAACGTGCTGCAAATTATTACTCTTACGGTTCATATGCAGAGTATGGATATAAATATGAGAGTGATAAGTAAGTAAGTCTATGAATCAAGGACAATCTAGGTTGTCCTTGATTACATGAAACTAAAGAGCATATTTGTATATATTGAATGATATTATACTGTGTGGTTAAATTTTTCATTCAATATCTACAACTTTCGCGATAATCAGGAACGTTATGTTAGAAAGAATATTTATATATACATATGTGCTTTCTTTGGCTATCCCTGGACGATGGAGACTGATGCCAGAACTTGACCACTACGGTGGTGCAGAAGTTGCGATTTCTCCATTTGATATTCCTTTGTTTTCATACCTGATTGTGAAGTTATTATTGATCGTTGTTTTTAATAAAAACACAAAAATTAAGCTCACAACAGATGTCAAAATTATTGCACTATATTTATTTTGCAATGCTATCTTCTTCATTTTTGGTGATTCATATTTCTGGTCATCGCTTGAACTTCTTAGGTATATGAAGTTCTTTATCGTCTTTTTAATTATTAAATTCGCACTGCTCAATAATGAAAAAAACTACGACACCTTATTTAATGCAATTCTTGTGGTTATTGTTATTCAGTTAATCACCTCCTTAATACAGCAAGTATTTGGCGTGACGATTTCAGGAAAAGGCGGTGATGAAGTTGGACTTAACAACGTTGATGGCGAATTATATCGTTCGGCTGGTACATTAGGGCATCCAGGTACGCTTTCTCAGTTCATTGTTACAATTTGCCCATTCTTATGGATGGAGGCGATGAACAAGAGTGGTTTCAGGAAAATGGTATTCATGGCTGGATACTTCATTTCGGTAGTAATCGTTGTGCTTTCATTCGCCAGAACAGGGATTGCAATGATAGCCGTTGCTACGCTATTGATGATTTTCCACTCATTGTTCAGTAAAGGTAAGTTTTTCAGCAAAATTACGATTTGTGCCGTTTTGCTTACTGCAGCATTTATTTTTATTGATACCTATTTTGGTGTTATTTACGATAGGTTCATAAATGCACCGGATGAAAGTGGTGAAATTCGTATTGTACTGGCTGAGATAGCACTGAAAATGATCACCAGTCACCCATTCTTCGGCATCGGTCTTAATACATTTACCACCGTCATGACAAAGTATGATGTGACCAATATATCCAGTTGGTGGCCTCATCCTGTTCATAATATCTATTTGTTGATAATGTCAGAAACAGGAATATTAGGTTTTGGTCTGTTTATGTTCATGAATTTTTATTTTGTGAGACTGATTATTAAAGGAATCAGACTAAAAGATCCGTATGACTCTAAGATATTGTACGCATCAGGCGTTTCTATCCTGTCAATCGCCTTCTTTGGTATGCTTGGTTGGTCATGGCGGTTAGATTCAATACAGGGACTTTATTGGTTAGTATTGGCAATGATTTCTGCTTCTTATACGCGTGCGAAAAACAATAAGAAACAATCAGAGAGTGAAGATTAAATGAAAAAAATAGGGTATTTCCCACCACCTAGTGAAAAAAATTCCTATACGATTCGTATGCGTGATTTGCTTGGTCAATTTGGTGATGTAACTCCGATATCACCTAAGAATTGGAAGAACACTTTTTTTTCAATAAATAAATATGACTTTATCGTATTTAACTGGCTGGAAAATAGATGCTTTGGTAAAGATGGGAAGTTTGATTTTTTGTCTTTCATTATCTCAATGTTATGGTTTTCGATAATGAGATATTCCGCCAGGAAAGTAATTTATGTTCGCCATAATATTTATCCGCATAATATTTTGGATGGAAATAAGAATCTTAGTGTAAAAGTAATGAACTACTTTGAGAGTAAAAGCTCTTATACCATTGTACATTCAAAATCTGCTTGTTCAGCCGGTAGGATTTATGTTCCTCACCCGCTTTATGATCTGAAGTCTGTTTCATCAGTAAATGAGATTGACGATGAAAAGTATTTTGTATGCTTTGGGCGTATTGAAAAATATAAGAAACTGGATGAATTAATAAAAAGCTGGCCATTAGACCTGAAGTTGATTATAGCCGGTAGTTCTGATGATAAAAATTATTGTTTTCAGTTGAAGACATTAGCAGCGGGAAAAAAAATTGAGATCGTTGATAAATTTATCAGTGATGAAGAGGCGTATAATTTAGTAAGTCGAGCTGAATACTCAATTTTACCCTCTGACAGCAAAAGTATGATCGTCAGTGGCAGCTTCTTCTTCTCTATTTCAGCCGGAACACCGGTCATCGCGGTGAAAAGTGATTTTTATAATTCACTTAATGTCTATAATGGAGAGCTGATCCTAGTTAATGGTATTGGAGACATTGGCTGTGCGTTACAAAACTTACCAAAAAAACAAAAAATAATGAGTGCTGAGTTTACGAGCCAATTTAGTGATGACACTATCATCAACTCTCTCAGGGTAATAATTAAATAACTTTACCCTGTCAGTATTAAAAATCAACAATAATTAAATAATTAAATAATTAAATAATTAAATAATTAAATAATTAAATAATTAAATAATTAAATAATTGCTGCTATTAAACATAATTCATTTTAAAAAGGATACATATGAAAATTCTTCGTGTAATCCCATCAATGGATCCTAAAAAAGGTGGGCCATCTGAAGGTATCAGACAAATTCAAAATGAAATTCAAAAACAGCAATTGAATATAGAATGCGATATTGTCTGCATGGATGATGAGAATAATATAAGCCCTGCAAATTCTAATTTAAAAGTTTTCAATGTTGGTGAGGGAAAGGGGGGCTATTCTTACTCAAAAAACCTCAAAAATTGGCTAACTCAAAACGTAAGAAAATATGACTTAGTCATAATTCACGGTGTATGGCAATATCACAGTGTTGTAACCAGTTCGGTTTGCCTTAATGAAAAAGTGCCTTATCTTTTATATTCACATGGCATGTTAGATCCGTGGTTCAAAAAAGCCTATCCACTTAAGCATGTTAAGAAGATGATCTATTGGATGCTTTTTGAAAAAAGGGTGGTTAATAAAGCACGCTCGGTGGTCTTTACATGTGAAGAAGAGAAAATTTTAGCCAGGGAATCGTTCCCTTTCTACACGCCAAATGAGAGTGTAACAGCTTATGGCACAGCAGGAAGTACTTTTGAAAGAAGCTCCTCGGTGGAAACCTTTTATGCAAGCTACCCTGAGCTAAGAAATAAAAAATTAATACTCTTTGTAGGTAGAATTCACGAGAAAAAAGGCTGTGATATTCTATTGAATGCATTTGCTAAAATTAAAGAACGTGCGCAGGGTTATCATGTATTCTTTGCCGGCCCTGATGATAGTGAATATGCAAAATCTTTAAAGGTAGAAACAAAGCAGCTTGGTTTACAAGATGTGGTTACTTGGGGTGGGATGCTTCAGGGTGAGAAAAAATGGGGGGCATACTTTGCGAGTAAAGTATTTACATTACCATCTCACCAGGAAAACTTTGGCATCGTAGTGGCTGAAGCTCTCTCTGCTTCATTACCGGTACTGATATCGAATAAAGTAAATATCTGGCGTGAGATAGAAGCTGAAAATTCCGGATTAATTGCTGATGATAATGTGGAATCATTCAGTAAAAAAATGTTAGAATTTATTGAACTCAGTGATGAAGAACAGGAAATAATGAGAATTAATGCGAAGAAGTGTTTCGATGATAAATTCGAAATTTCCAAAGTTGCAAAATCATTCGAAAAAATCATAAATGAAAGGGTTATAAATGGATGAGATAACCAAGTCTAGCTTCTCTCTTCAAAACAAAATTTATCGTGTGGTTTGGGCTGTATTTAATCTCCTCTTTTTTAGGTTTTCCCCAAGACCATTTTTTAAATGGAGAGTCCTTATTCTTAAACTGTTTGGGGCTAAAATCTCTTTTAGCTGTCGAGTCTACGGATCCAGTAAAATTTGGAGCCCTAAAAATCTTATCATGGAGGAGCAGACGACCATTGGCCCTAATGCAAATATTTACAATCAAGGAACGATTAAACTGTGTAAGTTAAGTACGGTCAGCCAGGATGCTTCACTTTGTGCCAGTTCGCATCGATATCAAAGTAGAAAGCATGAGTTAATTCTGTGTCCTATTACCATTAACGAAAAGGCATGGATCTGTGCTGAAGCGTTTGTAGGGCCAAATGTGAATGTCGGTGAGGGCGCTGTACTTGGTGCCCGCTCTGTCGCAAAAAAAGACCTTGAACCCTGGGCTGTTTATGACGGGAATCCCTGTGTAAAGGTTAAAGATAGAATAATGAAAGACATCTAAATTCAAATGCTGGTATAGGATTTATTTATATTTACTTTATAAAAGTAAAATTAAGTATTGATAAATTAAATTAGCTAACTAAATATTTGTTGATAAAAAACACAACTGAGTGCTAAGTTGTTTTTACAATTTCTTTCAATATAGCTCGAAAATAAATAAGGGAAAGTTATGTCTAAAGTTGCTTTGATTACCGGTATTACTGGCCAAGACGGTTCATACTTAGCTGAGTTTTTACTTGAAAAAGGCTATGAAGTTCATGGGATCAAAAGACGTGCATCCTCCTTCAATACCTCACGCGTAGACCACATTTATCAGGATCCTCACTCCCCAAATCCTAAGCTTCATCTGCATTACGGTGACTTGACTGATACATCGAATTTAACGCGTATTTTAGAGCAAGTTAAACCAGATGAAGTTTATAACCTGGGGGCGATGAGCCATGTTGCTGTTTCATTTGAATCCCCGGAATACACTGCTGACGTTGATGCGATCGGTACATTACGACTGCTGGAAGCAATTCGCTTCTTAGGTTTAGAGAAAAAAACGAAATTCTACCAGGCTTCAACCTCTGAACTGTACGGATTGGTGCAAGAAATCCCACAAAAAGAAACCACGCCATTCTACCCACGTTCACCATATGCAGTAGCAAAGCTGTACTCGTATTGGATTACTGTGAACTACCGTGAATCCTACGGTATGTATGCTTGTAACGGTATTTTGTTCAACCACGAATCTCCACGTCGCGGTGAAACCTTTGTAACCCGTAAAATTACCCGCGCATTAGCAAACATCTCTCAAGGCCTGGAGTCTTGTCTGTATTTAGGTAACATGGATTCTCTGCGTGACTGGGGCCATGCAAAAGACTACGTTAAAATGCAATGGCTGATGCTGCAACAGGAAGTCCCTGAAGATTTCGTTATTGCTACCGGCGTACAGTACTCGGTAAGACAGTTTGTTGAGTTTGCGGCTGCCGAACTGGGTATTACTTTACGTTTCGAAGGTACAGGTGTTGATGAGAAAGGTATTGTAGAAAGCGTTACTGGTGACAATGCCCAAGGTGTTAAAGTTGGTGATGTGATCGTGGCAGTTGACCCACGTTATTTCCGTCCAGCAGAAGTAGAAACTCTTCTGGGCGATCCATCAAATGCGCACAAAAAACTTGGCTGGAAGCCAGAAACTACCCTTCAGGAGATGGTCGTCGAGATGGTGCAGCACGATCTGGAAGCCGCTAAGAAACACTCACTATTGAAGTCTCATGGTTTCAATGTAGCGCTGTCTCAGGAGTAAAGTAGATGATTAAAAGCAAGGTCTATGTTGCTGGTCATAAAGGGATGGTCGGTTCGGCCATCGTCAGGAACTTATCTGCCAGGGATGATGTAGAAATTATTACCGCTGACAGAAATGAACTTGATTTACTTGATACCAATAGCGTTAACGACTTTTTCCGTAAAAACAAAATAGACCAGGTGTATCTTGCAGCAGCAAAAGTTGGGGGTATTGTTGCTAACAATACTTATCCAGCTGATTTCATTTATCAGAACTTAATGATTCAAAATAATGTTATCAATGCTGCGCATAATAACGGTGTTCAAAAGTTAATGTTCTTAGGCTCATCCTGTATTTATCCTAAACTAGCAACTCAGCCTATTACCGAGGGGCAGTTACTACAAGGGACTCTTGAGCCAACCAATGAGCCTTATGCGATAGCTAAGATTGCGGGTATCAAATTATGTGAGTCTTATAATCGCCAGTATAATCGTGATTACAGATCCGTGATGCCTACCAATCTGTATGGTGAGAACGATAACTTCCATCCGAGTAACTCGCATGTAATCCCAGCGTTGATGCGCAGATTCCATGAAGCCAAACAGCAAAACGCTTCTGAGGTCATCGTATGGGGCAGCGGTAAGCCGATGAGGGAGTTTCTCCATGTTGATGACATGGCTGGAGCTTCTATCTACGCGATGGAGTTAGATACTGAGACTCTTAACCAGAATGTTCAGCCTATGCTGTCTCATATCAATGTTGGCACGGGGATCGACTGTACAATAAGGGAACTTGCAGAAACAATTTCGCGAGTTGTGGGCTTTGAAGGCAAAATTACTTTTGATGCCGAAAAACCTGATGGTGCTCCCCGCAAACTCCTGGATGTGAGCCGTCTTCAGAATTTGGGATGGAAGTACAGTATTGACCTGGAAGAAGGGCTCACAAAAACATATCAGTGGTTTTTAGCTAACCAGGGTAAATTCCGTGACTAGAGTTTTTTTGGATGATAGTATTTTCAAAACTATTGTTGAACATGCTCCTCTGATTTCAATTGATCTCATTATTGAAAATTCTAATAGTGAAATTTTACTAGGTGAAAGGGTCAACAGACCTGCGAGGGGTTGTTTGTTCGTTCCCGGTGGACGGATAAGAAAGGATGAGACAATAAATGAAGCTTTCATTCGACTAACTCAGCTGGAATTGGGGATTGCCCAGTCATTGAGTTCAGCTAAATTCCTTAGTGTTTATCAGCATTTCTATGATGATAATTTCTCCGGGAGTGATTTTTCAACCCATTATATTGTTTTGGGCTATAAGCTCTTTCTGAATAATGATGAGCTTAAACTCCCAGTGGAACAACATTCGTCATATAGTTGGATACCGAAAGCTGATATTCTTAATCATCCTAAAGTGCATGATTATACTAAGGATTATTTTCGAACGACTTCATAACATTTTATCTGAGTCCATATGAAAATATTAGTCTATGGTATTAATTACGAGCCGGAACTTACTGGGATAGGTAAGTATAGCGGAGAAATGAGCCGGTGGTTTGCTGATAACAACAATGAAGTTACCGTTGTTACGGCTCCACCGTATTATCCCGAATGGAAACTAACTAAACCCTATAAGAACAGATATAGTAAAGATGTTGCCAATAACATATCTGTTTTCCGCTCACCACTTTATATTCCGACAAGACCAGGATTTGTAAAACGAGTTGTTCACCTGTCCTCATTCGCTTTAAGTTCCAGTTTTAACTTATTGCGGCTGTTGAAGCTCAAGCCTGATGTTGTGATATATGTAGTACCAACGCTTTTCTGTGCATTACCGGTATTGATTTACACCAAGATCACAGGTGCTAAATCTGTTATTCATATACAAGATTATGAGCTTGATGCAATGTTTGGCTTGGGAAGTGGTAACGGAAAGGGAAGTAAGCTATCGTCATTTCTATTTTATTTGGAAAGTAAGATACTTAAAAAGTTCGACAAAGTATCTACTATCTCCAAAAATATGCTGAACAAAGCAAGAGCTAAGGGCGTTGAAGATAAAAACCTTGTTCTCTTTCCTAACTGGTCTGAAACCGACAGGTTTAGAGATGTTGTCGTGCCCGGTGATTTTTACTCAGAACTTGGCATAAGTGTAAGAAGTAAAATTGTTTTATACTCGGGCAATATTGGCAAAAAACAAGGCTTAGAGAATTTGATACCTATAGCCAAAATGTTTGAAGACGAGGATATCGTCTTTCTAATTGTAGGTGACGGCGTAGGTAAAAAAGATCTGTATGATGCATCGGTTAGTGCAGGTTCGAAGAATATCTTATTTAAGCCTTTGTTACCGTATGAACAGTTACCAATGCTGTTAGCTATTGCTCATTGTCATCTGGTAATACAGAAAAGAGGTGTTGCTGATGCGGTTCTACCTTCAAAACTAACTAATATACTTGCTGCCGGTGGACAGTCTGTAATTACAGCTGAAGCTGACACAGAATTAGGTATGGTTTGCAGGGATAACGAGGGGCTTGCGGTCCTTGTGGAACCTGAAAATGAACTGGCTCTTGAGAAAGGTATCAGGAAATGCTTGCAGTTGCCTAAGTTTAATCAAGTTGCTCAACTTTATGCAGAGAATAATCTTGCAAAGGAAAATGTAATGGCAAGTTTCCTTGCTGAGCTTCAGAGATTGTTAAAAATATAACTGTAGATTTTAGTATCGATTAAGGACAAGCAAGCAGGGATTGCTTTAGCTGGAGTTATAATGAAAAAACTTACTTCTAATATAGCTTTTCTGATGTCGGAAAAGGTTATCGTTTTACTTATTGGTTTGCTGTCTAATGTTGTCGTTATTAGATATTTAGGCGTTGAGGATTTCGGTAAGCTCGCTCTGTTTCAGGTTTATTATGCATTAATAGTATCGATCACTGAATTTGGGCTGAGAAGAGTATACTCATCCTTGCAGAGTATAAAAAGGGAAAAGCTAGTTTTCCTGCAAACTCTTAAAATAAAACTACTGATCTCATTCATCTTCAGTCTGATGGTGGTTGCATTTATTGGCCTTCATGGGGATGAAACATACTATTATTGGCTTTTACTTGCTGTTCTCGCATCTCCTTTGGAACTTTATGTTTATCATTTTGAAGCTAATCTTAAAAATGATTTATTGGTTAAAATTAGAGTTACCGTTGCGATAGCGTTAGCAATTCTGAGAATTGCGTTGTGTTTGTTAAAAGCCGATCTGTATCTCATTGCCATTTCATTCGCATTAAATAACTTAATCATAAATATCATATGCTGCTTCCTGGTTACCAGAAGAGAGAATTTTTTAGTAAAAATAAAAAGCAACTCTGCTAAAAAAGTAATCACTAAACATATATTCGAGAGATCGTTTTTCTTCTGGATCTCAATGGTTATCGTGCAAGTTAACATGCGAACAGACCAGCTGATGTTATCCAGCATTGCAACTGTTGCACAGGTGGGGATCTATGCAGGGGCATATAAGTTAATTGAACAATTAATGGCAGTGCCGAGTATTTTGTCTTCAGTATTCCTTCCTTTCATAAGTAAGAACAAAGAGATCAATAAAGATGAGTATTTAACAAAACTTTATGCATTTATTATCTTTACTACGTTAATCATCTCTATACCAGCGGTACTGTGTGCTCCGTATATAATACCGCTTTTATTAGGCAAGGGCTTTGAAGCGTCCGTGCCGGTGTTTCAGATACTGTGTCTTTCATTCCCATTCCTTGCTTTAGCGAATATCAGTGGTTTGTACTATAGTCTTAATATGTTGGAGAAATTTGCAGTCTTCCGTAATGCCTGTGGCCTCGGTTCAAGTTTGATCCTTAACTATATTTTCATAAAAGAGTTGGGTACTAACGGTGCAGCTTTTTCCGTAATGATTAGCTACTTCTTGATATCATTCGTTTACGAATATGCACTTAAACAAACCCGTAAGAATGCAGTAATGAAACTAAAAGCACTAAAATTGATTTTCACGCCGCATTTCTATTTAGGGTTACGCTCTTTAGTCAAACCCCGATAGCTATTTATACTTATAGAGGGAAGTATGCTTAACAGTATTATCAAAAACAAACAAAAAAAGAACGTCTTCTGGTGGGAACCTAAAGATGGTAGCCATAATGCAGGAGATCATTTAGGGAAAGTTATTGTTCAATCCGTATTAAGCACGCGCGATCTTGAAATTTTTGGGAAAAACTCTTCACGTAACACACTCTTCAGTATCGGCTCGGTTATGCATTTTGCCAAAAATGGTGACTGCATTTGGGGGACGGGAATCAATGGCAAAATTGACAAATCAAAACTTAAATTTAACAGCTTAGATGTTCGTGCTGTTCGAGGCCCTAATACCAGAGATTTTCTGAAGAAAGAGAAGGGTATTATAGCACCGGAAGTTTTCGGCGATCCGGGATTGTTACTGCCACTGTTTTATAGTAAGCAGTTATTAACCGATAGTCAGCTACAGAAAGACTTTATCGTCATACCCCATATGAATGAAGACTTTAATTTGTACGCTAAATATAAAAGCAATATTTGCTCACCTAACCAGGGAGCAATCGGGTTCACTAAAGAAATTGTCAATAGTAAGTTTGTTATTTCAAGTTCTCTGCATGGCGTTATTTTGGCTGAAGCCTACGGCATCCCTGCTGTGTTTTTAAGTGCGAATAGCGGTGAGTCACAGTTCAAATATGATGACTATTACTTTGGTACCGGGCGTAATACTTATGCACGTGCAGAGACTGTTGAAGAAGCGTTCGACTTGCGCACAGACGCAATTCCTGACCTGCAAAGTATCCAGTCAGGTCTGCTAAAAGCATTTCCATTCGACCTGTGGTGATATGAATGAAGCGACGAGATTTGATTAAGTTAATCCTGGCAGCAATTTATTTTAATACATCTTTTAAAGTTTTTGCGTCAGTAGATATCACTGATGAAAATAACAATGTAGATAAAAATAAGCCCCAGAAGTCAGGTCTCGTTGTTGTTGACTTTATCAGTGACATGATTAAGTTAGATAATGTCTCTAACGGGCAGAATATTACGGTTAGAAATCACTCATCTGGTTTACCATATGATACACCCGCCGTGTTCACGGTTATAACTAATGATAAATTCGTTAAGGAAAATGCAGGAACTTGTTTTTCTGGAGTATCCGGAGTCAAATTTATCAGAGAATCCAGTTCTCCGCTGGAGGTAAACTGGTTTGGTGTAACGGAAAAAAATATTAAGATAAAAGATTTAGTTAGTGAAAGTGATAAAGAAATTTTGAGAATAATAAAATCTTTCACTGGAAAAGAATACGCAGATGGAGACTATTTCAATAATCTGGCATTAGCAGCCGCATTTAAAGCCTGTGGTGATGGACAACAGGTTGTACTGGGTAATAACAAAAAATACATGGTTAATAAACCTGTGGATTGTTATTCATGTCTGAACATTGACTTCCAGAATTCAACATTAAAAGCCGATGCAGATATGCCCGCTGGCAGTTATATTCTAAGCATTGGAAGGCAACTTTACTCTGTTAAAGGTGAAGGTCTTTACCTCGAACAGGGTAGTGCTAAATTATCACTCCCTGAATCGGTTAAGAAGAGCAATTTCAAACCGGGCGATCTTATTAGTTTGAAATCAACCGATATCAGAAATGGTGAGCAGTATAAGAATATTCGTCCATATCATCACGGTATGCGAGCGGTGATCAAAGAGGTGGGTGATTCTTATTTAATTTTTGATAGACCAGCTTATTCATCATTCAAGATATCGGAAATTATCGTACACAAAGGTTCAAACTCGACCAGTCTGTTAAATGCGAATATAGATCTACAGGCATCGCAAAATGTCATTCCGCCTTTATCGGGCGTGAAACTCACCGGCACTAATATCAATATCAATAATGTAAAAGTACTGGGTAATGAGTTTTGTGGTGCAGGTTTGCTTGTGCTTGGCTGTAAGTCCAGAGTTGTGAATACCTTCGTTTCTGGCTTCTGTAATGTTCAGGGGTTACCGCTGCCGGGACGTGTCGGCTATGGCATTTATGTTGATTGCAGTGATACCCGGGTCGAGCAAAGTCATTTTGAGAGTAACAAACATCACGTGACCTGTGCTTCCCGCGACTTTGTTATGTCGGACATCACTGTTACGGATTGCACTGCAACTACCTCAGACAAAGATATCCATAACGATGTAAATGCCAGTTTTGATCTACACTCAAATGTGATAGGTAAAATTGAGTTCCATCATTTAAAAATTACCACCAAAGGCCCCGCCTTTAATATTAGGAATGGGCAAGCTACCATCACCGATTGTGTTATTTCATCATCCAGATATAACAAGAACACTCCTGCACTAATTAATGTTTTTGAGTATAAGGATGTCAGCAATATCTCTTTTGAGAGAAACAGGATCTATTGCGGTGAAAATATGCGGCTTTTCCATTTTGGTGAGATGTCAAAAATTGAAAATATATCTATAATGAATAACTCTGGAAATGTTGCTGGTATTTTTGATGCGGATATTATGGGGTGCGATATCAATAGCATTAACATTACCGGAAATCGTTTCAATAAAATGAAGTTTCTGTTTAATTTTAATTCCAAAAATAAAAAAACAAATATAAGAAAAATTAAAATTGTCAAAAATGTTTTCATCCAGTCTGCTAACTCAAAAAGCGGTAACGACATAATGATAAACCTGTCATCTGACAGTCAAGACGGTTTCAATATAGGTGAATTTACAATAATCGATTCTAACTTCTTTGTGAAAAAACATGCTGTAAGTATTGTTAATGTTTCGATTAGCAACGGTTTGGAAATCGTCAAAACCATAATGAAATCGTACCAGGGCGTAGGGGTTGTTTCTTTGCATTCTAGCTATGTTAATTCATTTGCTATTAATAATCTGATTTCCAATAGTACTTTGTCCATACCTGTAACCGATAGTGATAATCGGGGTGTTAAAAAGTTTGAACTATTGAACTCTGAGATAGCAAGCGTAGAGTTTGATCTCAGTGAAGTTGGTCAAAAGAACGCAAAAATCAATGCGGTAATTAATGGCAACAGGCTGGGTTCTGATTCTACTTCTCCAATACAATTTAAAGCAGGTCAGGTTCAAATATTAGAAGAGTTTTCTGTTTCTAACAATGATTTTATCACTAACAGGGGATTACCGGTCTTTTCTCCTCCAGGGATAATAAACAATAGCCCTTTTAAAGGTAATAGACTTTCTAATTCGCTGGGTGAGAAAACAGAAAGACGTTCACTCACTAATTGGTAAAGATAAAGTCATTCTCAAGAATATTTAATTTAATTGTTTAGAGGGAATATAATGATCGTTCCAGTAATAATGGCTGGCGGTACCGGTAGTCGTTTATGGCCTATGTCTCGTGAATTGTATCCAAAACAATTTCTGCGACTCAACGGTGACCAGTCAATGCTTCAGGATACCGTATCCCGTCTGGATGGTTTAAATGTCTCGGCCCCGATGTTGATTTGTAATGAACAACATCGTTTTCTGGCAGCCGAACAACTACGGCAAATCGATCGTTTATCAAATAATATCATTCTTGAGCCTGTAGGGCGTAATACCGCTCCAGCTATAGCTCTGGCTGCATTGAGTGTTATTGCCAACGGTCAAAACCCGCTGATGTTGGTTCTTGCTGCCGATCATGTTATTGAAAATACCCAGGCATTTCACCAGGCCATCCATGCAGCGACGCCGCTCGCTGAGCAGGGAAAACTGGTTACATTTGGCATCGTTGCCGCAGGCCCTGAAACGGGTTATGGCTATATCCAACGTGGGGATTCGTTTGGCGAGTCGGCGTTTAATGTAAGACGTTTTGTTGAAAAACCTGATTTGGCAACTGCGGAAGAGTACCTCGCCAGTGGTGAATATTATTGGAATAGCGGCATGTTCCTGTTTAGCGCAGAGCGTTATCTGCAAGAACTTACCGCCTTCAGGCCTGACATACTGGAAGCCTGTCAGAAGGCAATGTCTGGTGTTGAAATTGATTCCGTGCAGGACTTTATTCGGGTTGATCTAGAGGCATTTTCTAACTGCCCGGATGAGTCTGTTGATTACGCCGTAATGGAAAAGACCTCAGATGCAGTCGTCATTCCATTAGATGCCGGATGGAATGATGTAGGTTCATGGTCAGCTTTATGGGAAGTTAACGAACAGGATAGTAATGGCAATGCCCTGACCGGAGACATCTTTACCCACAAGACGTCAAACTGCTACATAAACACGGATGATACTCTGGTTGCCGCTATCGGTGTTGAGAATCTGGTGATTGTTAATACCAAAGACGCAGTCCTGGTGATTGATAAATCGCAGGTGCAGGATGTGAAGAAAGTGGTGGAGTTCCTTAAAACAAATAACCGCCGCGAATATCGTCTTCACCGCGAATCATATCGCCCATGGGGACGTCAGGATAAAGTCGTTGATACCCAGCGCTACCAGATAAACAGAGTCACGGTGAAGCCCGGGGGCAAATTCTCGCTGCAAAAACATTTGCACCGAGCTGAGCATTGGGTCGTTCTGGCGGGTACGGCTGAAGTTACCCTTGAAGATAAGACTTATCTGTTAACTGAGAATCAGTCAACATTCATCCCGATCGGCTCTGTTCATATGCTCGAAAACCCTGGTAAAATTCCCCTAGAACTTCTGGAAATTTCATCAGGATCATATTTAGGCGAAGACGATATTATCCGATTAAAAGATCACTACGGCCATTGCTAACATCTGGGAAAACTTTATGTCTGATACATTGAAATGTTTTAAAGCTTACGATATTCGCGGAAAACTAGGTGAAGAATTAAACGAAGAAATTGCATATCGTATTGGACGTGCATATGGTGAATATTTAAAACCTAAGCAAATGGTGTTAGGCGGCGACGTCCGTCTTACTAGTGAAGGGCTTAAACTTTCACTCGCAAAAGGGTTGCAGGATGCAGGAACTGATGTTTTAGATATTGGGCTTGCCGGCACTGAAGAGATTTATTTTGCCACATCGCATTTGAATGTTGACGGGGGGATAGAAGTTACCGCCAGCCATAATCCGTTAGACTATAACGGGATGAAATTAGTCCGTGAGCAATCTAAACCTATTAGCGGTGATACCGGTCTCAGAGATATTCAGAAGTTAGCAGAAGCCAATGATTTTTCTGCTGTAAATGAAGCGCCGCGCGGCTCATATAAACAAGTATCCGTTCTTGAGGCCTATATCGAAAAGTTACTAAGTTATGTCGATTTGAAGAACTTCAACCGCCCGCTTAAACTGGTAATAAACTCAGGAAATGGTGCTGCAGGACATGTTATTGATGCCATAGAGTCGCGTTTCAAGGATGCGGGTGTCAGTGTTGAGTTCATTAAAGTTCATCATGTTGCCGATGGTAACTTCCCTAACGGTATCCCTAATCCTCTACTGCCTGAATGCCGCCAGGATACAACAGATGCGGTTATTGCGCATCAGGCGGACATGGGGATTGCCTTTGATGGTGACTTCGATCGGTGCTTCCTTTTCGATAATGAAGGCAATTTCATCGAAGGTTACTACATTGTCGGCTTGCTGGCTGCCGCTTTCCTTGAGAAGAATCCGGGAGCCAGAATCATTCACGACCCGCGCCTGAGCTGGAATACAGTTGATATTGTTGAACAAGCCGGTGGTATTCCAGTGATGTCCAAAACTGGTCATGCTTTCATTAAAGAGCGCATGCGTCAGGAAGATGCGGTCTATGGCGGTGAAATGAGCGCCCATCACTATTTCCGTGATTTCGCTTACTGCGACAGTGGCATGATTCCGTGGTTACTTGTCGCAGAATTGTTGTGTGTTAAAAATAAAACATTAAGCCAGCTTGTCGGCGATCGTATGGCCGCATATCCCGCTTCTGGTGAAATTAACAGCTCGCTGACTGACCCTGCTAAAGCAATTGCCCGTGTACTTACCCAATATCAAGAAAGCGCACTCAATGTCGATTATACTGACGGTATTACCCTTGAGTTCGCTGACTGGCGCTTCAACTTGCGTAGTTCGAATACTGAACCGGTTGTTCGTCTGAATGTTGAGTCAAGAGCGAATGAAGTTTTAATGAGTGAGAAAACAAAAGAAATTTTAGATATCCTTCGCTCATAATTACTTATTGAGTGGTCGGCCTGCTATGCCGATCGCTCAATTTATTGTTGGGTTGCAGCTTAATAAGAAACTATTGCGACGGTTAATTGGTAACGTTTTTAAATACTATTCCTTTATCTTTTAATCTGTATTTTTTTTCGTACCCTCACTTTAGGTTGTTGACCTACAGCTAACATGAGTGAAAAATAGAATGACAATTCTACATCATCGTACACGTTCAAATGCAAATGCCTCATTGATCTCTATGGTCCAGAGGTTTTCAGATATTTCAATAATTTTCTTAGGGTTGTATGTTGTTGCATGGATTAACAACAGCGATTTTGATTACAAACATATATTAATTGCTCTTATGGTTTTGGTCGTGTTTCAAATGATTGGTGGTATGACGGATTTTTATCGGTCATGGCGTGGTGTTAAAATCTCGGCTGAGCTTATTCTTATAATAAAAAATTGGACTCTTAGCATTCTCTTGGCTTTGGGTGTCGTCTCGCTGCTCCCTGAGTTTGATTTTAGTGTTAATGTTTTTATCTTCTGGTATATTTTTGTTGTCCTTGGTTTTATTATATGCCGTTCGACTATACGTTTAGGCGCTGGTGTACTTCGTAAACTTGGATATAACACACGCCGAGTTGCTGTTGTTGGTTCTACACCGGCAGGTATAAGCCTTCTTCGTGGTTTTTTAGATGAACCTTGGCTTGGGTTTGTAGTTAAAGGTATATACGATGATAATCCTTTAGCTGACTATGGAGATGTTCCGTTTGGCGGTTCGTTATCTACTTTAATCCAGGAAGCTCGTGATGGCAACATAGACCGTATATACATTGCGCTTAGTATGAAGGATGAGCTCCTTATTAAGAGTCTGGTTGCTAAGCTAACTGACACTACATGCTCGGTGCTGCTAATTCCTGATATCTTTACTTTCAATATTCTCCAGTCGAGGACGGAAGAGATTAATGGTGTGCCGGTTGTTCCACTCTTTGATACGCCATTGAATGGTATCAACATGCTTTTTAAGCGTCTTGAGGATATTATTGTTTCTAGTGTCATTCTCATTCTAATTTCACCGGTTTTATTTGTTATTTCTTGTGCGGTCAAATTTTCATCGCCAGGGCCTATTATTTTTAGGCAAATTCGATATGGTATGGATGGCAAGCCAATAAAAGTTTGGAAATTTCGTTCAATGACCGTTATGGAGAATGACGACAAAATAATTCAGGCAACTAAAAACGATATCAGGGTAACAAAGGTTGGTCGTTTCTTACGGAGTACCTCCCTTGATGAGTTGCCCCAATTTATAAATGTGTTATTGGGGCAAATGTCTGTTGTTGGACCACGCCCACACGCAGTTTCTCATAATGAGCAATATCGTTCTTTAATTCAAGGTTATATGTTAAGGCATAAAGTTAAACCAGGAATTACAGGTCTGGCACAGATTAATGGTTGGCGGGGCGAAACCGACACCCTTGAAAAAATGGAAAAGAGAATCGAATATGATTTGTTATACATCCGTGGCTGGAGTATTTGGCTTGACCTTAAAATAATATTTCTAACTGTTTTTAAAGGTTTTATTAATAAGTCGGCATATTAGCTGGTTGTTTCATTTATATCGAGCGAGCAGCGCTCAAGAGCTTTTTTGAGTGAATGGATGATATATTGTCAGATCGAGATTGAATGAATGCTGGTAGGAGTGGAGTGAAAGATCTAGCATCCAATCTTTAAGGGAAATTGCTGCACTATTTGTTGTTTTCGACCATGAGAGAAAAATACAGTTAATTCTTAATAATAAACTTATGCCTTCGAGGAAAGGAAGTTATATCTAATTTTTTATCTTCGTAATTTTACTGGTTTTTTTTGACTGGAAATATTTTACACTATGCGCTCTATCAGCTTTGAGCTAACATAATCATCACATTTAAACTGCGAACGTGTCGCAGTGACCACACCAGACAGGAGTATGTAATGTCCAAGCAACAGATCGGGGTTGTCGGTATGGCAGTGATGGGGCGTAACCTTGCGCTCAACATCGAAAGCCGTGGTTATACCGTCTCTGTTTTCAACCGCTCCCGTGAAAAGACTGAGGAAGTGATTGCCGAGAACCCTGGCAAGAAACTGGTCCCGCATTATACCGTCAAAGAGTTTGTTGAATCCCTCGAAACTCCGCGCCGCATCCTGTTAATGGTGAAAGCGGGTGCCGGCACTGATAGTGCGATCGATTCTCTCAAACCGTATCTGGATAAAGGTGACATCATCATTGATGGTGGCAACACCTTCTTCCAGGATACCATCCGCCGCAATCGTGAACTGTCTGCTGATGGTTTTAACTTCATAGGTACCGGTGTTTCTGGTGGAGAAGAGGGCGCACTTAAGGGCCCATCTATTATGCCCGGCGGTCAGAAAGAGGCCTATGAGCTGGTAGCGCCAATCCTTGAGCAGATCGCCGCCCGAGCGGAAGACGGGGAACCTTGTGTTGCCTACATTGGTGCTGATGGTGCAGGCCACTATGTGAAAATGGTTCATAACGGCATTGAATACGGTGACATGCAGCTCATTGCAGAAGCGTACGCTTTACTGAAAGGCGGCCTGGCGCTGTCTAATGAAGAACTGGCTACTACCTTCACTGATTGGAATCAAGGTGAGTTAAGCAGCTATCTGATCGATATCACTAAAGACATCTTCACCAAAAAAGATGACGAAGGTAAATTCCTGGTTGACGTGATTCTTGATGAAGCGGCCAACAAAGGTACAGGTAAATGGACTAGCCAGAGTTCTCTGGATCTGGGTGAACCTCTGTCCCTGATCACCGAGTCCGTATTCGCTCGCTACATCTCTTCTCTGAAAGATCAGCGTGTTGCCGCTTCTAAAGTGTTGACTGGTCCGCAGGCGCAACCGGCTAGTGATAAAGCAGAATTTATCGAGAAAGTGCGTCGTGCTCTTTATCTGGGTAAAATTGTTTCCTATGCGCAGGGCTTCTCTCAACTGCGTGCTGCATCTAATGAATACAGCTGGGATCTGAACTACGGCGAGATTGCTAAAATCTTCCGTGCGGGTTGCATTATTCGTGCCCAGTTCCTGCAAAAAATTACGGATGCTTACGAAGAGAATGCAGGGATTGCTAACCTGTTACTGGCACCGTACTTCAAACAGATTGCGGATGAATATCAGCAGGCGCTGCGTGATGTCGTTGCTTATGCTGTGCAGAATGGTATTCCGGTACCAACTTTCGCTGCAGCTATCGCATACTACGACAGCTATCGCTCTGCAGTTCTGCCTGCTAACCTGATTCAGGCTCAACGTGATTATTTTGGTGCGCATACTTATAAGCGTACCGATAAAGAAGGTGTATTCCATACTGAGTGGATGGAATAATCACAGCTTGTTAAGCTAATTAAAACCCGGTTAATTCTTGGCCGGGTTTTTTTCTATAAACTTCTTTCAACCGAACACTCTTAATGTGATTATCCGTCTCCTCCTTAACGCTATTCTGTTTGCTCTCAAAAAAAGTCTGTCTTGACATACAGTCAGTCGGAGAGTACAACCGCCACAAGTGTTGATTACCAGGGTGGCAAATTGCCATTGTCCAGTTAACTGATTAAAGTGTGATCGAATGAAAATTACTATTTCCGGTACCGGTTATGTTGGTTTATCGAACGGCATCCTTATTGCGCAAAACCACGAAGTGGTCGCGCTTGATATCGTTCAGTCCAAAGTAGATATGCTTAACCAAAAGATTTCTCCGATTGTCGACAAAGAGATCCAGGAATATCTGGCCGAAAAGCCGTTGAATTTTCGTGCGACAACTGACAAGCAGGACGCTTATCGTAATGCAGACTATGTCATTATCGCTACCCCGACTGACTACGATCCGAAAACGAACTATTTCAATACTTCTACTGTTGAAGCCGTCATTCGTGATGTCGCAGAGATTAACCCTGCGGCGGTGATGATTGTTAAATCAACCGTTCCTGTTGGTTTTATCCGTGATATTAAAGAGCGTCTCGGGATTGATAACGTTATTTTCTCTCCAGAATTCCTGCGCGAAGGCCGTGCGTTGTATGACAACTTGCACCCGTCGCGTATCGTTATTGGTGAGCGTTCCGAACGTGCTGAACGATTTGCCAATCTCCTAAAAGAAGGGGCGATTAAGCAGGACATCCCGACGCTGTTTACTGATTCGACTGAAGCCGAAGCGATTAAACTGTTTGCCAATACCTACCTTGCGCTTCGCGTTGCCTATTTTAATGAGCTGGACAGCTATGCAGAGAGCCAGGGTCTTAACAGCAAGCAGATCATTGAAGGTGTGTGCCTGGATCCGCGCATTGGGAACCACTATAACAATCCGTCGTTTGGCTATGGTGGCTATTGCTTACCAAAAGATACAAAGCAGCTGCTGGCAAACTACGAATCGGTACCGAACAACATCATTGGCGCTATCGTTGATGCTAACCGTACCCGTAAAGACTTTATTGCCGATTCTATTCTTGCCCGTAAGCCGAAGGTGGTTGGCGTTTATCGTCTGATCATGAAGAGTGGATCAGACAACTTCCGTGCGTCCTCTATCCAGGGAATCATGAAGCGCATTAAAGCCAAAGGTATTCCGGTTATTATTTACGAACCCGTCATGCAGGAAGAGGAGTTCTTTAACTCTCGAGTTGTTCGTGATCTGGAAGCTTTCAAGCAGGAAGCTGATGTCATCGTGTCCAACCGTATGGCAGAAGAACTTGCTGACGTCGCGGATAAGGTTTACACCCGCGATTTGTTCGGCAACGACTAGCATTTCGCTGACCATGACTGGCGGTACCTGCCGCCGGTCTGTTTTAACCATCCCTCCTCAACCCTTCTAGCCTCTTCCTCTACTGTTACCTGGCACCACTAAAATTGTGATGTATCCCGTAATCTAACATTCCATCCATTGCACCGTCTGAACAGGTCGGATATGTTGAATCTACCTTGTGAAGAGCTACCGTCACTGTGATGTAGATGCTGGAGATAAGCGCCGGAAGGTAAAACGAAGCCTGCAATGCAGGCTTTTGTTATTTTTGTAGCCTGATGAACCAGGTATATTACTAACTAAATTGCAGATTAATTATTAAAGGAGTCTGTACCGAAAAAAAACACGGCTGCTCTTCTTAAATCTTATTTCAGGTACCAATGTGCTGACACTGCGACTACCATTGACGTTTATTGAACGATAATTTCGTTCTTTTTCTATCCTTTAAATAAGAAATTAAAAAGTAAATGGAAACGGCAAGTAGTATGGCAGCAACAACCAAGAAAAATAAGTTTTCCATATGATCTACCAGAGCGAAGTTACGGGAGTAAGTGATTAGCTTGCAATTAAAAGATCGATAAAAATTATCTTTATCACACTAACATATCTTCTTTCTAAGAAGATTCCTATACGCTAATTGTGTTTTTTTTATGGAGAATGAAAAACTATACTTTCAAAAGAAAACTGGCTCGTGCTCGTGCTCCGGCTCTTTGGTGAAAGTGACAATTTTAGTCTGCCATAACGAGGTAAGTGCGCTTCAATTGAAAGAAGGGCAAGGATACTGTGGTTGAAGATATGAGACTTTCCGCAGCAGTGAACGAGGTTACGCACAAAAGGGGAGGAGCGATACCAGAAGAGAGAACCGCAGCTCTGCTGCGGTTGAGAAACTGATTGCGCGATTATGCCTTGTAGTATTCTTTATACCAGTCGACGAAATTCTTCACGCCTTCTTTGACGCTGGTCTGCGGCTTGAAGCCAACAAGATCGTACAGCGGTTTGGTATCCGCGCTGGTTTCAAGCACGTCGCCCGGTTGGATAGGCATCATGTTTTTCTCAGCGATCATTCCCAGCGCCTCTTCCAGGGCGGTGATGTAATCCATCAGTTCAACCGGAGAGCTGTTGCCGATATTGTAAACCCGATATGGAGCCGAGCTGTCTGCCGGAGAGCCATTCTCGACGGTCCACTCCGCGTTCGGCTGCGGGATAACGTCCTGAACGCGTACAATGGCTTCCACAATATCGTCAACGTAGGTGAAATCACGCTTCATCTTGCCGTAGTTGTACACGTCAATACTCTTACCTTCCAGCATAGCTTTGGTGAATTTGAACAACGCCATGTCAGGGCGACCCCACGGGCCGTATACGGTGAAGAACCGTAGGCCGGTAGTCGGTATGCCGTAAAGGTGGGAGTAGGTATGCGCCATCAGCTCATTGGCTTTCTTGGTGGCGGCATAGAGTGAAACCGGATGGTCGACCGAGTCGTCGGTTGAGAACGGCATTTTACGGTTCAAACCGTAGACGGAACTGGACGATGCGTACAGCAGGTGTTCGACCTTATTGTGTCGGCAACCTTCCAGAATGTTCAGATAGCCGATCAGGTTGGAGTCGGCATAGGCATGAGGATTTTCCAGCGAGTAGCGCACGCCAGCCTGAGCGGCCAGATGGATCACGCGGTTAAATTTCTCTTCAGCGAACAGCTCTGCGATGCCCTGGCGATCGGCAAGTTCGACTTTATGGAAACTGAAAAGGGAGGATTGCAGTAAATCCAGACGCGCCTGCTTAAGATTGACGTCGTAGTAATCATTCATGTTGTCGATACCAACAACCTGATGACCCGCCTCAAGAAGGCGCTTGCAGGTATGGAAACCGATAAATCCTGCGGCTCCAGTGACTAAAAACTTCATATTCATCCTCCGGGGTTGTTGTTTCCCGCTATATATAATCGTCGATTTTACACCGGGTTGCCCTGGGGGTCATCTGCTTTCCCGTTTCCGGATCTTCATGAAGCAGTCAGAGAAGGGGAGTGCTTAAGAAGCGGCAGATCGCATCTGCGCTATATTCCCTATATTATTTTGCAAATAAAAATCATTATCATTTAAATGTAAGTTAGCATCATAATAATACCTATAGTTTCTTATACCAATAATTGATGTTCTGCCGATAAAGTACTCAATGCGAGATTGAGCGTGTCCTATGAACTATATTGTTACTGATAATATGTTTTCCGAGTATTTCGCCACCGAATGCTCATCATTTCTATGTTAATTGAACATTTTTTGTTTTTTTTGGTTACATATCAGTCGGTTATGGCGTTGCTTTGGAATTATGTAAATAATGTATCCTTGTTGTTTGCTTTTTACATGAATTGATTCGCCATGCTTTTTGATTTTTATTCTTAGTTACCAGCGTTATAATGCGCGGATAATCTATGTGTCACAGGATTGTTGTTTTGCAGGGTAATGCTTCCTCAGAACATCCGGTGAGCCGTGTGACAAACCCGGTAATGGATACTCTTTCTCTGGGGAAATAATATGAGCAATGTGCTGGATCGTTGCGTCAGTTTGGCTACCCTTGATGCTTTAGCGATGCATACAGCAGTTTTACTGGCGCGAGCAGTCGTCTTTCAACGACCGTACTGGTGATGTCGGTGAACCCTGGAGCTTGCTAAATGAGAAAGTCCCGATAGATAGCCAGCAGCAAAACGGGGAGAGTAGCGCTCTCGTATCTACCGTCCGGTTGTGCGGCGTAGGGCCTGAAAACAGAGATATGGCTTGCGAGATATATCTCTGTTTTTAGTTGTTTATCGCGGATCTGTCAGCCTGTTTCGTTTGCGGCAGCAGAACGCAGTGTAAAGGCCAGCCGTCAGGTAGCAGCAAGAGCATGCTGCGACCGACTGGCCAGAGCCATAATCATGAAAGTAGTACAGCAGCGTTACGCGCTTTGGTTGCGATAGCCAATGGCGGTAGCGTGCCTGAAATTTATGATATATGTTTGATTAGCATATAACTATTTGAAAAATGAGATAAAGTATGAAGATCCTTGTTACGGGTGGCGCGGGTTTTATCGGTTCCGCCGTTGTTCGTCATATTATTGAAAATACCCAGGATGACGTTCGCGTCGTGGACTGCCTGACGTACGCAGGTAATCTCGAGTCTCTGGCATCCGTTGCCCAAAATGAACGCTATTCGTTTTCATGCACGGATATCACCGACGCGCAGGGGATCGCCGGGCAGTTCAGGGAGTTTCAGCCCGATATCGTGATGCATCTGGCGGCTGAAAGCCATGTTGACCGCTCTATCGACGGTCCGGCAGCCTTTATCCAGACGAACCTGATCGGCACGTTCACGCTGCTTGAAGCGGCACGTCACTACTATCAGTCGCTGAACGATGCGCAGAAACAAGGCTTCCGCTTCCACCATATCTCCACTGATGAAGTCTACGGCGACCTCGATGGCACCGATGACCTGTTCACTGAAGAAACGCCGTATGCGCCAAGCAGCCCATACTCGGCCTCCAAAGCCGGGAGCGATCATTTAGTCCGCGCCTGGAACCGCACCTACGGTCTGCCGGTGGTGGTGACTAACTGCTCGAACAATTACGGCCCGTATCACTTCCCGGAAAAACTGATCCCGCTGACCATTCTCAACGCGCTGGCGGGCAAACCGCTGCCGGTTTACGGCAACGGCGAACAGATCCGCGACTGGCTGTACGTCGAAGACCACGCGAGGGCGCTATATAAAGTGGCCACCGAAGGCCATAGCGGCGAAACCTACAACATCGGCGGCCATAACGAGCGTAAAAATATCGATGTGGTCAGAACCATCTGCGCCATCCTTGATAAAGTGGTGGAGCAGAAGCCGGGCAACATCAGCCACTTTGCCGACCTGATCACCTTTGTTAAAGACCGTCCGGGCCATGATCTCCGTTACGCCATTGATGCGGCTAAAATTCAGCGCGACCTCGGCTGGGTGCCGGAAGAAACGTTCGAAAGCGGTATTGAGAAAACGGTGCGCTGGTATCTGAATAATCAGACCTGGTGGCAGCGCGTGCTGGACGGCTCCTATGCCGGTGAACGTCTTGGGCTGAATAACTAATTAAGGTGGATTGCAGAATGAAAGGTATTGTTCTGGCTGGCGGCTCCGGCACCCGTTTGTATCCGATTACTCAGGGCGTGTCTAAACAGCTGCTGCCGATTTACGACAAACCGATGATTTACTATCCGGTTTCGGTGCTGATGCTGGCCGGTATCAGGGACATCCTGATTATTTCCACGCCGGAAGATATGCCGGCGTTCCAACGTCTGCTGGGGGATGGTTCGCAGTTTGGCGTCAATTTCTCCTATGCAATCCAGCCGTCTCCGGACGGTCTGGCGCAGGCCTTTATCATCGGTGAAGAGTTCATCGGCAATGATTCCTGCGCGCTGGTGCTGGGCGATAATATTTACTTCGGGCAAAGCTTCGGTAAAAAACTGGAGGCCGCGGCCAGCAAAACGTCGGGCGCCACCGTCTTTGGCTACCAGGTTCTCGATCCTGAGCGCTTTGGCGTGGTGGAGTTTGATGAAAACTTCAGGGCGCTGTCGATCGAAGAGAAGCCGCTGAAGCCGAAATCAAACTGGGCGGTAACCGGCCTCTATTTTTATGACAACGACGTCGTAGAGATGGCGAAGGAAGTGAAGCCTTCCGCGCGCGGCGAGCTGGAAATTACCACCCTCAACCAGATGTATCTGGAGCGTGGCGACCTGCAGGTTGAACTGCTGGGCCGCGGTTTTGCCTGGCTTGATACCGGTACCCACGACAGCCTGATGGAAGCCTCTCAGTTCATCCACACCATTGAGAAGCGCCAGGGTATGAAAGTGGCCTGCCTGGAAGAGGTAGCCTTCCGTAATAAATGGCTGTCTGCAGAAGGGGTTGAGGCTCAGGCCGAGCGGCTGAAGAAAACGGAATATGGCGCTTATTTGAAACGTCTGCTCAATGAGCGTTAATCGTCTGCCGACCAAATACAGGGTATGAATTAATGAAAATTTTACTTATTGGCAAAAATGGTCAGGTTGGCTGGGAGCTGCAGCGCTCGCTGTCCACGCTGGGTGAGGTGGTCGCCGTTGACTATTTCGATAAGGAATTATGCGGCGATCTGACGGATCTTGCCGGGATTGCGCAAACCGTCCGCCAGGTTAAACCGGATGTGGTTGTCAATGCGGCCGCGCATACGGCAGTGGATAAAGCCGAAAGCGAACGCGAGCTATCCGATCTGCTGAATGAGCGGGGCGTGGCGGTACTGGCGGAGGAGTCGGCGAAGCTGGGCGTCCTGATGGTGCACTACTCCACCGACTATGTCTTTGACGGAGAAGGCGAGCATTATCGCCCCGAAGACGAGGCCACCGGGCCGCTGAACGTTTATGGCGAAACCAAGCGCGCCGGTGAACTGGCGCTGGCGCAGGCGAATCCTCGCCATCTGATTTTCCGTACCAGCTGGGTCTACGCGACGCGTGGGGCCAACTTTGCCAAAACCATGCTGCGCCTGGCGGGCGAAAAAGAGACGCTGTCGATTATTAACGACCAGCACGGCGCGCCGACCGGTGCCGAGCTGCTGGCTGACTGTACCGCCATCGCCATTCGTGAAGAGCTGCGTAACAGGGCGGTTGCCGGAACCTACCATCTGGTGGCCAGCGGTGAAACCAGCTGGTATGACTATGCCCGCTTTGTCTTTGATATTGCGCGTGCCAACGGAACTGAGCTGGCGGTCAAAGAAGTCAACGGGATCCCGACGGCTGCCTGGCCGACGCCGGCTAAACGTCCGCTGAATTCTCGTCTGTCGAATGAGAAATTCCAGCGGGTATTCGGCGTAACGCTCCCGGACTGGCGCCAGGGCGTTGAGCGCGTGGTTGTTGAAGTTTTAGGTAAGTAGGTAAATACACAAGCATGAATATTATTAAAACAGACATTCCAGAGGTCTTAATCTGCGAGCCGAGAGTCTTTGGCGACGCGCGCGGGTTTTTCTTTGAAAGCTTCAGCAGCAAGGTCTTTGATGAAGCAGTAGGTCGCAAGGTTGAGTTTGTACAGGATAACCACTCGCAGTCGCAGAAAGGCGTGCTGCGCGGGCTGCACTATCAGCTGGCCCCGCATGCGCAGGGTAAACTGGTGCGCTGCGTTGAAGGCGAAGTGTTCGACGTTGCCGTCGACGTACGTCGCTCATCGCCGACGTTTGGTCAGTGGGTTGGGGTTGTGCTGAGCGCGGAAAACAAGCGTCAGCTGTGGATCCCGGAAGGCTTTGCACACGGATTTATGGCGCTGAGCGAGACGGTGCAGTTTGTCTATAAAGCGACCAACTACTACGCGCCGCAGTCGGAGCGCAGCATTCTCTGGAACGATCCGCAAATTGGCATTGAGTGGCCTGAGCTAAGCGGCTGCGCGCTTTCATTGTCAGAGAAAGATATGCAGGCGCATACGCTGGCAACAGCTGAAGTATATGCCTGAGAGAAATTCATTTTTTAGATTTGATATGCTTAACGCATCCTCTTTTATTCATTAAGAATTATAATAATAATTAAATAGCGATGTTTACTCTAAAGGTAATAGATTCATGAATTATGAAGCAATGAAGCCGAAGATAATCGCTTCTATTGTATTATTTAATCATTCCTATGATGATATTAAAGATACGTTAATCTCGTTATGTCATGAGAGTGGTGTTGAAAAAGTTGTCTTAGTTGATAATGGTGGATGTCAGTGGGTTACAGAACTGAGCGAACCGAAAATTAGTTATATCAAATCTCCTTATAACTGTGGGTTCGGTGCTGGTCACAATCTGGCAATCAAAGCTAATACTGATTTTGAAGGTTATTTTCTGATTTGTAATCCGGATGTAAGTTTTGACAGAGGCGAGCTGGATAAATTATTGTCCTTTGCCTGGGATAACCAGTTCCCCTTTGTCTCACCGACAATTCTCTATAAAAATGGGGCCCGGCAATATAGCTGTCGCTTACTGCCTACGCCGGTTAATCTGTTTTTAAGACGTTTTTTACCTACCACTGCGCTGAAGTTTGACGTTGAGTACGAGCTGATGGATGCCGAGTACGATAAGGTTTTCTCACCGCCTTCGGTCTCCGGCTGCTTCATGCTGCTCACGAATAGTTTGCTCCAGAAGCTGAATGGGTTTGATGAACGCTACTTCATGTATTTAGAAGATGTTGATCTATGTCGCCGAGCATTGCCCTTCACTAAAATATATTATTTTCCGGATGCGACAATTATTCACCTTTTCAATAAGGGGTCATATAAAAGCAAGCTGTTGCTTTGGTATCATGTTCGCTCTGCGATTTCCTACTTTAATAAATGGGGATGGTTTTTTGACCGTAAGAGGCATGCGTACAATAAAAAAGCCCTGCTTGAAATCCCCCGGAAGTTAGGTTGATTGTTCAGATAATTTTATTACGAGTTTAAAATGAAAAACCCGCATCAAAAACTTTCATCATCACCCGTAGAGATTGTTCGTAGTATCTTTGGCCACCGGGGTATCATCCTCCAGATGGCTAAACGGGATGTCATCGGAAGATATAAAGGTTCAGTGATGGGCCTGCTTTGGTCGTTCCTGAATCCGCTGTTCATGCTAACCGTATATACCTTCGTGTTCTCCGTGGTGTTCAAAGCTCGCTGGTCTGCCGGTGGCGATGAGAGCAGAACGCAGTTCGCAATAATCCTGTTCGTCGGTATGATCGTGCACGGTTTCTTCAGTGAGGTCATCAATAAGGCGCCGCTGATCATTCTTAGCAATACTAACTATGTAAAAAAGGTTATATTTCCGCTTGAAACCTTGCCGGTTATTTCCCTGCTGGCGGCTCTTTTCCATACCTGCATTAGCCTGTTCGTTCTGCTGGTGGCCTTTGTGCTTTTTAACGGTTATTTGCACTGGACGATTGTGTTCCTGCCGTTGGTTTTCTTCCCGCTAGTCATTTTCTGTCTTGGCTTATCGTGGATCCTTGCCTCTTTGGGCGTTTTCCTGCGCGATGTCAGCCAGACTACGGTGATTATCACCACCGTTATGATGTTCTTATCCCCGGTGTTTTTCCCGATTAGCGCCTTGCCTGCGAAATATCATATTTGGATTATGCTCAACCCACTGACCTTCATTATTGAACAAGCCCGAAGCGTTCTCATTTGGGGCGGTATGCCTAATTTCCTGGGCCTTTTACTCTATTCCATGGGCGCCGTAGTTGTCGCCTGGCTGGGTTTTGTCTTCTTCCAGAAAACAAGGAAGGGGTTTGCTGATGTCCTCTAATGAAATTGCTATCCAGGTCACTAATCTGAGCAAGTGCTATCAGATCTATGCGAGTCCGACCGATCGTTTAAAACAGTTCTTTGTGCCAAAAATTCAGCAAGTTGCCAGAAGAGAGCGCAACTGTTATTTCCGCGAGTTCTGGGCATTAGACGATGTCTCCTTCAGCATCAAGAAGGGAGAAACCGTTGGCATTATCGGCCGTAACGGGGCGGGTAAGTCTACGCTTCTGCAAACGATCTGCGGAACCTTAACGCCTTCCGCGGGAGAAGTCCGGGTCAACGGGCGCATTGCCGCTTTGCTGGAGCTCGGTGCTGGCTTTAATCCTGAGTTTACCGGGCGTGAAAACGTCTATATGAACGGCTCGGTGCTGGGGTTAACGAAAGAGCAAATTGCGGCAAAATTTGCTGAGATTGAAGAGTTTGCCGATATTGGCCAGTTTATCGATCAACCCGTGAAGACCTACTCCAGCGGGATGTATGTGCGCCTTGCTTTTGCCGTTCAGGCCTGCGTAGAACCGGAAATTTTAATTGTCGACGAGGCGTTGGCGGTCGGCGATATTGGCTTCCAGTACAAGTGCTATAAGCGGATGGAAGCGCTGCGAGCGAAGGGCGTGACGATCATTATGGTGACCCATTCAACCGGCAGCATTCTTGAATATGCCGATCGTTGTCTGGTCATGGATCACGGTAAGCTGATTGGCGATACCACGGATGTGCTGGCCGCGGTTCTGGCCTATGAAAAAGGGATGATCCTTGCTAACGGCAGCGAGAAACCTGCCGCAACCAGCACAGCGGACAAAGATTCAGCTGCAGAAGTTAGCGTTGACGAGCTGAAAGCCATTCAGCTGCGCACCACCAACGAGGCGATTGGCGAGAAGCGCTTCGGCAGCGCGCGTGCAATCATCGAGGATCTGACGATTTATAAATCGGATGGCACCACTCTTGCTGAAAAACCGCTGATAAAATCAGGCGAAGAAGTGACCTTTGATTTTACCATTCTGGCTAGCGAAGAAATTAAAGATATCGCGTTAGGCATCTCCATGTCGAAAGCGCAAGGGGGCGATATCTGGGGAGACAGTAATATCGGAGCCGGTTCAGCAATTACCCTGCGACCCGGCCGTCAGCGTATCGTGTATAAAGCCACGCTGCCTATTAACTCGGGCGATTATCTCATTCACTGTGGCCTGGCCAAGGTTGGCAACGGCGATCGGGAAGAACTCGATCAGCGCCGTCCGATGATGAAAGTTAAATTCTGGTCTGCAAGGGAGTTGGGTGGTGTGATTCACGCTCCGTTGAAAATTATTTCGAATGGAGAGTAATGATGCTGGCTGTATTTTTACCTCCCTATCCGTTCAGGGGGCTTAAGGCCCCTTATTTATGGCTGTTTTATAAATATCTTCACTGCGCAACGGATAGCATTCTGTTTATTACCGGTGAGGATTATCTCAGTGTTACTGATGATGAAGCTCAGCGCGCACGCTGGGAATTTGATCCGGCGTCGATGGCATCTCTTGGATATGCGTTGCCGAATGCTGAAAGTATTGCGCGTCATGAGTACCTCGTGCTCGATAACGATATCTATGAAACGCTGCTTTCTCGTCATCAGCACGATCCGATTAAATCATTTTCGGCGTTCCTGACCGAGCAGATCCCTGAACTGGAAACAGAACTGCACGCTTTGCTGAATAGTAAAAAAGGCATACTTGACCAGATCGACGCCTTTATCTCTATCTGCAACTGTCCCTCCCTGGAGCATGTCGCCAGGACGCTTGGGAAAGAGGTGATGCACATCGAGATTGGCCCGCTGCGCGCGCCGATGTACCGCAACACGGCCTATCTGGACTTTGCCGGAGTGAACGGCGGGACCGAGGCCAGCGCGCGCTACGAAAAATGTCAGACCGAGCTGGATATAAAAGCCTCGCTGGGCGATTTGCACAACTATTTTCTTGAGGTTTTACCCCCCGCTGAAACGGCCGCTCATTCTGCCGCCGGCGTTGTGCTTCAGGTTGAGGATGACTCCAATCTGATCGCCTACAGTCACGACTTTACTAACATTTCGTTGATTTCGTACGTTCGCCAGCGCCATGAAAAAGAGGACATCCTGGTGCGCGCGCATCCGGGAAGCCTGTTCCGCTTAAGGGACGACGTTTTTACAATTGATGACTCAGCCAATAGCCTTGCCTTCATTAATCAGTGCAACGAAGTCTTCACCATTAACTCAAGCGTCGGTCTTGAAGCAATATTAACCGGAAAGAAAACGACGGTTTTAGGTGACTGCTCTTATGCTTTTATCAATGAATTAGCTGAATCCTCAGCCACGGTCAATGCTGCCGCGTTTTATCTGTTCTCGTATCTGGTTCCTTTCGACCTGGTTTTCAATCAGGAGTACCTTAAATTCCGATTAGGTCATCCTGAAGAGCGCGAGATTATCGGCAAACATATTGAATTTTACTCAGCTGATATGCCGGGTAGCTTTTCACCGGCCGCGTATACCCTGTCATCATTGATAAATGAAGCTATTTCCCAAGACAAAGCGATGAGAAAGATTTTAGAAAACTCCCTGCAAGAACATAACAAACAGATCGATTTGTTAAAAAACCAGCTTGCTGCGGAAGCGGCCGAACGCCAAAAGCTCGCGGCGACCCTCGCGCAGCTGCAGGATAAGGTTGAGATTGAGGTTGAGGTTGCGGAGCAGGCTAAAGCCGGGCTGCTGTCGGCTGTGGAAACGAAGCAGGAAGAGATCAACCGCATGCGCAATAGCCTGTCATGGAAACTGAGCATGCCGGTACGTATGTCGGGTCGAATCTGCCGCGGTGAATTTTCTACGATCAAGGCGATGACCCGGCATTATGCAACCTCGGGTAACGGGGCGTTATCGCGTTTCCTGCTCTCCGGTGGCCTGCTGTCAAAATCGAGGTATAAAACCGCTCTGCGCCTCATTATGTCCGGTAACTGGAAAGGGGCTGCGGACGGTTTTAAACGCGTGATCAACCGCGCGGCGACCGACTCCGCACCGGCGGCGGCATTTCTTGATAACGGCGATGTGCGTATTCTCGCAACGCAGCACACATTATTCGTTGCCCATCTTATCGAGAAGAGTCTGCTTGAGAATGGCCTAACTGCGCAGGTCAGCACGTCATACGTTGCGGAACATGACAATGGTCAGCTGCATATCGTCGTCTGTCCGCAGATGTTTAAGCAGCTGCCTAAACACTATATCGCTTTCCAGATGGAACAATCGGTCAACTCAAGATGGTTTACCGAGGAGTATTTTGCCCGCTTAAATAACGCGGTAGCGATATTTGATTATTCGCTGAAAAATATCGAATACCTTCTGCAGCAGGGAATTCCCTATCAGAAGCTGTTCTATATGCCGATCTCCAGCTATGCGGACTATCCCGCTTACCTCACGCAGATCGGCTATGACCTGAGCGATCGCAAGGGCGATAAGGCCGCTGACGTTTTATTCTACGGCGATCCCAATTGCGAACGTCGTAAGGCGTATCTGCAGGAGCTGAAGAAGCATTTCAACGTCACCGTCGCTTCCGAAGTGTTTGGCGATCGGTTGACCAAAATGGTCAAGGACGCGCGGGTTGTTATTAATATCCATTACTATGAGGATGCGCTGCTTGAGACCACGCGTTTGTATGAAACGCTGTCATTAGGCACGCCGATCGTGAGTGAAAGCAGTGCGGATATTGAAGAACATCAGGACCTGCAGGGGGTGATTGATTTCTGCCCGGTGGGTGATATTCAGGCGATGGTAGACAAGCTCCAGACGCTGCTGTCTGATGAGCAACACTATCGCGAGAAGCGGGCGGACATTGCGCGCTTCACCGCTGAAGATAAGAAAAATAACGTCTATCTGAAGCGTTATTTGCTGTCGATTGATAAGCTCACGTTCTCACAGTACGAAAGCAGCTACGCCTTCGATGATATCGAGGAAAGCGATATTCCGCGTCTGTGTCTGTCGCTGTCGGAAACGCCGGTGCGTAGAAGGGCCTTCTTTAAAAGTCCTTCCCACGGATTCAGCTTCTTTGACGGTATTCGCTACCGTATTGGCTGGATTGGCTGCGGGATGAGCTATAAATATATGCTTTCCAGGATGCTGGCCAGCAAGGTGAAAATGGGCATTATCTGTGAAGATGACGTTATCTTCCCGCTTGATTACGACCAGAAGCTCAATAAGATTATCGACCACCTGCAGGCCACTGAGATCAAATGGCATATTTTTGCCGGTATCATCGCTCACCTTCATGACGATACCAAAATCATTGATGTCAGGGAGATTGACGGTATCGAATACGTCTACATCGATAAAATGACCAGCATGGTGATGAATATCTACTCCCGTAGCGGGATGGAGTTGATCTCTAATTGGGATGAAACGAACATCGACGCTGAGACCAATACTATCGACCGCTACGTTGAATCGGCGGAAGATCTGGTGGTTGTGACCACGGTTCCGTTCCTGGTGGGCTATGCGGAAGAGCAGCAGTCTACGCTGTGGGGCTTTGAAAACTCGCAGTACACCTCGCTGATCAAGGCCAGTGAAGAGCTGCTGGCGAAGAAGGTCGCGGAGTTTAAGCGCAACCGCTAGCCATCGTTGATGGCCTCAGGTGCCGCATAGCAAAAGGCCGGAAGCTGAACGGGATCCTTCATAAGGATTGTTCAACTTCCGGCCTTTTTTATGCCTTAAATCCGCCGGGTTTACTGATGACGGCTTTTTAAGTTGGCGATGATGTCTTGCAGAGAGAGCTCCTGATCCTGCAGCAGCACCAGCAGGTGATACATCAGGTCCGAGGCCTCGTTCTTCAGCTCAAACCGGTCATGCACCGTGGCGGCCAGCGCCGTTTCCACGCCTTCTTCCCCAACCTTCTGCGCAATGCGCTTGGTGCCGCTGGCGTACAGCTTCGCGGTATAGGAGCTCTCCGGGTCGGCGTGCTTACGCTCGGCCAGCAGCTGTTCCAGCTGATACAGGAACAGCCACTGGTGTCCCGCTTCGCCGAAGCAGCTGGACGTGCCCTTGTGGCAGGTCGGGCCGATTGGGTTCACCAGTACCAGCAGGGTATCGTTGTCGCAATCCGGCGTGATGCTCACCACGTTGAGGAAGTTGCCGGAGGTTTCTCCCTTGGTCCACAGGCGCTGTTTGGTGCGCGACCAGAAGGTCACCTTTCCGCTCTCTTCGGTCTTCGCCAGCGCTTCCTGATTCATGTAGCCATGCATCAGTACTTCGCCGGAAATAGCGTGCTGTACGATGACCGGCATCATGCCGTCGGTTTTTTGCCAGTCCAGCTGTTCAGTTAACATACCCTAATCTCCACGCCCTGTGCTGCCAGGTACGCTTTCAGTTCACCAATATTAATAATCTGCTTGTGGAACACCGATGCGGCCAGCGCGCCGTCGACGTTGGCGTCGCGGAAGGCTTCAAGGAAGTGTTCCATGGTGCCGGCGCCGCCGGAGGCGATCAGCGGCACGTGGCACACGGCGCGGACTTTGCTCAGCTGCGCAAGATCGTAGCCGTTACGCACGCCGTCCTGGTTCATCATGTTCAGCACGATCTCTCCGGCCCCGCGCTTCTGCACTTCCTCTACCCAGTCGAGGGTTTCCCACTGGGTCACCCGGGTGCGAGCTTCGTCGCCGGTGTACTGATTAACGTGGTACTTGCCGGTATCGGCGTCGAACCAGGTATCGATACCCACCACGATGCACTGCACGCCAAAGCGATCGGCGAGGCGGGTAATCAGCGTCGGATCGGCCAGGGCAGGAGAGTTAATCGAAATCTTGTCTGCGCCAAAAGAGAGGATCTGCGCCGCGTCTTCCAGCGATTTGATCCCGCCGGCGACGCAGAACGGAATATCGATAACTTCCGCCACCCGGGAAACCCAGCTTTTATCGACCACCCGGCCGTCGCTGGAGGCGGTGATATCGTAGAAGACCAGCTCATCCGCGCCTTCGTCGGCGTAGCGCTTCGCCAGCGGGACGATATCGCCGATGATTTCATGATTACGGAACTGCACGCCTTTCACTACCTGGCCGTCGCGAACGTCGAGGCAGGGGATTATCCGTTTTGCCAGCATTGAATGGCCTCCGTTACGTTGAATTTATCTTCCAGCAGGGCGCGGCCGACAATGACGCCGCGCACGCCGGTTCCGCGCAGCGCGGCGATATCGTTAAGATCGCCGATGCCGCCGGAAGACTGGAACGCGACCTGCGGATAGCGGGCGCACACCTCTTCATATAATGAGACGTTGGAACCGGCCAGGGTGCCGTCGCGGGAGATGTCGGTGCACAGCACGTGCTGCAGGCCAACCGGCAGATAGCTTTCTACCAGCTCCTCAAGGGTCACCCCGGAGTTTTCCTGCCAGCCGCTGACCGCCACCTGCTTATTACCTTCGGCATCGATGCGCACGTCGAGCGCCAGCACCAGATGCTGCGGACCGAAACGTTTGAACCAGCCCTTCACCGTCTCCGGCGATTTCACCGCCGTAGACCCTACCACCACGCGCGCGACGCCGGCATCGAGCAGGGCCGCGACGTCCTCTTCCGTACGCACGCCGCCGCCGACCTGTACCGGTACGTCAACGCCGGCAACCAGCGTTTTGAGCAGCGCAATCTGTCGCTTTTCAGGATCTTTCGCGCCGGTCAGATCGACCAGGTGCAGCACCTCTGCGCCCTGAGCGGCGTAGGACTGCAGGCGCGGCAGCGGATCGTTACCGTAGTCGCGCTGCTGGCCGTAATCGCCCTGGTGGAGACGGACTACCGTGCCGTCAATTAAATCTAAAGCCGGAATTATCATCACATCTCCAGGAAATTTTTCAGCAGCTGGGCGCCGGCGCTGCCCGAGCGCTCCGGGTGGAACTGCACGCCAAAAAAGTTATCTTGCTGTACCGCGGCGGTGAACGGCTCGCCGTAGTTGCACTGGGCGATGGTGCGCGGATTGACCGGCATCGCGTAGCTGTGGACGAAGTAGAAATAGGCCCCGTCCTCGATACCGCTGAACAGGCGATTCCCCGCTTTCGGGTACACGCGGTTCCAGCCCATATGCGGTAGCGGCAGCCCGTGGTCGGTCATCTTCGGCACGTCTTCATCAATAATGCCCAGCAGATCGACGCCGTTGCTCTCTTCGCTGCGTCGGCCAAGCAGCTGCATGCCGAGGCAGATCCCCAGCACCGGCTGGGTGCAGGCCTTCACCAGCTCGATCAGCTCGCGGTCGCGCAGCTGGTCCATCGCCGCCTGGGCGGTGCCCACGCCGGGTAAAAACAGCTTGTCAGCGCGCAGCACCACGTCCGGATCGCGGCTCACCGCCGGCTGATAGCCGTGGCGGAGAATTGCCGACTTCACCGAATTGAGGTTGGCGCATCCGGTATCGAGGATCACCACGTTCATTACAGCACCCCTTTTGAAGATGGCAGCGTGTCGCCCTGCACGCGGATTGCCTGACGCAGCGTGCGGCCAAAGGCCTTAAACAGGCTCTCGACGCGGTGATGATCGTTCTTCCCTTTGGTTTTCAGGTGCAGCGTCACCGCCATGGTGTACGAGAGCGAGCGGAAGAAGTGCTCCACCATCTCGGTGCTCAGATCGCCGACGCGCTGATAGGCAAAATCGGCCTTATATTCGAGGTGCGGACGTCCGGAAATATCCAGCGCACAGCGGGCCAGGCACTCGTCCATCGGCAGCACAAAGCCAAATCGGCTGATGCCGCGTTTATCGCCCAGCGCCAGCTTCAGCGCTTCGCCCAGCGCCAGGCCGGTATCTTCCACCGTGTGGTGATCGTCAATATAGAGGTCGCCGCCGACGTTAATTTCCAGGCGGAAGCCGCCGTGGGTGGCTATCTGATCGAGCATATGATCGAAGAAGCCGACGCCGGTGTGGATTTTGCTGCCACCTTCGCGATCCAGCCAGACCTTCACATCAACCTGGGTCTCTTTGGTGATGCGCTCAACGTGGGCATAGCGGTCGCGGCGGGTAAGCTGCTCGCAGATGGTCGGCCAGTCGAGGGTCTCGCGGTCGTAGCGCAGGCCGATAATGCCCATATTTTCCGCCAGCTCGATGTCGGTGGCGCGATCGCCGATGACGTAGCTGTTGGCTTTGTCCAGTACGCCTTCTTCCAGCCACGGCAGCACCAGCTGGGTTTTCGGCTTGCGGCAGTCGCAGCCTTCCGTCGGCAGGTGCGGACAAATCAGCACCTCTTCAAAGTTCACGCCCTGGGAAGCAAATACCTGCATCATCAGGTTGTGCGGGCCGTCAAACTCATCCTGCGGCAGGCTGTCGGTGCCCAGACCATCCTGATTGGTGATCATCACCAGCCGATAGCCTTCCTGCTGCAGCTTCAGCAGCGCAGGGATCACCTGCGGCTCAAAGGCCAGCTTTTCAAAGCGGTCTACCTGAAAATCAACCGGTGGCTCGGAAATCAGCGTACCGTCACGGTCAATAAAGAGAAACTTCTGGGTCATACATTCTCCGCAGTCAAAGCGTCAATCACGCGCTGGCTCTCTGCACGGGTACCGATAGTGATACGCAAACAGCCGCTTAATGAGGGTTGTTTATTCTGGTCTCGTAAGATAATGCCCTGATCCCACAAAGATTTAAATACCGCGCTGGAGGCTTTAATGCGTGCGAGGATGTAGTTGGTCTCGGAATCGAAAACCTGCTCAATGCAGGCGATGCCGCGCAGCTGGCCAATCAGGTACTCTCGCTCCTCTACGATCTGCGCGACGCGGGCGCGCATGGCGGCAATACCCTGAGCATTGAGGGCCTGGGCGGCGATATCGGCGACCGGCGTGGAGAGCGGGTAGGGGGCGATGACTTTCATCAGCAGGCTAATCACCTCGGCGTTAGCCAGCGTAAAGCCGCAGCGCAGCCCGGCGAGGGCAAAGGCCTTCGACAGCGTGCGCAGCACCACCAGGTGCGGATAGTCGCTCAGCCAGCCGGCCAGCGTCGCCTGCGGGCAGAATTCGATATAGGCTTCGTCGGCGATGACAATCGCCTTGCCGCGGGTCATCTCCAGCAGCGCGCGCATATCGTCGGGGTTAATCACCTGCCCGGTCGGGTTGTTGGGGCTGCAGACAAAGACCACCTTCACGCCGTCGAGATTGGCGGCGATGCCGGGGAGATCGAGCTGCCAGTCGCTCAGGCTCGGCACCGTCCGGCAGGCCACGCCGAAGGTTTCAGTACTGACGCCGTACATGCCGTAGGTTGGCGGGCAGTAGAGCACCGCGTCCTCTCCCGGCTCGCAGAAGGCGCGGATCACCAGCTCAATGCCTTCATCGGCGCCGCGGCTGACCAGCACCTGCTCGGGCTTAACCCCGGCATACTGGGCGTAGTTCTCAATCACCGCTTTCGGCTGGCCTTCCGGGTAGCGGTTCAGCGTTTGCTGAGTTAGCTGGAATTCAACCGCGGTCGGGAATTCGTTGGCGTTGAGCCAGACGTCGCCTTTACCGCCCAGGCGGCGAGCAGACTGGTATGGCGTCAGGTCGCGGACGTTAGCGCGGGCTAAATCTTCGATGCTCATGCTTGCTCCTTAAGCGCTGCAACGCGCAGCGTAACGGCATTTTTGTGGGCGGTCAGGCGCTCGGCGGCGGCGAGAATTTCAATCGTTGACGCCAGGGCGGAAAAGCCTTCGCGGGACAGCTCCTGCACCGTCATGCGCTTCTGGAAATCCGCCAGACCGAGGCTGGAACAGGTAGAGGTATAGCCGTAGGTCGGCAGCACGTGGTTGGTGCCGGAGGCATAATCGCCCGCCGACTCGGGCGACCAGTCGCCGAGGAATACCGACCCGGCGCTGGTGATGCTGTCCACCAGCTCGCGCGCCCTGCGGGTCTGAATAATCAGGTGCTCCGGGCCGTACTGGTTGGAGATCTCCACGCACTGCGCGAGATCGCGCGCCACGATAATGCGGCTGGCTGAGAGCGCCTCGCGCGCGGTTTCCGCCCGCGGCAGCTCCGCCAGCTGGCGCTCAACGGCCTGGGCGACGCGGCGGCCCATTTCAGCGTCCGGGGTCAGCAGAATAACCTGCGAATCCGGGCCGTGCTCGGCCTGCGACAGCAGGTCTGAGGCCACGAAGTCCGGCGTCGCGCCGCTGTCGGCAATCACCAGAACTTCTGACGGACCGGCGGGCATGTCGATCGCCGCGCCGTCGAGACGCTGGCTGACCTGACGCTTTGCCTCGGTAACGAAGGCGTTACCCGGGCCAAAGATTTTGTCCACTTTGGCAATCGATTCGCTGCCGAAGGCCAGCGCCGCAATCGCCTGCGCACCGCCGACGTTAAAGACGTTACGCACGCCGCACAGCTGGGCGGCATAGAGAATTTCATCGGCAATCGGCGGCGGCGAGCACAGCACCACCTGCAGACAGCCGGCGATGCGCGCCGGCGTCGCCAGCATTAATACGGTAGAGAACAGCGGCGCCGAGCCGCCGGGAATATAGAGGCCGACGGAGGCGATAGGGCGGGTGACCTGCTGGCAGCGCACGCCCGGCAGCGTCTCAACGTCCACGCCCGGAAGCTGCTGGGCGTTGTGGAAGGTTTCAATATTGCGTACCGCAACCGCCATCGCCTGCTTGAGCTCGTCGCTCAGGCGCTCGCCGGCGGCGGCGATCTCTTCGTCGCTGACCTTCAGCGCCTTGACGTCGGTCTTATCAAACTTTGCGCTGTACTCGCGCAGCGCCGCGTCGCCGTTTTGTTTAACGTTATCAAGGATCTCAGCAACGGTGCGTGTGATGCTGTCGGAAGCGGAAATCGCCGGGCGCATTAATAGTTGTTGCTGTTGTTCGGCGCTACAGCTATTCCAGTCGATGATTGTGTTGAAGCTCATGGTCGTTTCCCCTGTTTAATCTCTGAGACAGGCCCGGTGGGGCCTGAGCTGGCTGGATTACTCCATCATCTTCTCAATCGGCAGAACCAGGATCGAGCTGGCGCCGAGCGCTTTCAGTTTTTCCATGGTTTCCCAGAACAGGGTTTCGCTGCTGACCATGTGCATCGCGACGCGCTGCTTATCGCCCGCCAGCGGCAGGATCGTCGGGCGCTCGGCGCCTGGCAGCAGAGCCACCACTTCTTCCAGACGCTCGGTCGGCGCGTGCATCATGATGTATTTCGATTCCCGCGCCTGGATAACGCCCTGAATACGGGTCAGCAGGCGGTCAATCAGCTGCTGTTTGGCATCAGCGATGTCGCCGTCGCGCTGAATCAGGCAGGCTTTGGAGCGGAACATCACTTCCACTTCGCGCAGGCCGTTGGCTTCGAGGGTTGCGCCGGTAGACACCAGGTCGCAAATCGCGTCGGCGAGGCCCGCGCGCGGGGCGACTTCAACGGAGCCGTTCAGCAGGCAGGACTTAAACGAAATGCCTTTCTGATCGAGGTAGCGCTTCAGCAGGTGCGGGTAGGAGGTGGCGATACGCTTGCCGTCCAGCGCCGCCGGGCCGTCCCAGCGCTCGTCCGCCGGCGTAGCCAGCGACAGGCGGCAGCCGCCGAAGTCCAGGCGACGCAGGGTGAAGTAGCGCGGGTCTTCGCCCTGAGCGCGGCGGCTCAGCAGCTCTTCTTCCAGCACGTTTTCGCCGATAATGCCCAGATCGACCACGCCGTCCATAATCAGGCCCGGGATATCGTCATCACGCACGCGCAGAATATCGATCGGCATATTTTCTGCCAGCGCAATCAGGCGCTGAGTGTGCAGATTCACTTTGATGCCGCAGCGGCTCAATAATTCGCGTGAATCTTCGCTCAGGCGGCCTGATTTTTGAATAGCTATGCGTAAACGGCTGTTGTCTAACATTCTTCTTTTCCTCTTATACCTGTCTGAATCTGTCCGAATTTAATTCAAAAAAAAGCCCCCGGAAGTAAATCTTCCGGGGGCTCTCTTTGCGTTCATGCACCTCTGGAAGATCCAAACGTCTTCCAGCACACATCGCCTGAAAGACTAGTCAGGATGATGGTGATGATGGTGGTTTTTAGATTGAACGCAGTTCATAAAATTCTCTTTGAATGACTATGCATTTGATGCCTTTAACCTAAACCAGTTCAGCGGCATAAAGCAAGGGCTTTTTACTATCATTAATTCATTTCATATTCACCGAAGAAATTGTCAGCCGCCGCCGGCTGGCGTAGCCTTAAGTCAGCACAGCGAAAGAGCCAGGAGCCAGAGTATGAAAAAGGTCGCGATTGTCGGATTAGGATGGTTGGGTATGCCCCTTGCGCTATCGTTGATGGCGCGTGGGTGGGAGGTGACCGGCAGTAAGACGACGCAGGATGGCGTGGAGGCGGCGCGGATGTGCGGAATTGACGGCTATCCGCTGCGTCTTGAACCGCAGCTGGTGTGCGACACCGAAGATCTGGATGCATTAATGAACGTCGATGCGCTGGTGATCACCTTGCCGGCTCGCCGTACCGGGCCGGGGGAGGATTTCTACCTGCAGGCGGTGCAGGAAATTGTGGATACCGCGTTAGCCCACCACGTTCCGCGAATCATTTTTACCAGCTCCACCTCGGTGTATGGCAACGCCAGCGGCACCCTGAAAGAGGGCGCCCCCCGCAATCCGCAAACCGCCAGCGGCAGAGTGCTTAAAGAGCTGGAGGACTGGCTGCATAACCTTCCGGGAACCTCGGTCGATATTTTACGCCTCGCCGGGCTGGTGGGGCCATCGCGCCATCCGGGACGTTTCTTTGCCGGTAAGTCGGCGCCGGACGGCCAGCAGGGGGTCAATCTGGTCCATCTGCAGGACGTTATCGCCGCGATTGAGCTGCTGCTGCAGGCCCCGAAGGGCGGACACATCTATAATATATGTGCGCCAAAGCATCCCGCTCGCGGCGTCTTCTATCCGCAGATGGCCCGCGAACTTGGCCTGCCGGCACCGGTGTTTGCCGATAATCCGCACGGCGATACCGGCAAGATTATCGACGGCAACCGCATCTGCTATGAGCTGGGGTTTGAGTATCAGTACCCGGACCCGCTGGTCATGCCGATGGAGTAATCAGTCAGCGGGAGATCGCGAACCGTAAGGGGGCGGCGATGAAACCACTGCTGGATGTCCTCGTTATTCTGGATGCGCTGGAAAAAGAGGGGAGCTTTGCCGCGGCGTCGGCAAAGCTGTATAAAACGCCCTCCGCGCTGAGCTACACCATTCATAAGCTGGAAAGCGATCTTAATATTCAGCTGCTTGACCGCAGCGGACACCGCGCGCGCTTTACCCCCAGCGGCCAGCTGCTGCTGGAAAAGGGGCGCGAAGTGCTGCACACCGCGCGGGAGCTGGAAAAACAGGCGATTAAGCTGCACCAGGGCTGGGAAAACGCGCTGGTCATTGCCGTGGACCCCACCTTTCCCTTCTCTTTACTGGCGCCGCTGGCGGGTCAGTTTTATCAGCAGCACCAGCTGGCGCAGCTGCGCTTTAGCCGCGAGACCGTTAGCGGCCGCTGGGAGGCGCTGGTCGAAGGGCGGGCGGATATCGTGGTCGGCGCGTTAAGCGATCCGCCAGCCCTCAGCGGCTACGGTTTCACTTCGCTCGGCGAGCTGGAGCATATTTTTGTCGTCGCCCCGCAGCATCCGCTGGCGCAGCTGCCGGAACCGCTGAGCTGGCGAGTGATGAAGCGCCACCGGGCCATTATCTGCGGCGGCGGCTGGCCGTCCGCTGACGATCGGGAGAATCTGGCGGCGTTTGATTTTCCCGGCCTGCTGGCGCTGGTTTCCGCCGGTCTTGGCTGGGGCTATCTACCGCGCTACCTGGCCCAGGCCCAGCTTGACCTCGGCGAGCTGATAATGAAGGAGGTTGCCGCCCATCAGCCGCTCTACCGGGCGTGGATTGGCTGGCATGAGGACGCATCCGGCCTCGCCAGCGAATGGTGGCAGAATGCTGTTTTAGCAAATAATGCTATTCGCAGGATATACAATACTAAAATTGTATGAATATTAGGCTGTTAAATAATTTCTGCAATTTTTTGGCTCTTCTACGGCTTGTCATCCGGCCAGTAAATGTTGCAAAATACGCGGCCTGAAAAACAGAAACTAGCCGACGCTTTTTAAAGTGTCGGTTATTTTTTTGCTTTAAAGACACATCATTCAATACCAAGAGGCCGGGCTTCGTACCGGATAGATATTTACTAAAAACCGACAGTTGTTGTCGCTGAGGAATACACAGAAATGGGGCAATTTTTTGCTTACGCGATGGCTTTCGCCGTAAAAGGGGATGACCACAATGTCGCATAACGCTACTCCAAAAACCTCTCGCGTGGAATTACGTAAAACGCTTACGTTGATTCCGGTTGTCATGATGGGCCTGGCCTATATGCAGCCGATGACGCTGTTCGATACGTTTGGTATCGTCTCTGGATTGACTGACGGTCACGTTGCGACGGCCTACGCCTTCGCGCTGATCGCAATTCTTTTCACGGCGCTGAGCTACGGTAAACTGGTTCGTCGTTTTCCGTCTGCAGGCTCCGCCTACACCTACGCTCAGAAATCTATCAGCCCGGCCGTTGGCTTTATGGTTGGCTGGTCATCGCTGCTCGACTATCTGTTTATGCCGATGATCAACATCCTGCTGGCGAAGATTTACTTTGAAGCGCTGATGCCTTCCGTTCCGTCGTGGATCTTCGTGGTGGCGCTGGTCGGCTTTATGACCGTGTCCAACCTGCGCAGCATCAAGGCCGTGGCGAACTTCAATACCCTGATTGTGGTTCTGCAGATGGGCATCGTGGCGGTTATCGTCGGCCTGATTATCTACGGTATCATGCACGGTGAAGGCGCCGGTACGCTGACCAGCACCCGTCCGTTCTGGTCCGAAGGGGCCCACGTGGTGCCGATGATTACCGGTGCGACCATTCTGTGCTTCTCGTTCCTCGGCTTTGACGGTATCTCTTCTCTGTCTGAAGAGACCAAAGACGCAGAGCGGGTGATCCCGAAGGCTATCTTCCTGACCGCGCTGATTGGCGGGATGATCTTCATCGGCGCATCATACTTCCTGCAGCTGTACTTCCCGGATATCTCGCGCTTTAAAGATCCGGATGCGTCGCAGCCTGAAATCATGCTGTACGTGGCGGGCAAAACCTTCCAGTGGGGCGTGCTGATCTTCTCCAGCGTGACCGTTCTGGCTTCCGGTATGGCCGCACACGCGGGCGTTTCCCGTCTGATGTACGTGATGGGCCGCGATGGCGTATTCCCGACCAGCTTCTTCGGCTACGTTCACCCGAAATGGCGTACCCCGGCGTTTAACGTGCTGCTGGTGGGTGCCATTGCGCTGCTGGCGATTAAATTCGACCTGGTCACCGCGACGGCGCTGATTAACTTCGGGGCGCTGGTGGCCTTCACCTTCGTTAACCTGTCGGTCATTTCGCAGTTCTGGATCCGCGAGAAGCGTAACAAGACTCTGAAAGACCACGTTAACTACCTGGTGCTGCCAACCTGTGGCGCGCTGACCGTTGGCGCACTGTGGGTCAACCTGGAGCAGAGCTCTATGGTTCTGGGCCTGATTTGGGGCACCATCGGCCTGGTCTACCTGGCCTGCGTAACCCGTCGTTTCCGTAACCCGGTTCCGCAGTACGAAGACATTGCCTGATCGCGCATCAGAATGAAAAAAGCCGGGGGGAGACCTCCGGCTTTCTTGTTTCTGGCGGATGTCGATCTTCCCGGCTCGCGCTACGCTTAGCCGGACTACAGGTTCACCGCTGCTCACGGTCTGGTAGCCCGGGTAAGGCGTGTACGCCGCAACCCGGGATTCCCGGGCACGAGTTCATGTGGTTTTGCGGGCCGGTAGCCCGGACAGATGCGCAGCATCGCCTCCGGGAGATTCGGCAGAAATGTGGGCGATTTACTTCTCCTGCTGCATCACCTTAAGCAGCGCATCCAGCAGGCCGGGAAAACGCGCCTCCAGATCCTCCCTGCGTAGCGAAATCATATTCTCCCGTCCCTGAGGGCGCTGCCATATCACGCCGCTATCGCGCAGCACGCGCCAGTGGTGGGTCATCGTCGACTTCGCCACATCTTCATGACGTAGCGCGTTGCAGCTCTGCTCGCTGCCGTCGGCGAGGCTGCGGATGATTTCCAGCCGCATCGGATTGCCAAGGGCAAAAAGAACATTTTCAAGGCGGATTTGTTCACGTTCGGGGTGATTGGCGATCATAATATTCCTGTGTCGGCGGTTGCTCTGCTCCGCGGAACAGCAGCCCGTATCGGCGGCTGGCCGGTAATATACCCAAACTCAATCGCTAAAGCCACGCGCGGTGGTGCAGCTTCACCGATAGTAACGATAGCAAAAATAGTTCGAATATACTCGTACAGTTGTACTATGATAGAGGCCGTTGAACGAACCGCGGCCATTTCGCCGCTCACTGACAGTCAAAATGACTAAGGACGCATCATGCCCCGACCCATCCCCCTCGAACGTTATCGCAACATCGGTATCTCCGCGCATATCGATGCCGGTAAAACCACCACCACTGAGCGCATTCTGTTCTATACCGGAATGAGCCATAAGCTGGGTGAAGTACACGATGGCGCGGCAACAACCGACTGGATGGCGCAGGAGCAAGAGCGCGGGATAACCATTACCTCCGCCGCGGTAAGCTGCTTCTGGCCAGGCATGGACCGCAGCTTTGAGCCGCACCGGATTAATATCATCGACACCCCAGGGCACGTCGATTTTACCATTGAAGTCGAACGCTCTATGCGGGTGCTGGACGGCGCGGTGATGGTCTACGACTCCGTCGGCGGCGTGCAGCCGCAGTCGGAAACCGTCTGGCGGCAGGCGAACAAGTATCACGTCCCGCGGCTGGCCTTCGTCAATAAAATGGACCGCCCCGGCGCCGATTTCTTCCGCGTGGTGCAGATGATGATCGACCGCCTGAAGGCCAACCCGGTGCCGGTGGTGATTCCCGTCGGCGCCGAGGAGCATTTCGTTGGGGTCGTGGATCTCATCAAAATGCGCGCCATTTTATGGGACGATGCAACCCAGGGGATGACCTTCAGCTATGTGCCGGTGCCGGACGAGCTGCTGGCAACCGCCCGCCAGTGGCGGGAGAAAATGGTCTCAGCGGCGGCGGAAGCCAGCGATGAGCTGATGGACAAATACCTCGAAACCGGCGATCTGAGCGAGGCTGAGATCGTTGCCGGGCTGCGTAAGCGCACCGTTGCCGGAGAGATCCAGCCGGTGCTGTGCGGCAGCGCCTTTAAGAATAAAGGCGTCCAGCGGATGCTCGATGCGGTCATTGAACTGATGCCGTCCCCGCTGGATATCCCGGCGATTCAGGGCGTTGATGAGCAAGGCCGGCCGGCGGAGCGTCATCCTGCCGACGATGAACCGCTTTCGGCGCTGGCGTTCAAGCTGATGACCGACCCCTACGTGGGCCAGCTGACCTTTATCCGCGTCTATTCCGGCACCCTGAAGAAAGGGGATGCGGTGTATAACCCGGTTAAAGGTAAAAAAGAGCGTATCGGCCGCATCGTGCTGATGCACGCCAACGATCGCCACGAGGTGGACGAGCTGCACGCCGGCGATATCGCCGCCTGCGTTGGCCTGAAAGACGTCACCACCGGCGACACGCTGTGCGATCCGAACGCGATCGTCACCCTCGAGCGAATGGAGTTTCCGGAGCCGGTGATTTCGCTGGCTATCGAGCCGAAAACCAAAGCGGATCAGGAGAAAATGGGTATCGCGCTGCAGCGCCTGGCAGCGGAAGATCCGTCGTTCCGCCTGCACACCGACGAGGAGTCCGGGCAGACGATTATTTCCGGGATGGGCGAGCTGCATCTGGAAATTATCGTTGACCGGATGCGCCGTGAATTTGGCGTTGAGGCGAACATTGGCCGTCCGCAGGTGACCTATCGCGAGACGATCCGCAAAACGGTGAAAGAGGTGGAAGGTAAATTCGTCCGCCAGTCCGGCGGCAAGGGGCAGTACGGCCACGTGGTGCTGACTCTCGAACCGCTGGAACCCGGCAGCGGCTTCGTCTTTGAAGATGCCACCAAAGGCGGGGTGGTGCCGCGCGAGTACATTCCTTCGGTGGAAAAAGGCCTGCGCGAAGCGATGGGCACCGGCGTGCTGGCAGGCTATCCGGTGGTGGACGTCAAAGCGACCCTGACTTTTGGTTCGTACCACGACGTCGACTCCTCGGAAATGGCCTTCCGCATGGCGGCCATTTTCGGCTTCAAGGAGGGCGCGCGCAGGGCCGACCCGGCGATCCTCGAACCGGTGATGCACGTGGAAGCGGAAACGCCGGAAGAGTACGCCGGTAATATTATGGGCGATCTCTCTTCACGCCGCGGCATGGTGCAGGGGATGGAAGAGCGCTTCGGCAGCCAGATTATTCGCGCCGACGTGCCGCTGGCCGAGATGTTCGGCTATTCCACGACGCTACGCTCGATGTCCCAGGGGCGGGCGACCTACAGCATGGAGTTCCATCATTACGCGGAGGCCCCGCGTAACGTGGCGGAGGCGATTATCGCCAGCCGCGCGAAAGGGTAAATAACCGTTCCCGGCCTGCATCGCGCAGTCCGGGAATTTATTTATTCTAAACAATATCCTGCGCGTACTGCCACAGCGCTTTCACCAGCGTCAGTTTTTCATTATCGTCAGCATACTGCTGCTGCAACGTCTGCAGCTCATCGGCATAAGCCTGCAAAAACTCCGGCGTAAACACCTCCCGACGATGCTCTAACCAGCGCTGCTGCTCGGCTTCATCAAGGCTGCCGGGGAAGTTTCGCGCGCGATAGTTAAACAGCAGGCGTTCGATACGCGGGTCGGCGAAGGTAATGTCCAGCGCCGGCAGGTTGCGCGGATCGGTCTCCAGCACAATCTTCATCGCCGCGCGGTCGGCATCGCTGAAGAAGCCGTTGTAGAGCTGGGTATCGACGTTATCGGAAGGCACAAACGGCTCAGCTTCGGCAAAAATGGCCACCACTTTTTCCCGCACCTGCGGCTGGCCGCGCAGCAGCTGCAGGTTATCGAGGCAGCGCTGGCGGTTGATGCCCAGACGCTCCGCGTCTTCCGGGCGCAGCGTATTGGCCTTGGCCAGCACCGGGCATTTATTGAGGTGGACCAGCTTGACCGGTACCGCTGGCAGGTCGCCGAGGTCGGCTTTGGCGGTATACAGCCGCTCGCGCAGCGCGTCGGCGTCCAGCTCCAGCAGCGGCGACATATCGCCGGCAAGGTCAACCATAATCACCGCATTGCGATTATCCGGATGCCACGCCAGCGGAGCCACCCAGCTGGTGTTGCCGCGCGCGGCGCCGAACATCCCGGAGACGTGGACCAGCGGCGTCATCTGCGGCACGTCAATCAGCGTCGCCAGCTTGCGCTTATTGCGGAAGGTGTAAAGGTAGTCGAACAGGCGAGGCTGTCGGGTTTTGACCAGTTTCGCCATGGCGATAGTGGCATACACGTCGGCCATCGCATCGTGGGCGTTACTGTGCTCGATGCCGTTGGCCACGGTCAGATGCTCAAGGCGAAAGCTGGGCAGGCCGTCGTCGTTTTCCGGCCAGTTGATGCCTTCCGGGCGCAGCGCGTAGCAGGCGCGCATCACGTCCAGCAGGTCCCAGCGCGAGTTATCGTGCTGCCAGCTCCAGGCGTAGGGATCGTAGAAGTTGCGATAGAAAATATTGCGGCTGACTTCGTCATCGAAACGCACGTTGTTGTAACCCACAATGCAGGTCTTTGGCACCGTGAACAGGTCGTGAATGCGGCGGGCAAAGGCGGCTTCGTTGTCGCCTTTGGCGATCGCTTCCTGCGGCGTGATGCCGGTAATCATCACCGCCTGCGGCTGCGGCAGATAGTCGTCAGCCGGCTTGCAGTAGAACACCTCGGGCTCGCCGATGACGTTAAGATCCGCGTCGGTGCGGATAGCGGCAAACTGCGCCGGCCGGTCAAGGGCCGGACGGGTGCCAAAGGTTTCGTAGTCGTGGAATAAAAATCCGGGCTGATTGGCGCTATCTTGCATAGTCTGTCTATTTTCCGTGGTGGTTGGCGTCCGTACTCTATAAATCGTGCGCGGTAAGCGACAAATCTGTCCGCAACGGATCTGCACGCCGTGTCGCAGCGGCCCGTAAGGCCGGTGCTCAGGGATGAGCCGTGTCATAACGCCAACGCACATGCTGCTGAAGTATGACGCGCTATGGTAAACGATTTGCCCGGGCATCAGAAGGGCGTCGGCCGCGCAGGGCGTTTCTCGTGTCATATTTTCTTGCAATTAAACCATGATATGAAAGGAGAACTTCCGTAAAAAGGACGGCGAATCTGTAAATCTTGAGGATATGCCGTTGAAAGGCCGTTTTTTTATTGCTGTAACTTTGCTCGCTTCGAGCGTTTCTTGCGCCTTTGCCGCTAATGATTTTCCCGTCACCGTGACGCCGCCTTCCATTCAGGCAGGCTCCTGGGTGTTGATGGACTACACCACCGGTCAGATCCTGACCGCCGGTAACGAACATCAGCAGCGCAATCCCGCCAGCCTGACGAAACTTATGACCGGCTACGTCGTTGACCGCGCCATCGACAGCCACCGCATCACCTTTGACGATATGGTCACCGTCGGCAAAGATGCCTGGGCGAAGGGCAACCCGGTATTTGATGGTTCATCGCTGATGTTCCTCAAGCCCGGCGATCGGCTTAGCGTCCGCGATTTAAGCCGCGGGCTCATCGTTGACTCCGGGAACGACGCCTGCGTGGCGCTGGCCGACTACGTTGCCGGCGGCCAGCCGCAGTTCGTCGCCCTGATGAACGAATACGTGCAAAAGCTGCACCTGCAGGATACCCATTTTGAAACCGTACACGGGTTGGACGCGCCGGGGCAGCATAGCTCGGCCTACGATCTGGCGGTCCTGTCGCGGGCGATTATTCACGGCGAGCCTGACGTGTACCACATGTACAGTCAGAAAAGCCTGACGTGGAACGGGATCACCCAGCAGAACCGCAACGGCCTGCTGTGGGATAAAACCATGAACGTCGATGGCCTGAAGACCGGCCATACCTCCGGCGCCGGTTTTAACCTTATTGCTTCTGCCGTCGACGGCCAGCGCCGCCTGATTGCGGTGGTGATGGGGGCCGAGAGTCCGAAAGGGCGCGAGCAGCAGGCGGCCAAACTGCTGCACTGGGGCCAGCAAAACTTCGACACCGTCCAGGTGCTGCAAAAAGGCAAGAAAGTGGGCAGCGAGCACATCTGGTATGGCGATAAGGAGCAGATCCAGCTCGGCACCGACCAGGACTTCTGGTTAGCGCTGCCGAAGTCGGAGGTTTCGCGAATCAAGGCCAAATATGTGCTGGATCAGAAAGAGCTGGAAGCGCCGATCGCCGCCAATCAGCGGGTCGGCGAAATTTCGCTCTATGACGGCGACAAGGTCGTGGCCCACTGGCCGCTGGTGACGCTGGAAAGCGTTGGCAAGGGCGGCGTGTTCTCGCGCATGAGTGATTATCTGCACCACAAGCTGTAGCTCCCGGCGCCGCTCTCCTGCGGAGCGGCACCCTTTCTCGCCCCACGCCGTTGTGGCGCTGGTTGGCGATTCGTTTAGTTTCAGTCAATTACCTTACCTGCTCACCCTTTAAGGAAATTCTCCGGCGCCCGTGCGCCTGAAATGGAGCTGGGAAGATGAAATTTTTCGCGCGTAGTGCGCTTTCTCTGGGGCTTGCGGCCGTTTTGAGTCCCGCAGGCTTTGCCTCTGGTCTGGTTCTGGCCGATAACGACGTCCGCAATGATTTAGCCTGGTTATCCGATCGCGGAACCCTGTCGCTGAGTTTATCGACCTGGCCCCTGAGCGAAGAGGAGATCGGCCGCGCGCTGGCCAACGCGCATCCGACAACGCCCGCAGAGAGGGTAGTGCTGAGCCGGGTGAACCAGCGCCTGAGGGCGTTAAAAGCCGACCTGCGCGTCACCGGCTATAGCTCAACCGACAGGCCGGGAACGCCGCAGGGCTTCGCCGAGTCCTGGCCTGCCGACCACTCGCTCTCCGTCGCACTCAATAACAGCGGCGAATGGTGGGACCTGCACCTGCAGGGCAACGTTGAAGGAGACAAGCGCATCGGCAACGGCTCCAACGTCAACGCCAACGGCGCCTACGGGGCGGTAAAGCTGTGGAACCAGTGGCTGGCGTTTGGGCAAATTCCGCAGTGGTGGGGCCCCGGCTATGAGGGGAGCCTGATTCGTTCCGACGCCGCGCGGCCGATGACCGGCTTTTTGCTGCAGCGCGCCGAGCAGCGGGCTCCGCAGAGCGCCTGGCTAAGCTGGATTGGCCCCTGGCAGTACCAGCTTTCCGCCAGCCAGATGAGCCAGTACGCGGCGGTACCGCATACCAGGGTCTTCGGCGGCCGCCTGACGGTCTCGCCCTTTACCTCGCTGGAGCTGGGCGCCTCGCGCATTATGCAGTGGGGCGGCGAGGGTCGCCCGTCCTCCTTTGGCAGCTTCTGGGAGGGGCTTACCGGGCGAGATAACACCGGCGATTCGGCGGACGACCCGGGCAATCAGCTGGCGGGATTTGATTTTAAACTTAAGCTGGCGCCGACCACCGGCTGGCCGGTAAGCGTCTACGGGCAGATGATCGGCGAGGATGAGGCCGGATACCTGCCGTCTGCCCATCTTTACCTCGGCGGCGTCGAAGGGCATCACCAGTGGAACAGCAGCGCGATCAACTGGTATCTGGAGGCGCACGATACCCGCTCGAATATGGGGCGCACCAACTACATCTATAACCACTTTATCTACAAAGATGGCTACTACCAGCAGGGTTACCCGCTAGGCGACGCGATGGGCGGCGACGGGCGCCTGTACGCCGGCAAGGTCGAGCTGGTGACCGAGGAGGATCAGCGCTGGAGCGCACGGCTGATCTACGCCGAGGTGAACCCGAAAAATCAGCGGATTAATAAAGCCTTCCCGCACGCCGATACTCTAAAAGCCGTACAGTTAGGCTGGAGCGGGGACGTGATGCCCACCGTGCGTCTCAGTACCTCCGTGTGGTATACCGACGCTAACCACAGCGACAGCGACGATCTGGGCGCCAGTATGGGGATTGAGCTCCCTTTTAGCCTGTAACCGCCGGCGGCGATTTTCGCCGCCACGCTTCCGGTATGACGTCGGGCAGAGCCTGGTAGACGATCGGCCGCATCCGCGGCAGGGGGCTTGGATTCTGCCCGACGTCGTCGTTTGCTGACGGGTACCAGGCTATCCTGGAGAAACGGGCAAAAAAAACCGGTCATGCCGCACCCGCTTGCGGCAGGTATCCACGCCGGCGCTAGCGCAGAGGCCAGCCCGGCAGCGCCGGACGGCCCAACCCTTGAGTCAATTATCCGTTCTGCGTGCCGGCTTTCTGAATCATTTTTCAACCCCGGCCAATGGCGACTCTGTGAATCCGCGCACATACTGTTTTTTAGCTGCCTGCTACATTGTATGTATATTTATACAGTATTTTCTATCAATCGCGGAGGCAATATGAACTACAGCGTTAAGTCCGTTGGTGCGCGTAAAATCGCCGGTTTTCATATGGTGGGACCCTGGGAGCAGACCGTTAAGCAGGGCTTTGAGCAGCTGGCGGTATGGGTCAACAGCCGCCAGATCCCGGCACGGGAGTGGATCGCTGTCTATTACGATAACCCGGAGCAGGTTGCGGCAGAGAAGCTGCGCTGCGACACCGTGGTGACGGTGGACGACGACTTCGCCATTCCTGCCAATAGCGAAGGAGTGATCCTGACCGAGATCGCCGGCGGAGAGTACGCTATTGCCCGCGCGCGGGTGCTGAATCATGATTTCGCCACGCCCTGGCTGCAGTTCTTTGAGAATCTGCTGCAAAGCAAAGAGTACCAGCTGGCGGCAAAACCCTGCTTTGAGCTCTATCTTAACGACGGCAATCGCGACGGCCACTGGGATATCGAAATGTACGTGCCCGTTGAGCATATCGGCGGGTAGGCGCTTATCCACGGAATAAACAAGGTTTCTTACATTAGCGTGATGCTTGCGGTGAAAAAGCAGTTACAATCGGCTTTTTCTTCTTAGCGGAGAGGATTGTGCGCGCTGATAAATCACTTAAGCCTTTCGAAATTCGCCTGTATCGCCATTACCGAATCGTGCATGGCATCCGCATCGCGCTGGCTTTCGTTCTCACCTTTTTACTGGTACGACTGCTGAACATACCGGAAGGCACCTGGCCGCTGATTACGCTGGTGGTGGTGATGGGGCCGATATCGTTCTGGGGCAACGTGGTGCCGCGTGCGTTTCAGCGTATCGGCGGCACCATCTTCGGCTCTGCGCTTGGGCTGGTGGCGCTCAAGCTGGAGCTTATCTCCCTACCCGTGATGGTGCTGTGGTGCGCGGCGGCGATGTTCCTCTGCGGCTGGTTGACCTTAGGGAAAAAGCCCTATCAGGCGCTGCTGATCGGCATCACGCTGGCGGTGGTGGTAGGGGCGCCGCCGGGGGACATGAACACCGCGCTGTGGCGAAGCGGCGACGTTATCTTCGGCTCCCTGCTGGCGATGCTGTTTACCGGGATCTGGCCGCAGCGGGCGTTTCTGCACTGGCGTATCCAGATGGCAAATTACGTCACTGCCCTTAATCGCCTGTATCAGGCCGGGATCTCACCAAACCTGGTCGAGCGCCCGCGGCTGGAAAAACACCTGCAAAAAGTCCTCAACGACGTGGTAAAAATGCGCGGACTGATTACGCCGGCAAGCAAAGAGACCCATATCCAGAAGGCCATTTTCGAGGCGATTCAGACCGTCAGTCGTAACCTGGTCTGTATGCTTGAGCTGCAGGTTAATGCTTACTGGGTGTCGCGGCCGGGGCACTTTGTGATGCTAAACTCCCGTACGCTGCGCGAAACTCAGCAAATGACCCAGCAAACGCTGCTGACCATCGCCCACGCCCTCTATGAAGGCAACCCGCAGCCGATCCGGGCTAACGCTGAAAAGCTCAATGAGATCGTCGCCGAACTGCGCCAGCTTATCAAAGAGCATCCGGGCGAAAATCTCTCGGAAACGCCGATACACGGCTACGTCTGGCTAACCATAGAGATGGCGCGCCAGCTTGAGCTGCTGTCGAATTTGATCTGTCGGGCGTTGCGTAAATAAAAACCAGATACGCGACACCGACCCACAGGTTGCTTCGATTCAGCAGCATTTAGGGGTATGATAACCCTAAAGGAAAAAACATTGTCATCAGCGGCTGCTAACAGTTATGTTAGCCCTATATTGCAGTCGCTTTAGCGAATCCGAATCTCAAATATTAGGGGTATAAAAATGGAAACAACTAAGCCTTCTTTCCAGGACGTACTGGAGTTTGTTCGTCTGTATCGTCGTAAGAATAAGCTGCAGCGTGAAATTCAGGACGTTGAGAAAAAGATCCGCGATAACCAGAAGCGCGTACTGCTGCTGGACAACCTCAGCGACTACATCAAACCGGGCATGAGCGTTGAAGCTATCCAGGGCATCATTGCCAGCATGAAGAGCGATTACGAAGATCGCGTTGATGATTACATCATCAAAAATGCTGAACTCTCTAAAGAGCGCCGCGACATCTCCAAAAAGCTGAAAGTTATCGGCGAAGCGAAGGTCGAAGAGTAAGCTCCTCGACCCTGCCCGGCGGCGGTTCTCGTCGCCGGGAGTTATCCCCGGCATTCCCTCTGAACGACTCCTTTCTTGTGTATGGCGAACCGCCGTATAACGCAGACTGCTGGCCCGAACGCAGAGAATACGGGCGCAACGGTCCGCTCCCTTTAAGCGCTACGAGGAACATCATGGACACACTTTCGGCTCCCATTGCCGACATTCCGCAGCCGGATCGGGCGGCGATGGCCCAGGCGCAGCAGCATCTTGATGGTTTATTAAAACCGCCCGGCAGCCTCGGCCGCCTGGAGGCGCTGGCGGTGCAGCTTGCCGGTATGCCGGGGCTGAAAGGCCAGCTGCGGCTGGCAGAAAAAGCCATCGTGGTGATGTGCGCCGATCACGGCGTCTGGCACGAGGGCGTGGCTATCTCGCCCCAGGCAATTACCGCGATTCAGGCGAGAAACATGACCCGGCAAAACACCGGCGTTTGCGTCCTTGCGGCGCAGGCGGGGGCAAAAGTTCGGGTCGTTGACGTTGGGATCGACGCGGATCCGATCCCCGGTCTTGTCGACCTAAAAGTCGCGCGAGGCAGCGGCAATATTGCGCAAACGGCGGCAATGAGCCACGAGCAGGCGACGGCGCTGCTGCTGGCGAGTATCGCCTACACCCGCGAGCTGGCGGCTCAGGGCGTGACGCTGTTCGGCGTCGGCGAGCTGGGAATGGCGAACACCACGCCGGCGGCGGCGGTGCTGAGCGTGCTGACCGGGCGCGATGCGCAGGATACCGTCGGCATCGGGGCCAACCTGCCGCTGTCGCAGCTGGCGCATAAGGCGGAGGTGGTGCGTCGGGCCATTGCCGTCAATCAGCCGCGGGCTGAGGATGGCCTCGAGGTGCTGGCAAAGGTTGGCGGTTTCGATCTGGTTGGTATGACCGGCGTGATGCTGGGGGCCGCCTCCTGCGGGCTGCCGGTGGTGCTGGACGGATTCCTCTCCTACGCATCGGCGCTGGCGGCCTGCCGCATTGCGCCAGCCGTTCATCCCTATCTGATCCCCTCCCATCTGTCGGCGGAAAAGGGGGCGCGCATTGCGCTTGAGCATCTGCGGCTTGAGCCGTATCTGGATATGGGGATGCGTCTGGGCGAGGGGAGCGGCGCGGCGCTGGCGATGCACCTGGTGGAGGCAGCCTGTACGGTGTTTAACGAGATGGGAACCCTGGCGGAGAGTAATATCATCCTGCCGGAGAGTCGCTAAACCGCAAAGCAGGGCGCCGTCAGGCGCCCTGCTGCTATTCGGCTTACAGCGCTTTTTGCCACACGCTCTGCGGCAGCAGATAGACCTTGGCCTCGGCCTTCATGCCGTCGGTCACGATATGGTTGATACCGCTGGTCATCACCGCCAGGGTAACGTCAAAGGCGTTCAGGCTATCGCCAAAACCGGCGGTCAGGTTGAGCATCGAACCGTTGGCCATCAGGTAAAGGGTTTTAGCGCCCATTTGATAGGCGTTGATATACGGCATCACCTCTTCATGGCTGAACTGGCGCAGGTAGCCGCAGTCAATCTCTTCCGCAACGTGGCCAACGTTAAGGATAAATACGCCGTCTTTCGCTTTATCCAGCGCGCTGCTGTTAACCACTTTTTTAGCGCCGGTTGCCGTTGCGACGACGTCAGCTGAAGCCATGGCGTCCTGCAGTTCGACGACATGCCAGCCGTCGTAAGCCGCCTGCAGACGACGGGCGGGGTCGATTTCGGCGACCATCACCTGGCCCCCGAAGGCCTTCGCGGCGGCGGCAACGCCCTGGCCCACCAGGCCATAGCCGATCACCAGCACTTTTTTCTCATGCAGCGTGAGATGGGTGGTCTGGAAGAAGGTGTGCCATGCGGTCAGGCCGACCATGTGGCGGTTATGCAGGCCCTCTTTAACCGGCAGATCGTCCCAGTTAAAAATCGGATAGCCCGGGCGAATATCGCCCAGCCGGCTGACGCCTGAACCAGTCGCTTCCAGCCCGGCCACGATATTGCCAAATTCGCCCCGCTGGTGGAGCAGGGTGGTAATATCGGCCCCCATTTCACACAGATGCGTCGGCCCCCAGGCGATGGCCTTTTCCCACGACTGCTGCCAGTCAGCATCGCTCATATCGCGCCAGGCGCTGGCTTCTGCGCCGCGCGCCACCAGCCAGCTAACGACGTCGTCCTGTACGGTGGTTGGGTTGCAGGTTGTTAAAAAGACCTGCGCGCCCTTTTCCAGGATACCCTGCACCAGCGGGATCATTTTCATATCCAGATGCATACAGCAGGCCAGTCGTACCTGGCTCAGGTCGGGAAGCGCGGCTACCTGGCGCAGGGTGCGCGGCATGTTCTGGCTGGCCCATGCCACTTCTTTCTCTAAATTAATATTATTATTCAACGTATTATGCCTTCAATCCGTAGAGTGGGGGAAATTCCGAACGGAGACGATTCTAGCGCAGTACGCTGAAATCACATAGCCGGGGTCAATGGCTGGCAGGCGGACAGGGCGAGGGGGAATAGGCATGATAAATACGTGGTTGTTAAAATATGGTTAAAAAAAGAAAATAAAATATAAGTAATTCATATGACGTGAGTGAGCAGTGAAATGTTAAGCGTTTTACCTTCCGCGATGTTTTCGCGGATCCGCATTTTTATCGGTCGCCTCAAGCCGCACGCGCTGCCGGTTGCCAGAAAGCATATTCTCCTCGGCTCCCTCGGCGCAGGGACAGGGCTGGCGGTCACCAGTATGTTCAGCCACTGGCTGCTGGGCGAAGTCAACCTGTGGTTTATCGCCCCTATGGGCGCTTCGGCGGTGCTGCTGTTTGGCGTGCCCAGCAGTCCGCTGGCGCAGCCGTGGTCGATTGTCGGCGGTAACGTGCTGTCGGCGCTGATTGGCGTAACCGTGGGCGTGCTGGTGCCCAACCTTGCGCTAGCCTGCGGGCTGGCGGCCGGGCTGGCGATTGCGGGCATGTATTTCCTGCGCTGCCTGCATCCGCCGGGCGGCGCCGTGGCCCTGACGGCCATCCTCGGCGGCGCCGGCGTACACAGCGAAGGCTATCACTTCGTGCTGACGCCGGTACTGCTGAACTCCGCCATGCTGGCCCTGCTGGCGATCGTATTTAATAACCTCGTTGGGCGCCGCTATCCGCACCCGCTGGCGGCGGAAGAGGTGAAAAGCAAAGTCGTTCCGCTGGGGCTTGCGGTGACCCGCGAGGATATTCACGCCGCGCTGCTCGATGGCCAGTTCCTCGATATTGATGAAGATGACGTCCAGGAGCTGCTGGAAAATATTGAACAAAAGGCGCGCCGGCGCATGGCCGCTGCGCCGAGGGCTTAGCGCAGCCATCGGCGCGGGCCGGCGGTGAGCGGCTAAAGCTCGCCGGTCAGATACTGCGCCACGCCGCGGCCAAAACTCCAGTCGCCTTTTTGGTTGCTTATCACCGAAACCATTAAATCATCTGGGCTCAGCCCGCAGTGTTCCTGCAGCTCGGCGAGCAGCGTCGCGTAGAACAGTTGTTTTTGTTCTTCGCTGCGTGGGCTGGTGAACACCCTTACTACTACCAGCCGGTGGCTTCGCGTCAGGCCTAAACCGGTGTCCTCAATCACCATATGGTGAGGCTTGTTTTCATGAACAATCTGGTAGCGATCGCGTTCAGGTACCTTGAAGGCATGCAGTACGGCGCGGTGGGCGGCATCGAGCAGCGTTTTTATTTCATCTTCACTGCGACCTTCGATCACGTCAAATGTCAGGAGCGGCATAGCAGGTCATCCTTATTGTCTTATGTACGATGAGTGGACAAAACCGATGCTATCCAATGTGACGACGGGCAAAAACCGCTATATTTGAATTCATTGTTTTTACAGGTGAACAATCGAGATGAGCGATCCGCGCCCCGACGTTTTCTGGACCCATTTGTACTGGCTCACGGTGCTGGAAGAGCAGAAGAGCTACACCCGCGCGGCGGAAAAACTGGCGGTCAGTAAATCGGCAGTCAGCCAGAAAATCAGCGAGCTGGAGCGGGTAACCGGCAAGACGCTGGTCCACCGCACCACCCGCAGCGTGACGCTCAGCGAAGACGGGCTCAGGCTGGTGGCTGAGCTGAACGCGCCCTTTGGCCAGCTGCGCGATATCTTTAACGGCACCCGTGATGAGGAGGGGCCGCTGCGCGGTACGCTGCGGGTGACGGCCCCGGTTGCCTTTTCGCGCCAGCAGCTGGTCCCGGCGATGACGCCGTTTCTGCATCAGCATCCGCAGCTTGAGCTGCAGCTGGAGGTCACCGACCGGCTGGTATCCCTTGCCAGCGAGGGATTTGACCTCGCGATCCGTCACTGCCGACGCGAGGCGTTGCCGGATACCCACGTCGCGTGGACGCTGTGTCAAACCACCACGCTGATTGTTGCCTCCCCGGCGTATATCCGCCGCTTTGGCGCCCCGGAATCCCCCGATGCGCTACGCCATCACCAGTGTCTGACCTACCCGCGCGGTTCGCAAAGCCCGCAGTGGACGTTTGAATCTGACGACGATCGCGCCGAGCGCGTGAGCGTGCCGGTGCGCGGCCCCTTTGCCACTAATAACAGCGAATCGCTTCGCGATGCGGTGCTGTCGGGGCTTGGGATTGCGCTTTTGCCCGATTTTAGCGCCCGGGAGGCGATAGCGCGCGCAGAGGTGCAGGCGCTGCTGCCCGGCTGGCGGCCGGTGGAGGTGTTTGCCGGGAGTCTGTACGTTATTCGCCCCTACGCGCCGCGCGTATCGCGGGCGGTAGAGACCTTCAGCCGCTACCTGAAAAGTACCTTCAGCTAAGATTTTGCAGCTCGGTCGCCAGCGCCTGGCGGAAGCGGGAAAGCAGATCTTTTTCGCCAGCCAGGTGCTGGGCGAGGGTGATGGTTTTATCCGCGTGGTAAATCCGACCGCTGCCCAGCTGTGACTCAAAATCATTGGCCGCCTGATGCGCGGCGATCGGATCGGCATCGATCAGGATCACCGCATGCGCGAGCACCACATGACCGCGGCCCTCCGCCATCGGCCGCCAGTACTGCGCGGTCCCGGCAATTTTACGCGCCTGCTCCCTCTGACCGCAGGCGAGGTTATAGCGTCCGTCGCAAAACGAGCCGGTTACCGCCTGGAAGTGGGCATCGACGCCAAAGGTCGCCAGCGCGCGCTGCAGCAGACCGCAGAGCATCAGATAGATAGGTTCAGCGGCCTCGCCCAGAGGCTGATAGACCGGCCAGGCAAGGCTGAGATTGACAATCCCCGGCCCCTGCGGCACGAGGCCGCCGCCGGAGCGGCGCAGCCAAACCGGCCAGCCGCGCGCGGCAAAACGTTCGCTAACGGCGGAGAGCTGGCTAAATTTTCGGTAGCTGCCGGGAACCACGAATCCCTGCGGGGCCTGCCACAGCTGGGCCAGCGCTTCGCCGCCGCGGGCCCGCTCGAACAGCGGCAGCTCGGCAAGCGTCGGGTCAGCGTGGTACTGAAGCGGCAGCTGTTGATGAATGAAGCGCTGCGGCCAGCAGGCCGCTCTGTTGTGCTGGTTCATGGAGTCTCCTTAGGGACGACGGTTTCCCGCCGTCCCTGCGCTGTCAGGCGTGCTGAGGCTTTTTCATCAGCATGGCCGTGATGGCCGAGAGCAGGCAGCCAGCGGTCAGATAGATGGCGACGCTGTGCCAGGAGCCACCGGAGAAGGTGACCAGTGCGGCGGCGATGAAGGGGGTAAAGCCGCCTCCGACGACGCTGGCGACCTGGTAACCCACGCCGGCGCCGCTGTAGCGGTAGCTGGCGCCGAACATTTCGGTGAACATCGGCTGCTGCACGCAAACCACCATATCGTGGGCGATATTGGCCAGCATCAGCGCGAAGAACAGGATCCAAAAATAGGACTGGCTTTCGAGGGCCATAAAGAACGGGAAGCCGCTCAGGGTGCCGATCAGCGCGCCGGTAATATAGATGCGCCGACGGCCAAAGCGATCCGCCAGCCAGGCGAAGCACGGAATGGTCAGGCAGCTGATCCCGCCGACAAGCAGGCCGATGTTGAGGAACAGCTCTCGCGGCAGGCCGAGGTTTTGCGTGGAGTAGCTGAGGGCGAAGGCGGTAACGATATACATCGTCAGCAGTTCGCACAGGCGCAGCGCGATAATCAGCAAAAAGGCGCCGGGATGACGGAATAACGCTTCGACGACCGGCAGGCGCTTTTTCGCCGCGGTGGGCATCTTTTTCTGCTGCTGCTGCTGATGCTCAAACTCAGCCGATTCGCTCATGCCGTTGCGGATCCACAGCGCCGCCAGCACCAGCAGCACGCTGAAGAGGAAGGGGAGACGCCAGCCCCAGCTCAAAAACTGTTCGTCGCTGGTATTGGCGCTGATGAGCGACACCAGGCCGGTTGCGAGCAGCAGGCCGACGCCATAGCCAATCTGAACCCCGCTGCTGTAGAAGGCCTTTTTATGCTTTGGCGCGCTTTCTACGGCGAGCAGCGCCGCGCCGCCCCATTCGCCGCCCACGGCAAAGCCCTGGATCGCACGCAGAAGCACCAGCAGCACCGGCGCCCACCAGCCGATTTGATTGAACGAGGGCAGCAGGCCAATGCAGGCGGTGGCGATCCCCATCATCCAGACGGTCATCATCAGCATCCGCTTGCGCCCGAGGCGGTCGCCAAAATGGCCGAAAATAATGCCGCCCAGCGGGCGGAAAAGAAAACCAACGCCAAAAGTGGCAAAGGCTGCCAGCGTGCCCATTGCCGGGCCTATCTGCGGAAAAAACTCCTTATTAAACACCAGGGCGGCGGTGATGCCGTAAAGCAAAAAGTCGTACCAGTCGACTACGGCACCGGCGAAACTGCCCCACGCCGCTCTTCGCGCGCGATGAAGTGAGTGGGTTTCCCCGGCGGGGCGGGGAGATGTAAGCGTTGAGTCCATACCTGTCCTGTCAATCTGTGCTGTTGCTACGTTATCGTTATTGGAATGAAACGCACTCTTAGCGGCGTCATCAAAGAGACTACCGCGCCGCCGGGCGAGAGAAAAGATTTTTACCCATCGTCATGCATTAACGGCAAAAAATGTGCATTCTACGGCCTGCCATCAGCGGGCGATCGGAAGGTTCTGAAATTATGGATTCTTTTTTAATTGAACAGCTCACAACCTTCCGATGACATCTTTTAAGAATTGCTGTAAATGGTTTACAATTAACAAATCTCCAATCCTGGAAATGGTGAGTTAAATGCGTTTATTGTTCGCAGTTTTATTTTGTTTCATAGTTTTACCAAATGCATTTGCAGAAAAACTGCCCGCGCCTGAGGGCAAGCCCGTTTTAACCATTTCCGGCCTTATTGGAAATACAAATGAAGGCGATACCGCGGTGTTTGACCGCGCGGCATTAGAGAAGCTGGGCATGCAGACCGTCGAAACCACCACCCCGTGGTACTCCGGGAAAATCCGTTTTGACGGAGTTTCCCTTAGCAAGCTCATGGACTTAGTCGCGGCAAAGGGTAAGTCGGCGCGGGTCATCGCCCTTAATGACTATACGACGATCGTGCCGATTGATGATTTCCATAAATTCCCCGTTATTTTGGCTTTAAAAATGAACGGTGAATATATGCGGGTTCGCGATAAGGGCCCGCTGTTTATTGTTTATCCTTACGACAGCAGTCCTGATTTACAAAATCAAATCTATTATTCCCGCTCGGCGTGGCAGGTTGCGAAAATTATTATTGAGTAATAGCCTGTCCCGCCAGGCGTAATTGTTGCATAGGGTTTGGACACCGGCAGGGCTCAGGAATCAAGGCGTATACGGCGTACGTGGAGATGTTGAGCTCTGCCCAGGAGCAAACTGATAAATAAAACAGCCTAATGGGATAGGCTCTAAGGGTTTGATCTTGAATCGAATACTCACTGCCATTATTTTGTCGCTTTTTGTTATCACCGGATACATTACCTATTTGGTGCATGAGCGACAGAGCGAGCTGCAAAAGTTGACCCGCTACACCGATTCGTGGTCAATCGCGCAGATAGTCTCTGAGTATATGCGGCTGGAAGCGCATCTGGGCTCCTATGCCCTGGGCGTTGAAGGGGTCGATCGGGACGATGTCCGGCTGCGTCTGGAGATCATGATGGGCCAGATCAAGCCGCTGCAGCAGGGGGAGCCGAGTGAGTTTATTCGTAAGGATGCGAGGCGCAGGGCGACGATTGAGAGCCTGATCGCGATTCTGTATCAGCTTGATAAGCAGCTGGATACCATCACCCCGCAGCAGACAAAGCCGATTTTGCAGCGCATGGGCGAGCTCGATGGTCCCATGACCGGGCTGGCGTCAATGTCGCTGGCGCAGGATATTAATATTGTTAACCTGACCCACGATAAAATACAGAACCTCTATTTTATCTATTCGATAATTTCCATTCTGCTGATCACCATGTGTATTTCCTTAGGGCTGTTAATGCTGCGGCAAAATAACAACCTGCGCCGCGCGCACGTCCGCATGAAGCTACTGGCCAACGATCTGCAGGCGTCAAAAGAGAAGCTCCAGGTACAAAACCGGCGTTTGCAATACGACGCGTATCATGACTCCTTGACCGGGATGCCGAACCGTCTCTCCTTCTGGCAAAAGCTGCAGGAGATCGTCAATCAGGTTCGGCCATACAACGGCTCGGCGGTGGTGATGCTGTTCGATCTGGACAATTTTAAGGACGTTAACGATACGCTGGGCCACGATTCCGGGGATAAGCTGCTGCAGGATCTTGCCAGCCGGCTCTCCTTTTTCCGCAAAACCTCCGAAACCCTGTACCGGCTCGGGGGAGATGAGTTTGCGCTGGTCTCCTGTGATTTAAGCGAAGAGCAGGCTCTGGCGCGGGCGACGGTGATCCGCGAAAAGATTAGCCAGCCGTATCAGGTTTATGATTCGCTGATCAACATTGATGCCTGTATCGGGATTGTTATCTCTGACCGGGAAACCCGTACCGATTATTTATATAAATGCGCCGATCTTGCGCTTTATGAGGCGAAAAAAGAGGGTCCGGGCACCGTCCAGATCTTCCGCCCGGGGATGCTCCAGCGCCTGCAGGAGAATAAGTCCTTTGAGGACGACCTGCAGCAGGCGCTCGATAACGGTGAATTCCGCGTGTACTACCAGCCGATTGCCGATACGATGAGCGGCGAGATTTATGGCTATGAGGCGCTGGTGCGCTGGTTCCATCCGGTGCGCGGCATGGTGCCGCCGACACTATTTATTCCCGTCGCCGAAAAGATTGGCATGATTAACCCGCTCGGGGAGTGGGTGCTTAAAACCGCCTGTGAGGAAGCGGCGAGCTGGTCATCGCCGCTCAAAGTGTCGGTTAACGTATCGCCCGTTCAGCTGATCAACAGCTCGTTGACCGATACCGTTATCTCGGTGCTGAAGCACACGGAGCTGGATCCGCATCGCCTTGACCTGGAAATTACGGAATCAGATGTGTTTAATGAAAACACGCGCTCTTTAGAAATCCTCAGCCAGCTACGCGAGCTGGGGATCCAGATTTCTATTGATGATTTCGGTACCGGATATTCCTCATTATCACGACTTAGTTATTTCCCGTTTGATAAGATTAAAATCGATCGCTCATTTGTTATTAATATTCCCGCGCAGAAAGATGACCTGGATATTGTCCGGCTGATTATCAGCATGGGTAAAAGCTTGCATATGCGGATCGTAGCGGAAGGCGTCGAAACGGATGAGCAGTTAAAATCTCTTCAGCAATTAGGCTGCGACCTGGTGCAGGGCTACCTGATTGGCAAACCGGGGCCGCTGAATACCGCCAGTAATAAATAGCTCAGGGTTAATTCTTTACTGCGGATCGGTTAATACCGATCCGTCTTACCTTATATTCAATAAAGATAATCCTTGTTAGGTATAAATAGTGGTAGAGTGAAATTTCTTAAAAAATAATACCCTCAGTGATTAAAAGGGGTATATCATATGCAATATATTTCCCCGTTCCCGACCGTGCTCAATGGTGCGGAAAGAGAGGCCGAATCATGCAGCGTATCGTTATTCCTACCCACTACGTGCATACCCGCACAACCCCGCTATGGACCAAAGAAACGGCACCGGCGTCAATCTGGCAGCGACATCTTGATGCCGGCACGCGGCAGGGCGTTTATCCTCGTCTGGCGGTCATGCAGGGTGCTATACGCTATTATGGCTATACGGATGAAACCGCCCCTGAGCCTGTCGAAACGATGACGATAGAGGCCGGACAGTTCGGCGTCTTTCCGGCGGAAAAATGGCACCGTATTGAAGCATTGACGGAGGATACCGTTTTTAACGTGGATTTCTATGTCGATCCTAAAATTCTGATAGAGGGATAAAGCTGAACTTATGAACAGTGAAAATAAAGGCTATTCATTAGCGGTTGTTAACGGCAACAATGATGAAAAACAAGCAAAAGTCTATCTGAAACCAATGGCGCTTTATGTTCCAGATATTGCGGTGCAGGCGGTAGCAGAACTTATTGGTTCACTGTCGGTGGATAATGAACAGGGCAAAGGCTTTGTTCTGTCGGTGACGAATAATAATAACGGCATATCGGTAGATAAAGAGTTTGCAACCCTCGTCGAATTACAGGACCCGCTCATTGCCGCCGATGCGGTGAAGGATCTGGTTAATATCGTCCGCGGCTATGAATCAGATGAAGAGACCAACGTCTGCGGCTGGTAATGTCCGCGCCGCAGGCTAAAGCAGACATCTGACGGTGTCTGCCTTTCCCTCATTCCACCTCTAGCCCTCGCCGTTTTCCAGCGCCAGCTGACGCTGCACCGCAAGCAGGGTTCGCCGACGGATCCAGCCGCTTGCCGGGCGGATAACTCCCCAGTAGCAGGCGAAGCGCCGTTTTACCCGTGGGGTAGGGCAGTGCACGAAGGTCTCGGTGACCAGCCGGTGCTCGCCGTCGACCGTGACGACCCGAAAACACAGAATAAGCTTCGCGGCATCAGCCTCGTTAAAGCGGGCGAATGCGTCGGCGTCGGGGAGGCGATGAACCGCCATCGTGGGCCGCCAGAACTGGCCGGTAAGTCCGAGAACCAGCTCCCGGCTGGTTTGATGCAGCGGGGTGAATGTGGCAAAGCCAAAATCATTGACGTCAACAGTGTGGGGGGAGGGATGCTGCGTAAAACGCTAATAGCATCTGCCGGGTAATTTACGCAGTTTTAGCAGCGCGTTAATAATCGGGTCCGCCGTCATGTCCAGGTTCTGTACCGCCTGAATGATCGTGCCGGGCTCAGCCGCAATAGGCGCGGATTGACGATGCTCATAAAAGCTAAAATTGGCTAACCAGCGCGGAGGATCAGGTCAGTGCCGGTATGTCCGCGAAGTGACGTGGCCCAAAAAAATCATGATAACCTCCGTTTAGTGCATGAGCGGCAACGACAGCCAGCAGGCTACATCTGCAGCGACATGGTTTAGCATAATACGCCGGGCCGTGCGACTGCCGGCAATGGGGAGGAGCTTAAGGACAGGCGTTGTGACGGGCTGGAATCAGCTCCGGTAATGCCCGTAGATGGCTGAATGATCTTAGGGAACAGGGACGAGGTCGTCACTCAGGAGTCGATTGATAGAGAAGATCAACGGAGTAGATACAAAAAAGCCCTGACCGTTGCAGCCAGGGCTTTTAAGGAACTACTGATTTAAGATTTAACATTCATGGACTTAATATGGGTACTGCTTATGATACTGCTTTAAATGTACACGTTTATCACAGATAATATTGGGTGCTGATACTAACTAAAACCTCCCTCTATTTTCTCGTTACTTTACCCTACCATTTTCATCACCTTCAAAAATGGCACTTTAAACAAGTACATCCCCTCGCGACATATACTCTTTGATGCGTGGCCTGACTTCCGTTGCGATCGCTTAACTTAACTAACGTACCCAACTCAATCGCAAGCAATAACTTTAAAAACATAGCCTTACATCGTCGCGCTACTTCCCCAGATTTGCGATTAACTACCCTAACTACGTGGCCTTAAAACATTACCGATGTAAAAAAACGCTTCTTAGCATCCGTAATCCCATACAACAAAATACGTGGCCTTTATCGCAAATTACTTTTGTTACCTTACTAACACTTTCAACTTATAACAGCGAACTACCACTTCACCGCTGTTGATTCCTAATTTACCCATTTTGAAAGTAGTGTCAATACTGTTTTTAAAGACATGCTTTTATTTACAGCAAATATAGCTGCAGGGGTGTAGGTTGTGTCTGATAAGCCTCTTATTTTTTGCTTAGATGAGCATGATGCTGAGGTATTTCCTGAAGGCTTCATGAACCACATAAAGCCTAACCGGCGGTGAAGCGCAACAATCACAAAACAGGTTAGCAGGTGGGCTTGAGCGGGCGGTTGGCGCTTTATCCGCCACGCCGGGAATGGGAGCAACGCGGCTGCCACACACGCGTGCCAGTTTGCGGGTTGGCCTGAGCGTCGGGCAACTGCGTCTGCTTGTGCAGGTAGTGCGGGATAGGGGGGAAAGTGCGGCCGCAGCGCGGGCTGAAAAGGCATTGCACAAGGTGCAGCCAGACGCGCAGAAAACCGCTGTGACATTACCGCCGCACTAAGGGATATTTAAAAATCATATTCCAGGGCAAGACGGTTCTGCCAGAAATTTTTGTCCGACGTTGAGGTGGTTTGCACACCGGCAAAATCCGTGATGCTCAACCCTTTGAGTACGCCATCAAAACTGTAGGTACCGTACACCAGATATTCAGACTGATTGCTGCTGGATGCGCCGGCGCTGGCGGTCAAATCCATAAAGGAATAGCGGCTGCCCAAAGAGATATTGTCGGTAGCGGTCCAGTTCAGATCGGTTGAGTAAGCATTGCCGCTGCCGAGATCCTGAGTGCTGGTGAAGAACGGTTGCGCAAAATATGGGCCGGAGGAGGTGTTGTGTGCGTAAGGTGTCACCAGCGCGCCGTTACCGTAGGCATTACCGTTGGCGGCGATGTGGTCGTAGTTCAGGGACCATTTCAATACCGGGGTGAAATTCATCACGAACTGTGCACCGTAGCTGGTGCTGTTAACTTCGCCAGCCAGCGCTTTGCCTTCGCTCAGGCCACGAATAAACTGAACACCGATTTTTGGCTGGGACGGTGAATCAGACCAGGACAGGAAGCTGTCGGCGTACACTATTCTGCTGTAGTTATCGTAATTCTCGTACCAAAGCTGGCCGTTAAGCTTTTTATTATCCAGCTTAACGGCACGCCCGCCGCCAACACCCCACATGCCGTTGGTGGTACCGTCGGCATCAGTATAAGCAGTGGTATTGAGGAACTGGTCGTCGCCCCACGGTTTGTAGCGGGTGATTTTGGTGGCGTGCAGGAAGTTGTCGCTGTCGCCGTAATGAGTGTCAACACCGCGGAATAGAATCGGTGTGATACGCCAGTCATAGTCGCCGATAAAGGGAATATTGATGCGCTGGTCACCGGCTGTAATGCGGAAGTCCTGATAGTGGTAGCTCAGATAAGCTTCGCCCACGCCGGTCTGGTTAGGGCCGAGTTCGGCGATCAGATGGTCGTCGTTATGCGAAATACCGCGCTGGAGAATACCGCTGACGCCAAGGCTCAGGCCGTAGTATTCCGCTGTTGCATACTTCACGCTGCCGCCGTAACTGACGGTGTCCTGAGAGTAGCCTGGCGAAAAATAGGCATTATGGGTGGAGTAATACAGGGTACGCAGGCTGCCGGTGACCGAGCCGCAGGTGAACATTTCGGTCAGGGAATCAGCCACGCCTGCCGTGCAGCCGGATGCAGCAGGCGTGGCCGCCAGCGTATGGCCCATAAATAATGCCTGAGAAACGACGATTGCGCCCAACTTTAGCGTAAAGTTGAATTTATTACTTTTCATTAATATCTTCCTGGTAAAAAAATATAATGTCTTCAGCCGGCAGAGAAGACGGCCAATAATTTTTTTATCGGGTAGTGCACAAACGGTTACTATCCCGATTTTTTATAAAAGGGAGGGAGGTAATAGTTATTTTTATCTGTCAGGCAATAAAAGAGGATCGTTATCTAAAATCAATGTGTTGCGGACTTCCCAGCCTCTGAGCTTGCCAGGGTTAAGTAACCCATTGGGATCAAGGCATTTTTTCACAGAAACAACCTCGGGTTTAATGTCTCCTTGTTTACCATCTTCAATTTGATAAACATGGGGGTTGTTTATTTTTACGTCATTATCACGGAAGGTGGATATTATTTCGTTCAGCCGTTCTTCGCTGGAGTAACGTACTAATTGCAATCCGCTGGCGGTTATATTTCCATCGGTGTCACGGAGGAATTCGATATGCGAAATAACCTCGTCGGCGAATAAAGCCGCCATATCGATAATCTGCTGATGATAATTCGTATAATTAAACGCCGTCTGCAAATAAGTGAGAGAGCTATCAATTTTAAGGGCGTGCAGCGTTGTGTGGTTCCAGCAATATTCCATCAGTGATGCATTGGCTTCACGCGCCTCGTCGGCGGTCTGACGCACGGCGCTGTGCCCGCGGTATTTTTCCAACAGACCGGCACAGAATCCCTCACTTTCCTGCGCAATAACGCTGATGACGGCATGCTGATTTGCCTGATAGTGCACGTTTAGGTGACTGAAATAACTCGGGATCGGCGCGGCGAGCAGCGCCAACTGGCGTTTTACCAGCCCCGGAGAGCGGGCAAAGGCGTTGGCATAATCCAGCGCGTCGGTGAAATCATCAAACACGTCCAGCCGCTCTATCCACCGGTGAAGCGGTGCCAGTGCCAGCTCTACCTCAAGAATGATCCCATTGCTACCGTAGGCATGGTGCAGCAGTAGCGCCTGCGGGGCAGGAATCTGCAGAATGCGCGGCTCGGCCTCCATCGTCATCACTTTTACGCTAAGCACATTACCTGGCGCGCCCAGCGGGCCGTAGTTGATTGAGCCAATGCCGCCAAAGCCGCCGCCGTAAAGGCCGCCGAGGCTGGCAAGCCGATAAGTTGACGGCATGCAGCGTAGCTCCCAGCCCGCAGGGCGCGTGACTGCCTCGATCTCGGCCAGCCGGATACCCGCCTGAGCACGAACCACGCCGTCACCCAGTTCGCATATCTGATTGAGTCCGGTCATATCGACCAACATCCCGCCCTCCAGGGGCACCATCTGACCATAGTTGCCGGTCGCGCCGCCCCGCAAAATCAGCGGCAGCTGGTGTTGAACGCAGGCTTTAACCAGTAAAATCAGCTCTTCTTCGTTACGTGGCCTGACCACGGCATCGGCCTGTTTGTCTTCGAGCCGTTGTTTTAGCACCGGGCTGAACCAGTGAAAATCGCGTGAAAGGCGTTTGACCTTTGCCGCCTGCAAAGTCCAGTCTAGATCGGGCAGCGCCTGCTGTATCAGGGCAAGCGCATGTTTACGTTGTTCACTGTCCATCTTCTTCCTGCCTAATCATGAGTGAGGTTAATGAGATTGCACGGCTTCGCTTTCATGCCAGGCGCTGAGAACGCGCCTTGAAATCCATGACATCACGCCAAACAGCGCGATGCCGGTGAGGGAAATTAACAGCAGGGCTGCAAACATCAGCGGGATGTCCAGCTGGTATCCTGCCTGCAAAATCTGATAGGCCAGGCCGGTGTTATTGCCGCCAGCGCCTGCAACAAATTCGGCAACGACGGCACCGATCAGCGACAGGCCGCTGGAAATCCGCAGCGCACCAAAAAAATAAGGCAGGGCGGAAGGAATGCGTAAACGGATCAGTATCTGCAAACGGCTGGCGTGGTTGAGCTGGAAATAGCTCAGCAGACCCGGCGATACGCTGCGCAGCCCCTGCGTGGTATTGGAAATAATCGGAAATACCGCCATCAGCGTCGAACACACCACCAGCGACAGCGTGGTGTCTTTGACCCAAATAATAATCAGCGGTGCGATGGCCACAATCGGTGTCACCTGCAGGAACACGATGTAGGGAAACAGTGCGGTTTCAACAAACCGATTTTGCACCAGCACAAATGCCACCGCTGCGCCGATGATGATCGAGAGTAAAAATGAGATCAGGGTGATTTTCAGCGTAAACAGCAGCGACATCGTCAGCGAACCCAGATTGGTCCACAGGCTTTGCAGCGTCACCCCCGGTGAAGGCACCAGAAACTGAGGGATTTTGAAATAGCTCACCCAGCCCTGCCACAGCAAAACCATGATGACTGCTACGACTGCCGGGTAAAGCACTTTGCGAAACGTGGGGTTGTTGATCCACGGAGAGGATTTTTGTGTGTGCATATTTTTACTCCATACCCGATTGGCTGGCTTGCAGCAGGCTGTCCTGCAATTGCTTCGCATACCGTGAAAAAGCCGGACTGACGCGAAAATCTTCGCTGCGCGGGAACGGTTCGGAGATGGCGATATCTTCCACCACCCGGCCTGGCCGCGCGGCCATCATGATCACCCGCTGCGACAAAAACACGGCCTCGTGGATAGAGTGGGTGACGAACACCACCGTCAGCCCCTGTTCACGCCACAGGCGCAGCAGGTCGCTGTCGAGCTTATTACGGGTTATTTCATCGAGTGCGCCAAAGGGTTCATCCATCAGCAGCAGTTTCGGGCGCGTCACCAGCCCGCGGGCAATCGACACGCGCATCTGCATGCCGCCCGAGAGTTCGCGCGGCAATACGTTGGCAAATTTCTCCAGTCCCACCAGCTCCAGCGCTTCACTGACGCGGGTGTTGGCTTCGGCACGAGGCACACCCGCCAGATCCAGCGGTAAACGTACGTTGTTCTGCACGTTGCTCCACGGCATCAGCGTGGCCTCCTGAAACACAAAAGAAAGCGGCACCTGCACTTTTTCACGGCTGTCGCGCCGCCACAGCACCAGCTTGCCGTCACTGGGTTCAACCAGGCCGGCGACCATCTTTAATAGCGTACTTTTGCCACAGCCCGACGGGCCGAGCAGCGTCACAAATTCCCCCTGATTAATCGTGAGATTGACTGGCAAAAGCGCACGCGTGCCGTTGCTGTAAATTTTCTCCGCCGACAGCACCTCAATAGCCGGTATCGGCGAGGGGAGAGGTGAGCGAACATCGCTCATCATGGTCAGTTTAGGGGCTGAATTCATGGCATAACCTTCGCGTTTTTGATCATCTCGAGGGTATAGGTCTGCTCAAACGGCACTTTATCCGCGTCAATCAGCTTGTTTTTCACCAGCATCTCCCAGGTCTTTTTCAGCCGGGGTTCAGTAATGATGCCGATACCGCCGGTTTGCGCATCGCCGCCGGTGACAAGCTCATACTTCTTCATCTGCGCGATACCAAAGGCAATCTGATCGGCACCCATGCGCGGGTTAGCCTTGGCGATCAGCACGTTGCCTGCGGTCGGGTCCTGCAAATATTCTTTCCAGCCCTGCATAGAGGCTTTTACGAAGGCGGCGACTGCGGCCGGGCGTTTTTTAACCGTATCGGCCATACAGATAATTGAGTTGCCGTAAGGCGGATAGCCCCAGTCGCTGAGCATGTAGACGTAGAAAGGTTTGCCACCTTTTTCGACCGAGAACGGTTCGGAAGTGACATAGCCCTGCTGCACCAGATTATTGTCTGCCAGGAAGGGCTGCACGCTGAAGGTGTAAGGGCGAATCTTCGCGACGGACAGCCCCAGCTCGCTCTTCGCCCACGGCCAGAAGGAGGTGTAAGCCTCCGTGGCCAGCAGGAAAGTTTTATCTTTCAGCTCCTGCGCTTTATCCACCTTGTCATGGCTGATGAAGACGGTAGGTGAATGCTGGAACACGGTCGCCACCGTGACCGCATGAACGCCTGCCTGCCAGGTTTCCAGCGCCTGGCCGTTGTCGCCAAGCGTACAGTCAGCCTGCCCGGCGGCCATCAGCTGCATGACGTTCACCTGCGGACCACCCATCTTGATGTTGACATCCAGCCCCGCCGCTTTATACAAACCTTTGGCCTGCGCGTCGTAAAAACCCCCGTGCTCCGCCTGAGCGTACCAGTTAGTGATGAATGTGAATTTCTCTTCCGCCATGCTGGCGGTGGAAACCCCGGCCAGCAGCAGGGCAAGGAGGATATAAGAAGATGTACGCCGTATTTTCATCGCAAGGGTTCCTTTATTTAGAAACAAAAGAAGACGGAGGAGGAGTAAAAGTGGTTTGCACAAAACCGTTCCAGTGGTGTTTCCCCCAGGTTGGCTCGCTGCGTACTTTCCATTCCATATGATGGATTTCGGTAATCGCCTGTGCCCAGCTTGCCGCCAGCGAATCGAGGATCGCGTGCCCCTGTTCGGCGGTAGCGCCGGTCGGGTCGCCAATGACGCCACTCGGGCCAAAATCATAGGAAGCCCACGCCGCCGCCGGGCGACCTGACGACAGCGTGGGACAAGGGAACTCCGGGGGGTAATTGGCGACCGCGCGTTCGATGTGGACGCATTCAGGGGCCAGCGCCAGCATCACCGCCGTTTCGCTGTGACCTGCGTGCATCGCCATCTTCTGTTCCTGCGCGCTCAGAAACTCGTTTTCAACGTTGGGCACGCGAAACACGTCGTGAGGGATCATAATCATGTCGCCGTGGCGCAGGCGCATTTCCCGTGATGCCATTTGCAACACCTGCGGCTGCCCGCCATGACCGTTGATCATCAGCAATTTACGGAATCCGGCGCGGTACAGAGATTCGGCAATTTCTAAAATCGTTTGCAGCAGCGTGTCACCGGTTAAGGTCAGCGTGCCGGGGAAATTCAGATGCTCATCTGATTTGCCGTAGGTTACCGGCGGGATGGCGTAGGCCGGGATCGCCTTCGGCAGCCGTGCCAGCGCATAACCCGCCACCCCCGAGGAAATCACGCTATCAACCGAACACGGCAGATGCGGCCCGTGCTGTTCGATTGCGCCGGTTGGCAATACGATCACGGTATTGGCTTTGTCTGGCAGGGCTGCAATCGCTGTCCAGCTCAGGAAGGGGAGAAACCGCTCTGCGGGAATGTAGCCGTTAATCATGCTGTGCCTCGTGGTCGGACATTATTGGGTTAGGCGGGATTGCGGTAACCAGGCCGTCGCTTCAACTTCAATCAGCACCTCGGCGCTGGGCAGCATTTCACTGACCTGCACGACGGTAGAAACCGGTGGCAGATCGGGGTAAAAAAGTTTTCTGACCCGGCTGTAGTAAGGAAAGTGATCGAGATTGCGGAAGTACTGCACCAGCTTGATCACATCGCTCATTTGCCCTCCGGCTTCTTCAATCGTGAGGCGGATACTTTCGAGCACATACCAGCTTTGTGCCAGAACCGGCCCCTGTTTGGCATCGGTTGAGAATTCGCCGGTTTCGCCCAGTAACCGGCGTGCAGGGTCGGGGATATCCTGAAAACCCCGCACGATCGTCGCGCTCTGCGGATTGACGGGAATCATGCCGGAGAGAAAGACAAAATCACCGGCGCGACGCCAGGCGGCATAATTGGCGAGCGGTTTGCCCGCTCCTGCTTCAAGACTCATGGGGTCACTCCTGATTCCACGTGCGCTGGTGGGTCAGCCTGCCGTGGTGGATAACCAGACGGGCCGCGCTGTTTAAAGGCCAGGTCAGACTGTCGCTGCCTGGGAAGAGGATCAAACTGGCCTCGGTGCCAACAGCCAGCGGACGATTTGCGGCGACGTCACCGGTCAGTGCCGCCACATCACAGATAAGACGCGATTGCTGGTCAAAGACGTTTTCCAGCTGAAGTGAGAACAGGGCGCAGATCAGCGTATCCAGCGGGTCGTAGCTGCCTGCCGGGCAAAAAGCATCCTGCACGTTGTCGCAGCCCAGCAGCACCGGAATGCCCGCCGCCTGCGCTTCTTTCAACAGCGTGATGCCACGCTGGCGTGGCGTACGGTTTGTCACGGCATCTTGCAACAGCAGGTTGGTCATCGGCATCGCAATCAGCGTGACGCGCTGTGCCGCCAGTAAACTCAGCACCTCGTGCGCCTGTTGCTCACTGCCGGAGGATAGCGCGCAGCCGTGGCTGCAGCTGATGTGGCCGCTAAATTCATTCTCCGACAAATAACGCGCCAGCCAGGTCAGGCCGTGCGCCACGTCAGAAAGCTCTTCGTCAATGTGCAGGTCCAGATTCAGCTGCCAGAGGGCGGCGCTGCGCAGCAGATGGGTCATGGCCGCCGGGTCCCAATTTGAGGAGTGGATAAAGCCCCCCAGCAGGCAGTCTTTGCCGCTTTGCGCCACCGCGCGCGCGATGCGGTCAGCGGCCTCTGCGTCGGCAAAAAAACTCAGCGGGACCAGAGCGACGCGTTCCAGGGTGACGCCCGGCTGCCTGATATTTGCCAGCTCGAACCAGGCCATGGGCGGGAGGATGTCGAACCAGTCAATGTGGGTGCGCAAATGCGTTACGCCGTGAGCGGCGGCCCACGTCAGCCCTTGCTTTGCGCGCTGATGAAGGTCTGCCGCCGTCCAGTGCTGGCGGTCCTGATGCATTGTTTCAATGGCGGCCAGCAGACCCGGTTTGGACGGTCGGCTGCGGCCAATAGTGAAGGTTTTATCGAGATGTGCGTGAGGTTCAATCAGCCCCGGAAGCGCCAGTGCGCCGTGGGCATTCCACAAGTGATCCTGCTGCGGCTGGCTGGGCATCAGTGACGTAATTTTCCCTGCGTCAAAGCGCAAATCGGCCGTCACCGGTTCCCCCGCCTGCACGGGCCAGTCGCCGGGAAGCAGCCACGCGGGGAGGCGCACGTTAGCAATGCCATTAAGCGGTGATGTGGGGATTGAGATACTCATCTTGAGACTCCGCGTTGGCATTACAGGTCAAGGACCAGTACGGGGCTTTTGGATCGCGAACAGCACAGCGTAATTTGTGTGTTCGCGGCTTTCTCTTCGTCAGTCAGCACGCAATCCCGGTGGTCAGGGATCCCGTCGATCACGTCGGTGATACAGGAGCCGCAAATACCCTGTTCGCACGACAGCATAATATCGACCCGGGCGCTTAATAAAACTTCGGCAATGGTTTGGCGCGGGCTGACTAAATAACGTTTGCCGGTAGAATTAAGCTGAATATAGAATTCCTGCCCGTCGGTGTCATTATTCATATTGGCGTTGCTAAAACGCTCAAAAGATAAATTTTCGGCTGGCCAGTGGTGTTCCTGCATAATGTCCTGCAAACGCTGAATAAATCCGTCCGGGCCGCAGGCCATCACGCGGGTATTCCGATCGGCCTGACGCAGGCTTGGGGGCGTTTTGTCGCGCAGAGAATCGTTTGCCGCGCTGCAATGCAAAAAAACATGACCGGCCAGTGCGGGCGTGTTCAGGCGTGATATAAACGCCGTTTGTGCCGTGTCTGAAATGTAGTAATGCATTTCAAATTCAATCTGTTGCTCAGCTATGTACTCCGCCATGGTTAGCAACGGGGTGATGCCGATACCCCCGGCAAACAGCAGATATCGTCCCGCATCGGGCAATGGGAAATGGTTGCGCGGTGCCGAGATGGTCAGGTTATCGCCAGGGCGGAAATGATGGTGAATGAAGTGCGAACCGCCGGCGGACTTTTCCGCCAGTTTTACGCAAATTTCATAATATTCCCGGCTGCTGCTTTCGGTACAAAGAGAATATTGTCGGGCCCCGATCTCAGGAATGAAAACATCAATATGGGCGCCGGGGGAATAAGCCGGTAATAACCTCTTGTGCTGCGCAACAAGCTGCAATGAAATATTTCCTTCACCATTTATATCGACCGTTTTTATTGTGACAGGAATTACTCCGGCATCTTTCATTGTCATTTACCGTATTTAATTTGATAAGCCATTCATTAAAGGGAAAGTTCAACCCGTTCGCCGCACAATCCGCCGCTATAGTAAGAAGGAGGCGAAAATTTTGCTTTTAAAGCGATGAAACGATTGTTCCCGTTGCAATGAAAGCTACGTTATTGTTATAAAACTGTTGCGTCCAGCGCTTTGATTCGCACGTCCCGTTGCATAAAAGAGAGCACTACACAATGTTCGCATTCTCCCGGTTTTTGCTGTACTTCACTGAGGTTGCCCGCCAGGGCTCGTTTCGCAAGGCCTCCGAAACCCTGCATGTCGCCGCTTCGTCAATTGACCGGCAGATACTGCGGGTTGAAAACGAGCTGGCGATGCCCCTGTTTGAACGACATCCCACCGGGCTGCGGCTGACGGCTGCTGGTGAGCTTTTGTTACATGCCGCCAACAACTGGAAAAAAGATTTTTCCCGCGTTTGCGAACAGCTTGACGACCTGCGGGGGCTGCGCAGAGGGCATGTGAGGATCGCCACCATCGACGCTATCAACCGGCATTTTTTCTCGGCGATGCTCAGAAAGGTGCATCTCGACTACCCGAACATTTCATTCACCCTGACAACGATGAACAACGTCGATATTCAGCAGGCGCTGATGTCGGGCGATGCTGACTTCGGGCTTATGCTGAACCCGCAAAGCTCCAAAGAGCTGCAGGTGCGGGCCTTTGCCGAAATTGAACTCGGCGTCGTGGTGCCGAAAGGGCATCCGCTTGGGGACAAAAGCGGTGTCCGTTTTAATCAGTGCATGGAATATCCGTTCATCCTGCCTTCTGCGCCGCTGATGCTTGCCGAGCCAGTTCAGGCGCTGATGAATATCAACGGGGACATGATTAATGAGGTCGCCGTTTCAAATAACATTCATATGATCCGCTCCCTGATTAAAGAGAAAATTGGCATCGGTATTCTGTGCTGGCTCGATATCATGGATGAGGTACAAAACGACGAATTGCAGTTTATTCCGCTGACCGATCCGCAATTAAAAACCTTCACGCTGTCGCTGTGCGTGGCTCCGGCAAGACAGCTTTCCCTGGCGGCTTCGATGATGCTTAAACAACTGGAAATGCTCTTTAGCCAGATTCAAATGCCCGGCCAGGACCCACGTTAATACGCACTTATTTGGTGCAGCACGCTCCGAGATGAATCAAAAGTTGCAGGCCGATGAAATCCGCTCCCCTGAGAAGGCGCATAGAGAGTGCACCCGCGGAGTTGGCATCCTTTTTGTATAGTAAAAAATGAGTAGAAGCGGTCAGTGCAGATAACTGCGCGGGACATTGCTCAGCAACTATTTCGCGGTTCATTTTGAGCCGGTCAGGGGGCTGAGCTGCGTCTGCTCGTTCTCCCTCCGGCGATGATTAGGAGAGGAGTAATGAAGTTAATATCCCGCATTCCCCTATCTTGCTGCGTGCTGAGCGCGCTGGTTCCTGGCCTGTTTTCACTGCCGGCTCACGCTGATGAGAAACTCGTATTGCTGACGTCCTGGTATGCTCAGGCGGAGCAGGGCGGGTATTATCAGGCGCTGGCGACAGGCATTTACAAACGCTACGGGCTGGATGTCAGCATTCAGTCCGGTGGCCCGCAGATCAACGGCATGCAGCTGCTGTTGTCAAAACGCGCCGATGTGATAATCGGCTACGACCTCCAGTTGCTCGAATCAGTACAGCGGGGTTTTCAGGCCAAAGCCATCGCGGCTCCGTTCCAGTTCGACCCGCAGGGTCTGCTGACGCACGCTTCCGTCACTTCCCTCGACGGTTTGAAGGACAAAACCATTCTGGTGTCCAGCTCAGGGCAATCGACCTGGTGGCCGTGGCTTAAGGCGCGCTACCAGCTCAGCGACTCACAGGTTCGCCCCTATACCTTTAACATTCAGCCCTTTGTTGCCGACGATAATGTTGCGCAGCAAGCCTATGTCAGCTCGGAGGTTTTTCAGGCGCAGAAGGCCGGGGTGAAATCTAATTTCTTCCTCTTCTCGGAACACGGATATCCCCCTTATGGCGGGATTTTGATCACGCGTCCGGATCTTGTCAGCAGCCGTAAAGAAGCGATGGCGAAATTCGTACGTGCGTCAATGGAGGGTTGGGTCAGCTATCTGCAGGACCCGTCGTCAGGTAACGCGCTAATTAAAAAGGATAATCCGAAAATGACCGATGATCTGCTGGCCTGGGGCGTTCAGCAAATCAAAGAGCATCACCTGATTGACGGTGGCGATGCGGCAACGCAAGGCTGGGGCACCATGACGCAAAACCGCTGGCAGAAAACCCGTGATTTCATGGTCAACGCCAAACTGTTAAAGGCAGATACCGACTGGAAACAGGCTTATACCACGGAGTTTGTTGAGCACATGCAGGTTAAACCTTGAGGAGCGTTGCAATGTCATCTCAATCATTGCTGATTAAAAACGCGCACGCGATCCTGACCGGATTAGCGGGGAGTGCGGCGCGCCACGCCGGGACAGATATTCGCGTCCGCGATGGCGTGATCGAGGCCATTGGCTCCCTGACGGCACTGGCGGATGAGCGGTTGCTCGACGCACGTGACTGTGTGGTCTATCCGGCCTGGGTCAATACTCACCATCACCTGTTTCAGTCGTTGCTTAAAGGAGAACCTCAGGGGCTGAATAAAAGCCTGACTGCGTGGTTAAGCGCCACGCCTTATCGTTTTCGTGCCACCTTCGACGAGCCGACTTTTCGTTTGGCGGTGCGAATCGGTTTAACAGAGTTGTTGCGTTCGGGCTGCGCCACGGTGGCCGATCACAACTATCTCTACTGGCCGGATATGCCGTTTGACACCTCGGAGATCCTGTTCGATGAGGGCAAGGCGCTGGGGATGCGCATAGTGCTGTGCCGCGGTGGCGCTACGCAGGGGCGGACGATTGAGCAGGATTTGCCGCAGGCGCTGCGCCCGGAGAGTTTTGATCATTACATGGCGGATATGGAGCGCCTTGTCAGCCGCTATCACTGCCCGGAGCCGACGTCGTTGCGCCGCGTGGTGATGGCCCCGACCACGCTGCTGCATTCGGCACCTGGCCCGCAGCTGCGCGAAATGGCGAAACTGGCACGAAATTTAGGTATCCGGCTGCACAGCCACCTGTCTGAAACGGTGGATTATCTCGATGCAGCGCGCGCCAAATTTAATATGACTCCGGTGCAGTTTTGCGCCGAGCACGACTGGTTGGGGGATGACGTGTGGTTTGCGCATCTGGTGAAACTGCTGCCGCAGGAGATAGCGATGCTGGGGCAGACGCGTACCGGCATTGCGCACTGTCCTCAAAGTAATGGACGGCTGGGCAGCGGCATTGCGGATTTGCTGGCACTGGAACAGGCGGGTGTCCCCATCTCTCTGGGCGTTGACGGCGCAGCCTCGAACGAGGCCGCCGACATGCAAAGTGAGGCGCACGCCGCCTGGCTTTTGCAGCGTGCCAGAAAAGGCATGCAGGCGAAGCCGCGTTATGAAGGCGGAAGCTTTGAGGGCGGCGGCGATGCGGCAACGATTGAAGACGTTGTGCGATGGGGCAGCGCTGGTGGCGCACAGATCCTTGGCCTGCAAAAAAGTGGCACCGTGCAGGTGGGCATGCTGGCAGATATCGCGATTTACCGGCTGGACGACCCTCGCTATTTCGGCCTGCACGACATGGCGATTGGCCCGGTGGCTTGCGGTGGGCGGGCTTCGCTCAGGGCGCTGATGATCAATGGTCGCGTTATCGTCGAAAACGATGCGATCCCCGGCCTCGATCTGGACGCAATGCGCCATCAGGCAATATCGGCGGTGCGCACTCTGCAACAGCGCGCAGTAGGCTAACTCTTTTGATTAAGAAGGATAAAAACAGTGGCGCAATCAACTCAAACGCAAAGCTATGCATTACAGGAACTGGAAAAAGAGGCGACGATGGGCGCAATGGGCGAAGAGACTTTTGCCCGTGAGGTTCGCTGTATTGATCTGTCGGATTTCGCCAACCGTAAAGACGAGATTGCCGACGAACTGTGGCGGGCAGCAGTGGAAATCGGCTTCTTTCAGGTGAGTCATCACGGTATCGCGCTGGACGACATCCGGCAGGCATTCAGCATGACGGAAGCCTTTTTCGCGCTGCCGGGGGAGATCAAAGCCCGCTACCCGCTGTCGCGCAACGCCGGGTGGGAAAATAAATCCCAGGTGCGCCCGTCGACCCAAACGCCGGATCAGAAAGAATCCTATCAGATAACCCGTCCGCTGATGGACCCGCTATGGCCCGCTGAACATGAGCTACCGGCGTTTAAACGCACGATGCTAAATTTCGAATCGCAATGCTGGCAACTGGGCATGAAGTTGCTTTCATGTTTTGCCCTTCGGTTAGGGTTTCCTGAGCACTTTTTCGAAAAGGCGCACGATCCGCAACAGAAAAGCTATCAGAGTACGCTGCGTATGCTGCACTACTATGCCACCGTGCAGTCGGAGCAGGGGATGTGGCGTGCCGGGGCGCATACGGATTTTGACTGTCTGACGCTGCTTTTCCAGCGTCCCGGTCAGGGAGGATTACAGGTTTGCCCCGGCAAAGATCGCGAAAGCCAGCAGTGGACCAGCATCGAACCGCGTGAGGACGTGATCACCTGTAATATTGGCGACATGCTGATGCGCTGGAGTGACGACCAGCTGCCGTCAAATTTCCATCGGGTGAGAAATCCGTTGCCAGGTGAGTATCAGGGAGCACGCTACAGCCTGGCGTTTTTCTGTCAGGCAAACAAGGACATTGAAATATTGGGGCCGCAGGCGAAATACCCGGCCATCAGCGCTGAAGATTACCTGCAACAGCGTATTCAGGCGAATTTTGCCAAAGGATAACCTGCGCTACGCCAGCGTTCAGGATTAATGTAAAAACAAGAAGCCCGCTTAAGTTTCCTTAAGCGGGCTTCTTCAATATGGCTCCTCTGACTGGACTCGAACCAGTGACATACGGATTAACAGTCCGCCGTTCTACCGACTGAACTACAGAGGAATCGTGTGGGGTCGTATCTTAGCGGCGAAAAAATTTTTGTCAAACATCTATTCTGCCCCTGTCGGCCAACCGCCGCTTCTATCAACAATTTGTTGTAATTACCGACAATTTAGAAGGAAAAATGCTTTGCAGGATTAGCATTTCTCTATCATCATTTGAAATGTAGTTTCAACTTTTCTCACTAAGGTCTCCTTTGAACGTCACATCCGCAGTACGCAGGGTCGTAGAACGAACATCCTGGTTCAAAAAACGTAAGAGTTATCGCGTACTCTACTGGCGTGAAATCAGCCCGCTGGCGGTCCCCATCTTGCTGGAAAATAGCTGCGTTTTGCTGATGGGCGTAGTCAGTACGTTCCTGGTGAGCTGGTTGGGTAAAGAGGCGATGGCCGGGGTTGGGCTGGCCGACAGCTTTAATATGGTGATCATGTCGTTCTTTGCCGCCATCGATCTCGGTACGACGGTGGTGGTTGCCTTTAGCCTCGGCAAGCGCGATCCACGACGCGCGCGCGCGGCCGCGCGGCAGTCGCTGGCAATTATGACGCTATTCTCCATTTTGCTGGCGGTGGTGATACACGCCTTCGGCAAAGAAATTATCAATATTGTCGCCGGCGACGCCTCGCCCCAGGTTAAGGATATGGCCCTAACCTATCTGGAGCTGACGGTGCTGAGCTACCCGGCGGCGGCGATTGCGCTGATCGGCAGCGGCGCGCTGCGCGGGGCAGGCAATACCAAAATTCCGCTATTGATTAACGGCGGGATGAACATCATCAACATTATTATCAGCAGCATCCTGATTTACGGCGTTTTCTCGTGGCCGGGGCTCGGCTTCGTCGGCGCAGGTTTGGGGCTGACCATCGCCCGTTACATCGGAGCGGTGGCGATCGTGTGGGTATTGGCCGTCGGCTTTAACCCCGCGCTGCGCATCTCGCTGAAGAGCTATTTCAAACCGCTTAACTTTGCCATTATCTGGGAAGTGATGGGCATTGGCATCCCGGCGAGCATCGAATCGGTGCTGTTCAACGGCGGCAAGCTGTTGACACAGATGTTCGTCGCCGGCATGGGAACCAACGTCATTGCCGGCAACTTTATCGCCTTCTCCTTCGCCGCGCTGATTAATCTGCCGGGAAACGCGCTGGGCTCCGCGTCGACCATCATTACCGGCACCCGGCTGGGAAAAGGCCAGATTGGGCAGGCGGAGCGCCAGGCGTGGCATGTATTCTGGCTATCGACCATCATCCTGACGGTAATTGCGTGGGGAACCGCGCCGTTTGCTAACCTGATCGCCTCGTTCTATACCAGCGAAGAGGATGTCAAAGTGGTGGTTAAAGAGCTGCTGTGGCTGAACGCCTTCTTTATGCCGATTTGGGCGATGTCCTGGACCCTGCCGTGCGCGTTTAAAGGCGCTCGCGACGTGCGCTACACCATGTGGGTGTCGATGCTGGGGATGTGGGGCTGCCGCGTCGTAGCGGGCTATACGCTGGGCATCGTGCTCGGCATGGGCGTGATTGGCGTGTGGCTGGGGATGGTGCTCGACTGGGCGGTACGCGGCGCGCTGTTTTACTGCCGGATGGTCAGCGGGCGCTGGCTGTGGAAATATCCTCGAAGCAAAAGCCAGGTGCGCGAAACCTAACCATTTTCTGGGCGGAACGACAAATTTCGCCCAAAGTGGAGAATAAATCGGCAAACGGTTTGAAATGTGCGAAACAGCCTTTGACAAGGCCGGGCGTCGCCGTTAATATTCGCCCCGTTCACACGATTCCTCTGTAGTTCAGTCGGTAGAACGGCGGACTGTTAATCCGTATGTCACTGGTTCGAGTCCAGTCAGAGGAGCCATATTAAAGAAGCCTGCTTAGGAAACTAAGCAGGCTTTTTGTCGTTTGCAGCGCTGTCGATTCACGGGGCAAATTGCTCTTCGTGCGGGATTTCCCGCTTGCCCGCGTCCGGTCTCAAACGGTCCGGACGGCGGGGCATCTGTTCTACCTTCGCGGTTCGCGACCCGCGCGCTCATCTTTCCCGCGCCGGGCATCGAACTGCAGCAGCCTCCCGGTATTCAGCAGCACCAGCAGGGTGCTGAGATTGTGCAATATCGCCGCCACCAGGGCTCCCGCTGCGCCGAGCAGCCCCATCGCCGCGGCAATTACGATTAAAATCGTCCAGCCAAGGCCGATAAAGACGTTGACCCGCAGGGTGGCGCGGCACTGGCGGCTGAGCCTTACCGCCAGCGGCAGACGGCGTAAGTCGCTGCCGGTCAGCACCACGTCGGCGGACGCCAGCGCGATATCGGCGCCGTTGCTGCCCATAGCAATACCGACGGCGCCGGCCTTGAGCGCCAGCGCATCGTTGATCCCGTCGCCAACCACCATTGGGCGCCATCCTTCACTGACGGCCCGCTGCACCTGCTGCAGCTTTTCGGCCGGCAGTACTTCGGCCGCCAGCTCGTCGATGCCGGTCCGTTGGGCCACGCGCTGCGCGACGGCCAGACGATCGCCTGTCAGCAGCAGGAAGCGGCCGATGCCGAGGTTTTGCAGCATCCCGATGGCCTCCGGCGCTTCGGGGCGGATCGTATCATCGAGCAGCAGCCAGCCGAGAAAAACGCCGCCTTCCGCGAGACCGACCGTCGGGCCGTCGTGGTCGGGGAGCGGGGCGACCGCGATCCGATAGCGGTCAAATAGCTCTTTTCGCCCCAGCAAAGCCCGGCCAGCAGCGGTGGTGGCGACGACTCCCAGCCCCTGAATCTCCTCCACGTCGCGCAGCGTCATCTCTTCATCATCTGCAGGAAGGGCGCCAACCATCGCCCGGCTCACCGGGTGGTTACTCGCGGCGCCCAGCGCCGAGGCCAGCCGCAGCAGAGACTCGCGCGGGCGTGAGGTTGCCGGAACCACGTCAACCAGCCGCAGCCGCCCCTGGGTCAGGGTGCCGGTTTTATCAATAATGACCGCATCAACGTCTGCCAGCTCCTCAAGAAAGGCCGCGTTGCGGATCAGGATGCCGTGCCGGGCAGCCACCGCGATCCCCGCCATCGACGTGGCCGGGGCGGAGAGCACCAGGGCGCAGGGGCAGGCCGCGACCAGCACCGCCAGCATCGCCTGACTGTCGTAGGTCAAAAACCAGGTCGTCGCGGCGATCAGCAGCACGAGGATTAGATAGTGTCCGGCGTAGCGTTCCAGCATTCGGGTGATGGGCGGTTTTGCCTGCTCGGCGTCCTGCATCAGCGCCAGCACCTTCCCGAGGGTGGAGTGCTCGCCCGTATGGGTAATCTCGACGCGCAGCAGGCCGTTGAGGTTCAGCGTTCCGCCGAAAACCGACATTCCGGGGCAGACCTCCGCCGGGACCGATTCACCGGTAATGGACGCCACGTCGAGGCTGGCGTTACCGGAGAGGATCTGCCCATCGGCGGGAATTTGATCGCCAGGACGAACCTCAACCACGTCGCCGGGGCGCAACTGCTGGCTGCCGATATTTTCCTGCGATCCGTCCTGGCGCAGACGTCTCGCCCGGCTATGCGCCAGCTTGCTCAGCCCGGCGATGGCCTGGCGGGTTCCCATGACGCTGCGCTCTTCCAGAATATGGCCAAAAATCATGATCACCGGCAGCAGCGCGGCGGTCATCAGATCGCCCAGCGCCCACGCGCCCAGCATCGCCAGCACGATCAGCAGGTCGGTCACCCCGTGGAGATCCGGATGCAGCAGGCTGTGCCAGCCGGCGCGAAATACCGGCACGGCAACCAGCAGCCAGGCCACGCCGGCCAGAATATCGCCGATCGCCGGCTGATCCGGCGCCACGGCGCGCCAGAGTAGGCTGAGCAACAGCAGCCCGATGGTTATCATCGCCAGCGTCAGCCGACGCGCCATCCGCCGCTGCTCCGCCGGGGTCTGGAGATGATTGCTGAAGTGAATATGTCCGTGGCTGCACGACTGGCTCATGGTGATTTCTCGCTGACCGGCGGGGTGGCCGGCTGGGGGGGAAGGCCCTGGAGGATCAGGCGGCTGTCGTCTCCGGGGGCGACGGTAATAACCTGGCCGGCCTGCGACAGAATACGGCTGACCGCGTCGCGCCACAGGCGCAGCAGCAGTCCGCCATCGCTGCCGTCGTGCCGGGTTTGCGCCAGCTGCAGGATAGTCCGTGTATCAACGCTGGCCTTCGCCAGGGTCTCCTGGCGGCCGGCTTCTGCCTGCTGGATGGTGCGATCCGCCTGCTGTTGCGCCTGCTGGCTCAGCAGCGTGGCTGCGGTGCGCGCGCTGGCTATCTCTTTATCGGCCTGCTGGCTGGCGGTGAGCACGGCGTTGAAGGCCGCCACCGCGTTAGCCGGCAGCGATGAAACGATATCGACGCGCTCAATGACGATGCCCGGATCGTTGCCGCCGGCGGCCATCTGCGCCAGGCTTTGCGTCATGTTGTGCCTGAAGTCGCTGCGCAGGCGAATGCGCTCCTCCGCCGAGTGACGGTCGCTCTGCGGGCTCTCCGGTCTGGCAACCAGAATCGCGTCGAGGCCGCGCTCCATGCAGACGACCGCGGCGGCGCGTTCGGTCAGGCGATCGATCAGCGGCGCGATATGCGCACTCTGTAGCGTGAAGCGGACAGGGTCGCTGACCCGCCAGAATACGCGGACATCCAGCTGGACCACGCCTTCGTCGCCGGTTAAAAGATAGCCTGCTCCGGCGCCGGCATCGCCGTCGCGCTCCCAGTTGTTGATCTGCTCCAGCTGCTGGTCGCGGCGCAGCACCGCCACGTCTCGTTCGAGAATGCGTTCGGCGGCCGGCACCAGCTCAATGCTGTTGACGGGATGCGGCCAGGCAAACAGCAGCCCTGCGTTCGCCACGCGGTGAGGCCTGCCAAACTGAAAGACCACCGCCCGGCTGTCGGGGGCCACCGAATGGATACAGGAGAACAGCCACGCGCAGGCGGCGAGGATCGCCGCGCCGTACAGCGTAAAGAAGGCGATGCGGTACGACTGTCCCCAGGGCGTTGAGCCCGGCGATGCTGAGGTCATGGCTGCGGCGTCCCGGTCAACGGCGTGGGGCCCTGCACCAGGGTGCGGAACGGCTCCGCGTCGGTACGCAGCACCAGGCGGGTGCTGGCGTTAACAATCGTGCTGAGCGTATCCAGCGAACGCAGCAGGTCGTACAGCTGCGGGTCGCTGGCCCGCGCCTTGCCGTAGATGCTGGCCGCGTCGCGCTGGGCGTCGGCGCTGATGGCTGCCGCTTTCACCGCGGCATCGGCCTGCAGAATGCGCGCATCGCGATCCGCCCGGGAGTGGATTTCCGCCGCCTGACGTTTGCCTTCGGCGGTGCGTTCGGTGGCGATAGTTTCGCGCTCGGCGCGCATGCGGTCCACCGTGGCGTTCAGGGTGACGGCCGGCAGGGTCAGGCGCTCGATCCCGGTCTGGATCAGCTCAATGCCGTAGCTTTTCAGCAGCTGGGCCTGAAGCTGCGACTGCAGCTGGCTCTCCAACTGGGCTATTTTGACCTTTTTAGCATCGACGTTAACGATGTCCGACAGCGCGTAGCTGCTGGCGGTGGTCTCCAGCGCGGAGCCGACAAAGGTGCGGATTTGGCGGGCGGCCTCATCCGGCTGGTTCTGCACGGCTCGGATAAAGCGCAGCACGTTATCGTTATCGGGTTTGACCTTCCAGATAACCCAGGCCTGCACCAGCACCCGCAGGCCGTCGCGGGTGCCCACGTCCTGCAGTCCGCTGGAGGTGGAGCGAATGCGCAGATCGACGTCGAGCGGCGTTTCAAACGGCGCCGGCAGCCGCCACGCCAGTCCGGGCGCGAGCAGGACGCGCACCGGATCGCCAAAGCGGGTCACCACGGTGGCGCTTCCGGCGCGGACCTCCAGCAGGCAGGCGGTTAGCACCGCCAGGGTGACCAAAAATGCCGCCACGGCGAGGCGAATACCGCGCCTGCGGCGCAGCGGGGCGGGCGGAGCGATCTGCCGCTTAACGGCGTTCGGGGGGACGTGGGTGGCGGCTATCGCGCGGATCTTCATGGTGTGCTGGCCTTCTGTGGGGCGGTACTGTCGGATAAAGCGGGATACTGGCGGAGATCGAGTACCGGTTCGCTGCTTCCCTGGAGATGATTATCGAGGATCAGCAGCGGCGTATGGGCCAGCGCCTGGCTCAGTATGTGATAGCGTCGCTCGGTAATAAACGCCTCGCCGGCCTGCTGCCACGCCTGCCGTTCGGCGGAGAAGGTCACCGCGGCGGCCCGGGCCTGCGACAGGTTTTCGGCGGCGGAGGCCTCGGCGTTATTCAGGCCGGTCAGGGCGTTACGCTGCGCCTCGCGGCTGACCTTCTCCGCATAGCCCTGTTCGCGGGCGATCAGCGCATTTGCCGCAATCTGCGCGGCCTGCACTCCGTGATAGGCATTAGCGGCCCCGGCGGGAGGATGAATGGCCTCTATGCGGGTGAACAGCAGCTCCACGCCGGTATGGAGGGCGTTAAGACGCTGCTGGATTTGCTGGCTGAGCTCGGTAGCCAGCGTTGCCCGCTGCTCGTCAAGCAGTTCATCGAGCTGCTTGCTGGCAAACTGGGTTACCAGAATCTGCCGGGCGAGGCTGCGAATCATCTCCGCCAGGTCTTCGGTCTGATACTGGCTGTTAAGCGCATCGCGATCGCTAAGGCCAATGCGCCAGATCACGCGGATATCCATATTCACGATCTGGAAGTTCTGCTTGTCCATGGCGGCGCTGGCGATGACCTGGGACTGGTCCGTGGCGTGGCTGCTATCCCATAGCCGCCAGCTGCTCTGCGGAGCCAGGCCTTCTGCGGCGTCGTCGGGCTGGCGATCCGGCTGCGCTGCCTCGGTGATATCGCTGAGCTGGAGTTCATGCACCGCGCCGTTCTCAACGGCGACCACCCGGCCAAAGGGCCACGGCAGTCCGGCGTGCAGGCCGGGAGGCAGCACGGCGATCGGCCGGCCAAAACGCTCGTATATCCCGCGCTGATGCAGCCCCACCTCCGTTAGCCCGCTGAACAGCCAGCCCAGCGCCGCGATGCCCAGGGTCACCGGTACAAGCCGGCGGCCCATCAGACGAAAGGCGTGGATCTGACGCAGATCGACGCCAAAGCGCTGCTGAAATGCGTCCAGGGCATGCAGCAGCGGCCGCGGCGGCCACTGATACTGCGCGGCCAGCAGGCTGCGGGTCAGAAAGCGGGGAGCGGAGTCCGGCGCAGGGGGAGAAGCCATCGCGGTCAGGGCGCGCAGCGCATACTCCAGCGCCACCAGCAGGATCGTCAGGCTCGCCAGCTTAATGCCCCACAGCGCGGGGGCGGGGAACGCCATCGCCGCCAGCAGGGAGAGGGTAAGCAGCAGAAAGAGGCTGAGCATAAGGCGAGCGAACCCCACGTACTGCTGCCGATGAGGCCAGCCGCGAAGGGGGCGGAAGCTGAGCATGCGTTCGAGCAGCAGTAGCGTAAAGCAGAGCAGAATAAACACGCCGACGGCGATCGGCCGCGGGGCGTCGGCCAGCTCAACGGGCCTGGCGTCCGCGATATTGGCGATGGCAAAGGCGCTGGCGAGCGCAGCGGCGATCAGGGTGGTGGCCAGATGCTGATGAAAATGGCGAAGCCAGGCCTGCACGCTTTCCGGCAGCAGTCGGCGCAGAAGCGTCGGCTCGTCCTCCGGGCTCCCGGCGGACGGCGGGGCCTGCCTCCCGCCGCCTTCGCAGCGTAGCGCGTTTTCGACAAACGCCAGCGCGATCAGCACCGCGGCGAGCACCAGGCGCGTTACGGGAAGCCAGAACCCCGTGACGGAAAACAGCGCCAGGAACAGATAAATCGCGCCAGCGACAGCGAGAAGGCAGTACAGAATGGCCTGCGCGATAAGCAAACGTCGGCTTCGCGAAGCGGCCCGAGGGCGATTCTCGGGTGAGGGGGGCTGCGCCATAGACTCTCCAGTTGATCCGTCCCTGCCCGACGCAACCCGGGCAAACGATCTGCTGGAGTCACCGCTGAGACGAAGAACCGATGGTGTTATGTGATAACATCCGCAATATAAACAAAGCGCTCCCTCCTGGATAGTCTGCGACCCGAGTAAAGGTGGATGTTATATTGTAACAATGTATTTATTGTGCAAGATAGCGCTGGCACCGAACGGGCGCTGTGGTAGGGTTTTCGCATCAATTACTGGCTCGGGACGCGTTTCTGAAATGAAAATTTATCGCCTGGTACTTTTAACCGTTGCCGTGAGTTCCCCGGCCGCCTGGGCCTTCCAGGCTAAAAGCACGGCTTCTGTCGAGGTTAGCTCCGCCCAGTTGAAAACGGCGGAAGAGAGCATCGTCAGCAACTTCTACAGCCACAACGCCGCCGGCTTTCAGACCTCAATACTGGGAACCTGCAGCGCGACGCCGGTTCCCGGCTGCCACTGCGCCTTCTGCACCATGCTGCGCGGCGGCGCGTAACCCATTTTTCTCCACAGAGCCTTAGCGGTTATTGTTGATGGCTGGTTGAGGGGGAGTCGCGGACAATAGCGTCGCATTCCCCTTTTTAACCCGCAGAGAAAGCTGATGTTTAAAATCATTTATCTGCCCGCCATTATGGCCATGCTGTCAGGATGTTCGGGCTTTATCGATAAGGTCAAAAATACCGAACTGAAAGAGGAATATTTCTCCGCCAGCGTAGAACGCACCCAAGGATGTCTGCAGTATCAGTCACTCCGCCACCAGTTTTATCTTGAGCAAGACGATCCGCTGCCCAGCGGTGATAAAAGATACAACCTTCTGCGAGACCACGATGCGGTGGCGAATATCGACATGGGTAAATCGGGCAAAAAGACGCTGGTCAATTTCTTCTATGACAAAAGAGACGGGCAGGTGCAAAGCGCGTTGTCTGACATTATCCATCAATGCCACCGTGACCTGGATTAGCCTCTCCGTCCGCGCGGCGGGGAGCCGCGCGTGCCGTGCCAGGATCGCCGTCTCTCAGGAGGCGTGAAGGGTGCAAGGAGAGATCGTTTTACCATCCACGGTCAGGCCGGCGAAAGCGAGCGTCGGCGCCAGGGTGGCGTTGTTTTCAGCCGGGAAGTTGAGCTTCGGCTTTGAGGCCTCGCTGAGCCTGGCGATCTGCCCGGCCGATAGCGTCACCTCAAGCGAGTCGAGGTTGGTTTATTCTCTGGGAGCGCTATGAGGATCCGGCGGCCCATCAGCGCCACTTTACCCTGCCGCATACCCAGGCGTTTATCGACGCCGGGTGGGTCAGCCTGGTTCGGGTTTTCGAAACCACGTTGCCGGCGCGCGCCGGTGGGGAGCATGGCCATGATTAACTGGGGCATTCTGGGTACCAGCTTTATTTCCGGCGTGATGGCCGAGGCCATCGCCCGCGCGCCCGGGCACCGGCTCTATGCGGCGGCGGGGCGCTCTGCCGCAGGGCTGGCCTCATTTGGCGAAAAGTACGCGCCGCAGCGCCTGTTTAACGACTACGCCCGGCTTATCACCGATCCTGAGGTTGACGTGGTCTATATCGCCCTGCCAAACCATATCCATCATGATTTCGTGATGCAGGCAGCCCGGGCGGGAAAGGCCATCTTGTGTGAGAAATCGCTGTCGGTGGATATGCCGCGAAGCGAAGCGGCGCTGGCGGCGGTACGGGAGAATAAGGTCTTCTTTATGGAGGGCCTGATGTACCTGCACCATCCGCTGATTGCCGCGTTGATCGATATCCTGAACGGCGAAGAGCTGGGGCAAGTTCGTTCGCTGACGGCCCGCTACGGCGCCAGCATTGCCCATCTGGTTAATCCGGATAGCCGGGGAGCGATTTACAACCTCGGCTGCTATCCGGCTTCATTAGCGCATTTGGTGATGCAGCACCGCCTCGGCGACGCGGTGGACGATTACCGTCTGGTGGCGATGGGCCGCCGCGGCGCTGACGGCAATCTCGCCGAGGCCACTGCAATCCTAAGCTGGGCCGATGGGGCGGTGGCCTCCCTGCACTGTACGGAAGATTACGGCATGTTCTGGGATTTCAGCATCCAGGGCAGCGTCGGTTCGCTGCGAATTGAGAGTAACCCCTGGCTCCCGGAAGCCGGCGGCAACCGCATCGTCGTCACTCCCTACGAGGGCGAAACCCGCTATATCGATATCGCCGCGGCGGGTGACGCGTTTGACTATCAGGTGCTGGCGGTCGGCAGCGCGCTGGCGCAGGGGGCGCGGGAAGTGGCGCGACCGGCGGCGAGAGCCGAAGACTCGCTGGCCATTATGCGGATGCTCACGGCCTGGGAGCAGGGCGCCGAAGCCGGTCTGGTGTAGGCGCGACAACTATATCGCGTTCAGCCCCTCGGTGACGCGGGCGCCGGCGGGGTGTACCTCTCCGGCGGCTCGCCGCTGGCCCGGCAGCGGGAGAGCAGCTGCTGATATTGCTGCGGGGTATCAACGTCCCAATGAATGCCATTTTCTGCTACGTCGACCGTTTGGCTACCAAACTGATGCACAACCGTTTTGAGGCTATCGTCGGCGCCGGCAGCGACTATTTTTTCAATAATTGAAAATGGCAGCAGTACCGGATGACCCCGGCCTTGCTGATACTCGGGGATAAGGCACGTCTCTTTGCGCTGCTGCCACAGGGTCGCATAGACGCCAGCGCCGGCTGCCGGCATATCGCCGAGAGCGATAAAAAAATGGCGTGCTTTAATGTGCTTTACGCCCGCCTGGATGGATGAAAACATCCCCTCCTGATATCTCGCGTTATGAACCAGCTCAATATCTGGATGGTGCGCGTAGCGCTGATGCAACTCGGACCCCCTGAATCCGGTCACCAGGATAACCCGATCGCAGAATGAGAGCGCATTGGCGATGGCGCCGTCGAGGACGGTCCCCTCTCTCCATGGCAGCATCATTTTCCAGGTCCCCATTCTGGTTGACATTCCCGCCGCCAGAATCAAACACTCTTTAACAGGCATACGTCCTCCGCCACTCTCGGCGCCCCGGATATCAGCTCGTCCGGGGCGGCGCAAACTCAAGCCTTCAGAATCGCTTTTATCGAGGTGATAATCGGCTGATAGCCGGTGCAGCGGCAGAGGTTACCCTCCAGCGCCTCGCAGATTTCGCTATCGGAAGGTTGAGGGTTTTGATCTAACAGGGCCTTCGTGCTCATCAGTACCCCCGGCGTACAGAAGCCGCACTGGACGCCGCCGTGGCGCACGAATGCGTTTTGCAGCTTTTTCCCGACGGCGTCATGCTGCAGGGCCTCAATCGTGGTGATTTCCGCGCCGTGGCACTGGGCGGCCAGCAGGAGGCACGAGCAGACCGACTTTTCGTTCATAATCACCGTGCAGGCCCCGCACTCGCCGACGGAGCAGCCCTCCTTGGTGCCGGTTAGCCGCAGATCCTCCCGCAGGAAATCCAGCAGGCGGGTGTTATCGTCCACTTCGCGACTGATGCGAATGCCATTAACCTTCAGCTCAATTCGGTTCATTTTTTTGCCACCTTCTGCTCTGCCAGCGTTTCCTGCATCATTTGCCGGAACATATCTTCAAATACCGGTATTTTGTAAGGGGCCGACCAGCGTCCGCCTATCGCCTCATGCATGATTTTGTTCAGCGCCTGGACCGCATCCTCAATTCTCTTCTCGTCGAGGACAAACCCCGTCAGGCAGGCCTCAACCTCCGTCAGCCGCTGGGGTTTGCTGAGCAGAGCGCCATCCACCAGGCGGCAGAGCGCCAGCGTGCCATCGCCAGAAAAGGTGAACAGGCCCGTCAGGCTTTGGCGGGTGATATTCAGCGCGTTGCGGCGTCCCAGCTGTAAATAGCGCTGCTGTGATAGCGGCGCGGGCGGGGCGGGTAATATGACTTTGGTGACGATTTCACCTTGCTTCAGCGCCGTGCGGTAGCCGCCGACGATAAAGTCGCTGAGCGCTATCTGCCGCGCGCCGCTGGCGCTGCGCAGCTCCAGCCTGGCGTCATAAATAATCAATGGAGGAACCGAGTCGGCGCAGGGCGCGGCGTTAACGATATTCCCGCCGACGGTCGCCTGGTTGCGCAGCTGGAGAGAGCCGATAGTTTTGCAGGCCGTGACCAGCAGAGGGTAGCGCGCCTTAATCAGCGGATGCCTGACCAAATCGCTAAAGCAGACCCCTGAGCCGATAATCAGCTCGCCGTTAAGCTCTTCTATCTGCCTGAGCTCCTGAAGCCCCGCAATATTGACCAGCTCGACCTCGTCGGTTTTCAACCGCGCCTGTACCAGAACATCGGTCCCGCCGGCGATGGGCTGGCTATTTTCACGCGCCAGCATCTGCAGCGCCTCGTCCAGATTTTTCGGCGTCGCCATCCGCAGCGTATTCAGGCGCAAAACCTGCTTATGCTCCGCTCCCTCCGCCATGAGTTCGCTCTGGCGCTCGGGTTTTTTCAGGTTATAGCCGAGGCGCACGCGCTCGAGGGTCAGGGGAAGCTGACGGTTCCGTTTCTCCAGGGCGAAGCTGACCGCGTTGTTAAGCGCCGCCGCTCCCAGCTCAAGGACCGGCTCGCCGATGACCTTGGCGCCTAGAGGCCCGGCGCGGTCGTGGTTTTCGACGGCGATAATATCGATATGGGGCATATCCTGGATGGTGGGCAGCAAATAGGTGTCAAAATTCTCGGATTTCACGGTCCCGTTTTCGGTATTAAAATCCTCCAGCATGCCGTATCCCACCATCCCCTGCAGCACGCCGCCGTAGACCTGACCGGCAAAGCCGACGGGGTTTATCACCTTACCCACATCGTGGGCGGCGACGACGTTATTGATGGCAATCTTGCCGGTGCGGGTATCCAGCGCAATATCGGCGATCTGGCAGCCATAGACCCAGGTGAAATAGGGGCTGCCGCAGCCTTTTTCCTCATCCCAGTGGATAGCCGGCGCCACGTGCCAGCCGTAGGAGGAGAGGTTGGCGCCCGTCGCCCGGGTCAAATCGACAACTTCCTGAAAGGTCAGGGTAGTTTGCGGCTGGTGCCGATTGAAGACTTTCCCCTCCTGCCACACCAGGTCGTCTATACCGGCGGCCCCAAGCCGCTGGCTGACGGCGTTGGCCATCCGTTTCTTGATTTTATTGGCGGCGCTCAGGATCGCCTGACCGCCCATCAGCGTGCCGCGGGAGGCGACGGTAGAGCCGCCGTCGGCGATCATCGAGGTGTCAGGCTCAGAGAACATCACGCGATCCAGTCCGATGCCGAAGGCTTCCGCGGTAATCAGCGACATGGTGGTTTGCAAACCCTGGCCGTTTTCAGAGACGGAGGTTGAAATGTTGATGCTGCCATCGGCGTTCACCTGCATCAGCGCCGATGAGGCGTCCAGGCCCTCCGCGCCGAGGGAGCACCCGCGGTGGCTGAGCGCCAGGCCGATACCGTAGCGCACCGGCCCGCCCTCGGCGTTGAGCTTGCGATAGTGCTCACGCCTGGCGACGAACTCCGCTTTCGCCATGGCTTTCTCGAGGACTTCCTGTGCGGAGACCGTATGATTATCAAACACCTGCCCGGCCATGCTGGTATCGCCCTGGCGGAGAATATTGCGCAGGCGCAGCTCGACCGGGGAGAGGCCCATCGCTTCGGCGACCTCGTCCATCAGCGATTCATTGGCAAAAATCACCTGCGGAGCGCCGTAGCCGCGATAGGCGGAAGTGTAGTTATTGTTGGTATAGACCCCCGTCACGTCGACCCGCACGTTGGGAATGTTGTAAGGCCCGGCGGCCTGCACGGAACTGCGCCAGGTTACGAACATGGTCTGCCCGGAGTAGCTGCCGCCATCGGCGATAATATCGACCTTAATCGCCTGAATGCGGGCCTCATCATCGAGGCCAATCTTGTACTTCATCTTATAGGGATGGCGTTTATAGCTCTCCCGCATCGACTGTTCCCGATTGTAGGAGATCTTGACCGGGCGGGAGGTAAGATGCGCCAGCAGGGCGGCCCGGCAGGCAATATTGTCGATAATATCGTCCTTGCCGCCAAACGACCCGCCCAGTATCGAGCGTTTAACGTTGACCCGCGACTGCGGAAGGGCGAGGTATTTTGCCACGATACCGCGTATCCGGTGGGCGTTCTGAATCGAGCCGCTAATGGTCATCACCTGCTCGTTGCTATCGATCCAGGCCGTGATGGATTCAGGTTCTATATAGCCATGCTCCTGAAACCCCACCTCGTACTCGCGTTCAAAAATATGCGTAGAGGCGGCAAAGCCGCTGTCGATATCGCCTTTGACGGTGTGGTGGTGATTAATAATATTGCTGTCGAGTTCGCTATGAATTAAGCGCGCTCCGGGTTTCATGGCCTCTTCTGGCGACACGATGGGCTGCCATGGCGTATAGGTTATGGCGATCTTTTCCGCGGCAAGGCACGCCGCTTCATAGGTTTCGGCGGCGACGACCGCAATGACATCACCGCGATAAGCAATTTCATTGCGAATGATGGGCGGATAGTCGGGAATGATAACGCCAAGGCTCTTCTCGCCGGGAATATCCTCCCACGTGGCAATACGTACCACGCCAGGAACGTTCCTCGCCTCAGATAAGTCGAGCGAGTCAATGCGTCCTGCAGGAATATCGACAAAACGACAAACGCCGTACAGCATATTTGCCATTTTAATATCATCGCCGTAAATAGCCTTGCCGCTCACTTTGGCCAGGCCATCAACGCGCGCGACTTCATTGCCAACCAGCGTAGTGGTCATATTTTTCTCCGTTTCCAGGGTCCTGTCCCTTATACGAACGACGCCCGACGGATGGTGTCACCGTAGGTCGCACTGCCGCAGCTGCGGGGATGTCTGTTGCGCGGCATAACGGTCGTAAAGACGTTTTTTGCCTATCGGGCGAGAAGTAGCAATAGGTATGCCAGCTCAAAGGAATGGCGTTTTCGGGGTTGCCAACTGTGATGCCGATCGAACTTATTGGCGAAACGACGCGGCCTGCGGGAGAGACTGCAGCCGCCGTTGCCGGGTGATTATCACCTGCACGGCGATAATTATTATCATAATGATAAAGGGCGGTGATGAAGAGATAACCTTTCGGCGTTGGGAGGTGGCGCGCGGCTATCAGAGGGAGGGTCGCCCCGCGGGCGTTTCTGGGCATTAGAGCCCCTGGGCGCCGGGTTGCGCCCAGGGGAGTACGGGGAAGGAAAGCTAGCGGAAAGGCGGTTCGTTGAAGGTGCGCAGCTTGCGCGAATGCATATGATCGCCTTCGGCCCGCAGGAGGTCGATGGCCTTAATGCCAATCTGCAAATGCTCTGAAATAGCCCCTTCATAAAAACGGTTGGCCTGGCCGGGGAGCTTTATCTCACCGTGCAGCGGTTTATCAGAGACGCACAGCAGCGTGCCGTAAGGGACGCGGAAGCGGTAGCCCTGAGCGGCGATAGTCGCGCTTTCCATATCAATCGCGACGGCGCGGCTGAGGTTGAAGCGCAGCGCCGAGGCGGAATAGCGCAGCTCCCAGTTGCGATCGTCGGTGGTGACTACCGTCCCGGTGCGCAGCCGCTGCTTAACCTCTTCTCCAGGCATGCCGCTGATCTGCTTGGTGGCGTCGTACAGCGCGCGCTGGACCTCGGCAATGCTGGGAATTGGGATATCCGGCGGCAGCACCGCATCGAGCACGTGGTCGTCGCGCAGATAGGCGTGCGCCAGCACGTAGTCGCCGATGGTCTGGCTTTCGCGCAGGCCGCCGCAGTGGCCAATCATCAGCCACACGTCCGGGCGCAGCACCGCCAGATGATCGCAGATATTCTTGGCGTTAGAGGGGCCAACGCCGATGTTAATCAAGGTGATCCCCTGACCATCTTTGGTGATCAGGTGCCAGGCGGGCATCTGGTGCTTTTTCCATGCCAGGTCGGACACGGCCTGCTCCGGTGCTTCGGTATCCGCGGTGATCCAGATCCCGCCGGCGCAGGAGAGCGCGATATAGGGACTGTCGGGATCGAGGATCTGGCTGCAGCCCCAGCGCACGAACTCGTCCACGTAGCGGGTGTAGTTGGTGAACAGGACGTACGGCTGGAAATGATCGACCGGCGTGCCGGTGTAGTGGCGCAGGCGGGCGAGAGAGAAATCGACGCGTCGGGCATCGAAGTGGGAAAGCGGGTGGTTTTCGGTTGGGTGGAATATCCCGTCGGCGGTTTCATCGCCAATCTGCGATAGCTCGGTGGTCGGGAAATGGCGGGTCAGGCCCGCGCTCATCGAGCGATCGAGGGTCAGTGCGGAACCGTCGATCACGTAAGGGTAGGGAATTTCATGCTGCGAAAGCCCAACGCTAATGTGCGCGCCGTAATCCTCATACAGCAGGGTCAGCTGTTCGAGGAGGTAGGTGCGAAAGAGCTTAGGATTGGTAATCGTGGTGCTGTAGCAGCCGGCGTGGGTGAAGCGGCCCCAGGCGCGGGTTTTGAGGGCCTTGTGATCGGCGCCATCCCAGGAAACGGACAGCAGCGGATAAACAAACAGCCCCTGGGCACGGACGCTCTCGTCAGGGAGCACGTTGTGGTTGATGTACTCGCCAATGGCTTTACGTAGCGCATTGACCGACTGCTCATACTGCGTTTCTAGCTGACTCAGCGCTTGTTCCGGGGTCAGACTGGCGGCCTTGTGGTTCATCATTCGCTCCTTGTTTCAGGTCTGCTGACGTGTTCGATAGTATGTCACAGACCGAAAAGAGCGAAGGGGAATTTCACCGGCTGAGCGATGAAAATACTGCAAATTGAAACAGTTGGTGATTATTACTGGCGGCTATTCGGCCTCGGAATGCGCGCTATCGGCCCAGCGCTCGGCGCTGAAGTGCGTCGCCTTTTGCACCTTCAGGGTCACCGCGGGATCGCCGTTGATACGATAGCGGGCGTTCGCCAGCGGCGTGAGCTTATCGCCGATTTTTAAGCCGCCGCGGCAGGGTTCAATCTCGGCAATGATCAGCAGTTGGCCGCTTTGTAAAACCACGCGGGTCGTTTCGCTGCAGACCTTTTTTACCCACCACTCCATCTCTTTTTCCCTGGCTTGTTATATTCCCGGCGATAATTGTCTTTTGCTCCGCTTCTGACAATAAGAATAGCCTTTCGGTTTAGTCTATGTTTAAAAAGCGTCTCGCAGGCTTTAATCACACAAACACCAATGCGCCAATGCGCAAACGGTCGTCATATATAGCAAAGAAAATGGACAGCGATATGGCAATGATGCGCTTTACCCGACACCTGAATAAAGCTGGTTTAAAAGTCGCCTCGCTGGTGAAAAAAATCGCCGTGGGCCTGCTTATCGTGATTAGCGTTTTTTTTGCCGGACGTATTTATGAAACCCAGCGCGGGCCTGCGCTGCATTCGTGGCATACCTGGTCCGCCGATGAAATGTCGGCGGCTGAGATTGATCGCACCACCTTCGGCGGATATCTGGCGCGGGAGGGGGCTATTTTTCAGCAAATGAAAACCCAACTGACGGATGCGCTTCCAGATAATGAAAAAACGCCGCTCAACCGTTTTTATGCCCAAAGCGAGGTCTACCCGGAGAAGTTTCAGCCTAACTGGAACCGCTCCTTCGTGCTGCTGCCGGAGGGAAAGCCGCGCGGTACCGCGGTGCTGCTGCACGGGCTGACGGACTCACCGTACAGCGTGCGCTATCTGGCAAAAGCCTATCAGCAGCAGGGATTCGTGGCGGTGGTGCCGAGGCTGCCGGGGCACGGCACCGCGCCGGGATCGCTGACCGCCGTTGACTGGCAGGCGTGGATGGCGACAACGCGCCTGGCGGTACGCGAAGCGACGCGGCTGGGCGGGGCGCAGGTACCGCTGCACGTGATCGGCTACTCCAACGGCGGCGCGCTGGCGCTGAAGTATGCGCTCGACGCGCTGGATGATAACGCCCTGCCCGAGCCGCAGCAGATAGTCCTGCTGTCGCCGATGATCGGGGTGACGGCATTTGCCCGTTTTGCCGGGCTGACGGGGCTGCCGGCGGTGTTTCCGGCCTTTGCTCGGGCGGCATGGCTGAACGTGGTGCCGGAGTTTAATCCTTACAAATACAACTCGTTTCCGGTGAAGGCGGCCCGCCAGTCGTGGCTGTTAACCCAGGCGCTGCAGGAGCAGATAGTCCAGGCCTCCCGCAGCCAGCGGCTTGCCGCGCTGCCGCCGGTGCTGACCTTCCAGTCGGTCATGGACTCCACGGTGAGTACCCGGGCGGTGGTTGATTCGCTGTATCGCTACCTGCCGCAAAACGGCAGCGAGCTGGTGATTTTTGATATCAACCAGGCCGCCAACCTGCGGGCGCTGTTTCGCCCCGCGCTCTACTCTGCGGTCAGCGCGCTGCTGCCGCCGGCGCCGCGGCAATATAGCACCACGGTGATTACCAACGCCTCGCCCACCACCTATGAGACGGTGGCACGCACCACGCCGGCAGGAGAAAAAGAGGAGCGGGTGACGCCGCTGAACCTGGCGTGGCCGCAGGATATGTATTCGCTCTCGCACGTGGCGGTGCCGTTCCCGCTGAACGACTCCCTGTACGGCCGCGAGCCTAAGGAGAAGAGTCGTTATGGCATCAGCATTGGTACGATTTCGCTCCGGGGAGAGACCTCCAGCCTCAGCGTCGGGCTGGATACGCTGATGCGTGTGACCTCCAACCCGTTCTTCCCGTTTATGATGGCGCGCATTGACCAGCGCATCGGCTGCGGCTTCCAGCCTGATATGCGGGCCTGCCTGCAGCCTGAGGCGCGGGTTGAGGCCTCAAAATAGCGAGACGTGCATCAGGGTGCGAACCGCGATGCCAACCATGGCGCCAGGCGCGACAAAGCGGAACAGGCGGACAAAGCGCGAGCTAACGCCAAGAAAAATGCCGATTCCCGGCAGATCGAAGGTTTGAATCAGCAGCCCGGCGGAGGCGTTAATCTGGCTGGCGGTGACCTTGCCCTGCTGAAGCAATTCAGAGATCACGCCAAAGTAGGCCGTGCCGCCGGCCACGCATTTGACCAGCGCCGGCAGGACGAAGTTTTCCGGGATATGCAGCCACAGCAGCAGCGGCATCAGCAGGCGCTGCAGCATATCAATCAGCCCGGCAGCCTGCACCAGCCCGACGATGGTGAGCGACAGGATCAGCATCGGCACGGCGCCGAGGGCCAGACGAATCGCGTCGGAGCCGGCGCTGTTGATAACGGAAATGATCCCCTGGCTATTTTGCTCGGCGTTGGGCAGCACCTCCGCGCGGGCGTTTTCGATGGTCGACAGCCGCCGGCCGGTGAAGTACCAGGTTGCCGCAGCCGCGCACAGCCCGCCAACAATCGAAATGATTATCGAGGCCATCCAGTGCAGGCCGAAAGGCGCGAGGGGGTAGAAGACGTTGCCTTGACCCATAGCAAAGACCATGGCCAGAGTCGCGGCCATCTGCCGGTCAGAGACGCCGCGTTTATCCATAATCGACAGGGTCGCCAGCGGGGCGGCAAAGCTGACGAAATTCATCTGGATCAGGGCAAACGCGCTCATCCCGGTTAAACCAAACGGCTTGAGCAGCGGCGCCACCCAGCGGACGATAACGTCGAGCACCCCGCGTACTTCCAGGTATTTCATGATGATCAGCATTACTACCATAATCGGTAGCAGGGTATAAAGCGCGACGTTAACCGAGGATTTCCCCGCCGACATAATAATGCTTATGACGTCCATTTATTTTTCGAGTACCGCCTGCAAAATCATTCATTAGCATCATGATAATCCCCGCTGCCGCGAAATGATACGCTTTGCCGCTATTGGCAACCGTTCTGCCGGTTGTTATATATACTGATCATAAGGCGCACGTATTACCGGTAAAATGCCGCCGCGACATCTGCAAAGCGCGTTTATTATTCCCAGAACGAATACCCAGTGGAAATTATCTATAAGGAAAAGCCTATGCCACGTTGTCGGCTGATAGTATTGGCAGCCCTGATTATTTTTGCCTCTGCGGCGCGGGCTGAAAAAGGCGTTTACGGCGAGCAGCGCATCAGCGGCTGGTGGGACTGGTTAAAAAATGATGTTTCGCAAACCTGGAATGAGCCGCAAAACTACGATCTGTATCTGCCGTTTCTCAGCTGGCACAACCGCTTAACCTACGATAAAGAGAAAACGGATAACTACAACGAGATGCCCTGGGGCGGCGGCTTCGGCTTCTCTCGCTACCACGATGACGGCGACTGGAGCTCGCTGTACGCCATGATGTTTAAGGATTCGCATAACGAGTGGCAGCCCATCATCGGCTACGGCTGGGAGAAGGGCTGGTATCTGGATAGCGCCCGCGATTTCCGCCTCGGGCTCGGGGTGACCGCCGGGATTACCGCCCGCGATGATTTCGCTAATTACGTGCCGCTACCGATTATCCTGCCGCTGTTTTCCGCAAGCTATCAGCAGCTTAGCGTGCAGTTTACCTATATTCCCGGCACCTATAATAACGGTAACGTCCTCTTTGCCTGGCTGCGCTACGGTTTTTAAACCCGGCGCCAGGCCGGGCCGCAAGGCTTAAAGGGTGATCACCTTTTTGGCGACCGGGTTTGAGAGCACCAGCATTGAAATCAATACCGAGGCGACAAACGTCAGAGCAATCAGCATTAATTTTGTGCTCAGCGAACCGATCGGGATAAGGGAGCTCAGGAGATGAAAAACTGAGTAGTGGAGGATATAGACCCCGGTCATCGTTTTGCTGATTGCCGCCAGAATACTTTCTTTAAACTCGCTGTTTTTACGAAAACGAACGCCGTTGGCCGCAATAACCAGCGCCACCACCAGAATATAAATTTGCGAACCGGTGAGCAGGAACGCATTTCTGTCGGCCTTAAACAGGGCGAAAAAGAAATGGCGCTCGTAAAACCAGGTGAAAAGATAAATAAACGGTATGGCACACATCGCGGCTTTTACCAGTTTATCGCGAGTCAGCCAGTTCGCGACCATGGGATCGTTAAACAGCTGGCCGGTTAAATAGAACAACAGCCAGGTCCACAGGCGGTACTGCGGCGCCAGGCTTAGCGCATGAACGTCGGGATAGAGTGCCGCCAGCAGATCGTAGCCGTAGGAGAACAGCAGCAGGGCAAACACCGCGCTAAAAAAGATCCTTCTGCGCAGGCTTAGCCACTCGACCAGCGGGTGGAAGGTATAGATCACAATAAAGGTGAAGACAAACCACGGCTGAATCAGATAGCCGCGCTGGTAGGGCTCAAAGAGGTAGTAAATCGTCATCCAGAAAAGGAAGACGATCACCACGCTTTTAATTTTACCCATCTGCCAGCGCGCGCTGTGCCGGGACTGGGCGTCGAGATAGCCCGCCACCACAAAGAATAGCGGGGTGGCGATGGTCGAGACAAACGTCAGAAAGCCGAGGATCCAGTGATAATCATAATCATACAGATCCCAGGTGTTATAGATGGTAAAGAACGTTACCGCCGTCATGCATCCCAGCGTTTTAATAATATTTAACCCGGTGGTATTCATTGCGCTTGCTGCATATCCTTAGGGTGGAAACAGGCGTAAATAACCGGAAGAACCAGTAGCGTCAGGATGGTCGCAAAACCCAGCCCAAACATGATAACAACCGCCATGCTCTGGAAGAATACGTCCAGCAGCAGCGGCGCCAGCCCGAGCACGGTGGTGAAGGCCGTGAGCAGTATAGGGCGTAAGCGCGAGGTTGCGGCATAGATAATTGCCTGGTGCTGCGGTTTTTCCTGTTTCTGCTGTTCAATCTCTTCCACTAGCACGATGCCGTTGCGGATAAGCATTCCGCTCAGGCTGAGTAAACCGATCAGCGCCATAAAGCCGAAAGGTATGCCGGTAATTAAAAAGCCCGGCGTCACGCCGATAAGCGCCAGCGGCACGGTCAGCCAGATGGCAACCGCATTTTTCAGCGAGCTGAACATCAGCACAGTGATGACAAACATCACCAGATAGCCTAGCGGCAGGGTGGTGAAGAGCCCCTGCTGCGCTTCGCTGGAGTTCTCGGCATCGCCTCCCCACTCAATGCTGTAGCCGTGCGGCAGGCTGAGCGCGTTAATCTGCGGCTGCACCCGCGCCAGAATATCCCCCGAGGTTTGGTTGCTCAGAGGGTCGGGGTCGGTCATCACCGTCAGTACGCGGCTGCGGTCGCGGCGCAGAATCAACGGATCTTCCCATTCAAGGTTAAAGCCGTTGACCACGTTGCTCAGCGGGATGTACTGCTGCCGGCTCTGGCTCCACACCAGCACGTTATTGAGATGGTTAGCATCCTGACGCTCGGCAGCTGGCGGGCGGACCACCACCGGCAGCAGATCGGCGCCTTCGCGGTACAGCCCGACGCGGCTGCCGGTGAAGTTCATCTGCAGCGCGCTGTCGATATCCTGTTTATCCACCCCCAGTTCGCGCCCGAGGGTGGTCGAGTACTGCGGTCGGATCGTTTTACTGCGGTTCTGCCAGTCATTACGCACGCTGCCGACGGCCGGATCCGCGGTGAGGATGGTGCTCACCTGGCTGGCTATCAGCCGTAATCTGTCGGGATCGGGGCCTTTGATCCGCACCTCGATCGCGCTGTCGCCGGACGGACCGAACATCACCCGCTTGCTGCTGGCGTTGACCTGCGGATAGTTGCGCGCAATATAGGCGTCAACGTGGCGCGTGAGGGCGTCGATGCTGCGCCGATCGTCCATGCGAACCATAATCTGCGCGTAGTTGCTGTACTGCCGCTGGCCGCTGTAGGTGAGGATAAAGCGCATGCTGCCCTGGCCGACGGTAGCGATGGTGGTGACGACCCCGGGCTGGCCGTTAATCGTCGTTTCGATATCGCTGGCCATTTTTTCGGTTGCCGCAATATCGGTACCGTAGGGCAGCCACAGGTCAACGAAGAAGATCGGCGTGTTTGATGAAGGGAAAAAGTTCTGCCGCACCGAACCGAATCCCCAGATAGCGCCGCTCAGCAGCGCCGCCATCAGCACGAGGGTGATGGTTTTGCGCATCAGCAGGGCGTTAAGGATCTGCTGATAGCTGCGGTAAAAGCGCCCGCGGTAGGGATCGGCCTCGGCGGCCGGCGCCGGGGATGCCGCGCCTTTAAACAGCCACCATTTGATTAGCACCGGGGTGATGGTGAGCGCCGAGAACCAGCTGAGCATCAGGGAAATTAACAGCACCTGGAACAGCGATTTACAGTATTCCCCCGTCGAGTCCTGCGACAGGCCGATAGGCGCGAAGGCGAGGATCGCGATCACGGTCGCCCCCAGCAGGGGCAGGGCGGATCGGCGGATAACGTAGTTGACGGCGGTCAGCAGCGTCGATCCCTGCTGGCGGGCAATCAGCACCCCTTCGACGATGACGATGGCGTTATCGACCAGCATGCTGAGGGCGATAATCAGCGCGCCCAGCGAAATCCGCTGCAGCTCAATGCCCCATAGATACATAATCAGCAGCGTACCCAGCACGTTAAGCGCCAGCGAGAACGCGATAATAATGCCGCTGCGCACGCCCATAAAGATCAGCAGTACGCCGACGACAATGGCCAGCGCCATTAGGAAGTTGGTGATAAAGCCGCTAACCGACTGGCCGACTTCGGCCGCCTGATCGTAGAACAGATCGATTTTAATCCCGGCAGGTTTTTCCGCCGACATTTGCTCAAGCCGCGCCTCCAGCGCGTGGCCAACGTCGATGACGTTGACGCCGGGGATGAACGAAACCCCCATCGTCACCGCCTGGCGACCGTTGGCGTGGTAGATGCTGGACGGCGATTCGCTTAGCCCGCGCGAGAGGGTGGCAATATCCCGCAGCCGGGTCGTCGCCCCGGTGCCGTGGGGGTTGATGGGCAGATCGCCCAGCTCGTCGAGATTCTCAAATTCCCCGGTCGGATGCAGGCGAATGGACTCGCTGCCGGATTTGATCTCCCCGGCGCTGGAAACGACGTTCAGGCGGCTGAGAATGGCGGAAAGCTGGTTCAGCGTAATGCCGCGGGCCGCCATTTTGGGCAGCGAGATATCAATATTAATTTGCTGCGGGATCGCGCCGCCGATGGCGACCTTGCCGACGCCGGGCACCAGCACCAGCTCCCGGCGCAGCTGTTCGGCATAGCGAACCAGCTCCGGATTGGTAAAACTGTCGCCGGAAATGGCAAAGAAAAAGCCAAACACGTCGCCGAAATCATCGTTGACGAAGGGGGCGACCACGCCGGGCGGGAAGAGCCGGGCCGCGTCTCCCACCCGGCGACGCAGCTCGTCCCATATCTGCGGCAGCTCGCTGGAGTGATAGTTCGAGGCGATATTTACGGTAATCTGCGACAGCCCATTGGAGGAGATGGAGCTGACGTTATCCAGGTAGGGCAACTGCTGCAGGGCATTTTCCAGCGGCAGGGTGACCTCCTCCTCGACCTGCTGAGCCGACGCGCCTGGATAGTGGGTAATGACCACGGCGGTTTTAATCGTAAACGCCGGATCTTCCAGACGGCCGATATTGAGCAGGGCGAAAATACCGCCCACGCCCAGCAGCAGAATGGTCAGCCAGACGCGGACGGGATTATTGATAAACTGGCGGGATATATCCATTAAAGGCCTCGTTCACGCGTCCAGATTCGAACCGGCTGCTGCGCATGCAGTTCGCTTACGCCAGCGGCCACTACGCGCTCGCCGGCGCTGAGCCCGTCGGTAATGACTACCCCCTGGGTTGTCACCTGCCCGACGCTCACTTTGCGATCCTCAAGATGCAGCTGCTCACCATCGCCTTTAATCACCCACACGTGCGGCTCGTTGCGCTGATGATTATCGGGATTGAAGACCGCCTCAACCGGCACCACCAGCGCTTCGCGGCCGGCGTTGGCCGGGAGGTTTGCCAGGTTTACCGTCACGGTTCCGCTGACGCCGCCGACCGTTGGGAAATCGGCCGGGCGCGGCATGGTCAGGATCACCTGCCAGGTGAGGCTGCTATTGTCGCTGCTGCCGGAATGCTCTTTGTACTGCGCGGTGAACTGGCGGTCCGGCAGAGAGTTGATTCTGACGATCGGGCGATACTGGGCGTTGCGAATATCAAAGGCGCTAAAGAGGTTTTCCGGGATGCTGAAGACCACGTCGAGCAGATCGGTGCGCGTCAGGGTCACCACGGTTTGCCCGGCGGTGACGACCTGATGATTGCGCACCGGCACGCTGGCCGCTACCCCGCTAAAGGGCGCGCTGAGCGTCATCTGGCCGAGCTCTTCGCGGGCAATTTTCAGCGCGGCGTTAGCCGAGTCGCGGCTGGCGCGCTGAACGTCCATTTCCGCCTGCGAAATAGCCTGGCGGCCGGCGAGGGTCTGGAAGCGATCGAACTGCCGCTGCGCAAGCGTGGCGGCGGTTTGTCGTTCATTGACGCGCTGCTGGGCTTCGCGCGCGTTGAGCCGGGCGAGGACCTGCCCTTGCGTAATATTCGCGCCCTGGCGAACGTCGAGCGATTCAACCTGGCCGCCGCGTTTAAAAGAGAGGTCCGTAGAGTCCCCGGACTCGATGCGCGCGGGGAAAATACGCTGCTGTGAATCACCCACCGCGGTCACCTCAGCGGCTTTCACCATCCGCGGCAGCGGCGTAACCTGCGGCGCTTTCTGGTCGCAAGCTGTTGTTATTAAAATAACAACAGGAATGAGAGAAAAATAACGGTTCACTGTATTCCCCTCAGAGCTAAAAGATTTATTTTACATATTAGTGACAAGCGCCGGACTTATTCAGCCAGGGCAGAAACGACGACATAGGTGAATAATCCTGTAGCCGTGCAGGCAATTATTGCCAGGGCGATAAACAGGCTCAGGCGAAACAGACTATAGCCAAACATCGTTCCTCCTTTAGTACTGGTTATATTGTAAGTAGATTCTTATCTACCTAATTACTGAGTGGTTTTCAGGAGCGCGAAGGCTCCTAACTATGAGCATAGTCGTAGAAAAGCGGAAATGTTAAAAAGAGTAAAAATTGCCCTTATGTCGACGATTTGGCGGCGTTTTTAGCCGAATTATCTGAGGGGGGCTATCTCCGTGATATTTTTCAATATATTAATTGGTGGTTTAATCATGTTAACCGTCCTGTGCTACGTTTAATTATACCGACTTCTGTGCCAGCTTTGTTCCTGAGATTTTTCCCTCAACGCCTCTCGTTGGGAGCTATTCGCGATCTATTCTATTGGTAATAAAAGGATTGTGTGTATGTATAAAAATATTCTGGTCCCGGTTGATGTCTTTGAAATTGGCCTTGCCGACAAGGCGCTATCCCATGCTCAATTCCTCGCACAAAGCTCTGCCGGGAAAATTCACCTGGTGCACGTAAATCCTCTATTTTCCCCGGCATTGACGCGGGGATTTATTTCCGATGCGCGAAAAATGGAGGACTATCTTGTTAAAAATTCTCAGGAAAAACTTGCTGAGCTCGTCAAAAAATCGGGTCTGGCGGAAGGCGACGTTGATATTCACGTTCGCAGCGGCAATGTTCGTGACGAAGTGACGAAGCTGGCCGACGAGCTGCAGGTGGATGTGGTGATCATTGGCTCGCGCAACCCCAATATTCAGACCCATCTGCTGGGTTCCGAGGCGGCCAGTATCGTTCGTTATGCTCACGTTCCGGTTTTTGTTGTGCGTTAAGGGCGGCCTGATGCTGTTCTGATTTCCGTTACAGGAGTGAGGAGATAACTATGAGTACAGACAAACCGGGCGGCCCGTTCTACAAGCTCTCCGTCGATGAAACCCTGTCCAGCACCAACAGCTCCCCCGAGGGGATTAGCAGCGCGGAAGCGGCATCGCGGCTCCAGCAGTTCGGCGAGAACGCGTTACCGCAAAAGCCGGGCAAACCCGCCTGGCTGCGCTTCCTGGCCCACTTCAACGATGTTCTGATTTACGTCCTGCTGGCGGCGGCGCTGCTGACCGCGGTCATGGGCCACTGGGTCGATACCCTGGTGATTCTGGGCGTCGCGGTGATCAACGCCCTGATTGGCCATATTCAGGAAAGTAACGCCGAAAAATCGCTGCAGAGCATTCGCAATATGCTGTCCAGCGAAGCGGTGGTGATCCGCCAGGGGAACCATGAAACGATTCCGACCACCGGGCTGGTGCCGGGCGATATTGTGGTGATCCGCGCGGGCGATCGTATTCCTGCCGACCTGCGGGTTATCGAAGCCCACAACCTGCGCGTGGAGGAGGCGATTCTCACCGGTGAATCAACGGTGGTTGAGAAAAGCACCGAGGCGCTGAGCGGCGAGCTTCCTCTCGGCGACCGCACGAACCTGCTGTTCTCGGGTACCACGGTGAGCTCCGGCGGCGGTAAAGGCCTGGTGGTGGCGACCGGCGGTGATACCGAGCTGGGCCATATTAACCAGATGATGGCGGATATTGAAAAGCACCGCACGCCGCTGCTGGTGCAGATGGACAAGCTCGGGAAAGCCATTTTTATCATCATTCTGGTAATGATGGCCGCGCTGTTTGTCTTCAGCTTGCTGTTCCGCGATATGCCGGTTTCGGAGCTGATGCTCTCGCTGATCAGCCTCGCGGTGGCGTCGGTACCGGAAGGGCTGCCGGCGATTATCTCGATTATTCTCTCTCTGGGCGTGCAGACCATGGCCCGGCAGAAGGCGATTATCCGCAAGCTGCCCACCGTTGAGACCCTGGGTGCGATGACCGTGATTTGCTCGGATAAAACCGGGACGCTGACCATGAACGAGATGACGGTCAAAGCCGTCATTACCGCGGACACCATTTACCGGGTCGAAGGGGATAGCTATGAGCCGGTCGGTAATATCCATCCGGTAGATGATTCCGGGCCGGTGGTGGTGGCGCCGGGCACGCTGCTCGAGCGCTATCTGCGGACCATTGATTTATGTAACGACAGCCAGCTCATCAAGGATGAAAGCGGATTATGGAAAATTACCGGCGGCCCGACGGAAGGGGCGCTGAAGGTGCTGGCGGCGAAGGTCGCGCTACCGGCGGTGGCGACCGAGCTGCGGAGCAAAATTCCTTTCGACTCGCAGTATAAATATATGTCGACGCTCTACCGCATCGGCGACGAGGAGATGATCTTAATTACCGGCGCCCCGGACGTGCTGTTCCGGCTCTGCCAGCAGCAGCAGACCGATAGCGGCCTGCAGCCGCTCGATCAGCCGTACTGGGAGGCAAAAATTGAAGAGTACGCGCGGGAAGGGCTGCGCATGGTGGCGGCGGCGTGGAAGCCTGCGGCCAGCGGTCAGACCGAGCTGACCCACCAGGATTTGCAGCAGGGGGTGATTCTCCTCGGTATTGCCGGAATGATGGATCCGCCGCGTCCGGAAGCCATTACGGCGATCGGCGACTGCTTGCAGGCGGGGATCCGCGTGAAGATGATCACCGGCGATCACCCGCAAACGGCGATGAGCATCGGGCAAATGCTGGGCATCGGCAACGCCGGCACCGCCATTACCGGGCGCGAACTGGAGGTGATGGACGACCAGCAGCTCAGCGAAGCCGCGCAGAAGTTTGATATTTTCGCCCGTACCAGCCCGGAGGATAAATTCCGCCTGGTGCAGGCGCTGCAGAGTAAAAAAGAGGTGGTCGGGATGACCGGCGACGGGGTGAATGATGCCCCGGCGCTGAAGCAGGCCGACGTTGGCATCGCCATGGGCATCAAGGGAACCGAAGTGACCAAGGAAGCGGCCGATATGGTGCTTACCGATGATAACTTCGCCACCATCGCCAGCGCAGTCAGGGAAGGGCGGCGGGTGTACGATAACCTGAAGAAAACCATCCTCTTTATTATGCCGACTAACCTGGCGCAGGGGCTGCTCATTATTATTGCCCTGCTGGCGGGGAATTTAATTCCGCTGACCCCGGTGCTGATCTTGTGGATGAACATGGCGACCTCGGCCACGCTGTCGTTTGGCCTGGCGTTTGAGGCCGGCGAAAAGAACATCATGAAGCGTCCGCCGCGCGATCCTAAGCTGCACGTTATGGACGGTTTCGCTATCTGGAGGGTTATTTTCGTCGGCTCGATGATCGCCGTGAGCGCCTTCGTACTGGAAGCCTGGCTCCAGCCGCGCGGCTACTCGCCGGAATTCATACGTACCGTCCTGCTGCAAACGCTGGTCACCGCCCAGTGGTTCTATATGCTCAACTGCCGCGTCGCCGACGGTTTCTCTCTGAGCAAAGGATTACTGGCCAACAGAGGCATCTGGATCGTCAGCGGCGTTCTGCTGGTGCTGCAGCTGCTGATCATCTACGCGCCGTTTATGCAGATGCTGTTTGGTACCGCCGCGCTGCCGTTCCGCTACTGGGTGATCACCTTTATCATCGGATTTGTGATGTTCCTGATTGTCGAAATCGAAAAACCGTTAACCCGGAAATGGCGTACGTCCTGACGGGCGGAAAGCAGGGTTAAAACGCACCTTTCAGCTTAAGGGGGCAGGCCGTCCGGTCGCCCCCTTCCAGCGTAGCGTTGATTCTCGAGAACCTTGAGGCGTCAGCGGATTATGTCATCCCGGTATGAACGCGGACGCCCGATCCATCCTGCTATTGATCTCGGCATCGCTGAGGGCGTTATCCCGTGGGGTGACAGACGGTCGCAATGAATAAAAGTATTTGTTGCGTCGCCTTATCCCTCGCTGGCGGATGTCGCTACTTATCGCTGGAATACGGGGCATGCTGCGGCATCAATTCAACGATCCAGTCAATAAAAACTCGCAGTTTGGCGTTGACATGGCGGTTCGGCGGAAACGCCAGGTGCAGGGGCATAGGGCTGATACGCCATTGTTCAAATAACGGAATTAAAGCGCCAACAGCCTGATGTGCTGCCGCCATATAGATTGGCAGCGCAATCACGCCCAGGCCGGATAACCCGGCCTCGAGGTAAGCATTACCATCATCCACGGCAAGTACATAGCTGCCCGTAATTTCAATACGTTCACTCTCACTGCGCAGTACCAAAGGGTCAATCTTACCGGTGCGCGAAGACAGAAATCCCACTATGCGATGGTCGCTGTTTTCCAGCTCTCGCGGGTGCGCAGGGGCGCCAAGGCGTTCCACGTAGCTCGGCGCAACGTACACGCCGATTGGCAAATCGCCGACGTGGCGTGCGATCAGGGACTGGTCGTTGATTTCGCCCCCGCGCAGGACGCAATCCACGTTGTCGCCGATCAGATCCACCACCCGGTCGCTCACGCCCATGTCGAACTGGATATCGGGGTAGCGGGCGTGGAAAGCCGGTAGCGCCGGCACCAGGACGAGGCGGGCCAGCGGACTGGGCACATCGACCCGTAGCCGTCCCCTGGGCGTAATCGCCGCGCTGGATAGGCTGTTTTCAGCATCTTCCATGTCCGCCAGCAGGCGGATGACGCGTTGGTAGTAAACCGCGCCATCGGGAGTGACCCCGAGCCTGCGGGTGGTGCGATGGAGCAACCTGACGCGCAGGCGCGCTTCCAGCTGCTGAATGAGCTGCGTCACCGTGGTTTTACTCATATGCAGCGTTTGGGCAGCCTTTGTGAAGCTACCTGCCTCCACCACGCGAGCAAAGGCGCGCATCGCATCGAAACGATCCATTCCTTATCCTCTCTTTTCAGCGATTGTTTGGATTTTACAAACAATGATGGACAAAGTCGCCTGTTTATCCGCCCGATCTGGCTCCTGTAAAGTGTCTTTATGTTCAGCGGGCAGATTTCGCCCCATTGCAAAGGTACAAACATGACGGCACGCGAAGCAGTTTTTCCCATCGGTCGGCAGGCGCTCTATGAGCGCAATCGCTATTCGCCAGCCATCAAATCCAACGGTTTCCTGTTCGTTTCGGGGCAGGTAGGTAGCCGCGAGGATGGGTCGCCTGAGCACGATCTACAAGCGCAGGTCAGGCTGGCATTTGATAATCTTAATGCCGTACTCGCGGCGGCGGGCTGCACGTTTGATGACGTGGTTGACGTCACCCTCTTCGTCGTCAATCCCGAGTCGAACCTCGACGCTATCTGGAGCGTCCTGCCAGAATATTGGGGGGAGGCGCCTTACCCGACGTTGACCGGGATCGGCGTGACGTGGCTTTATGGATTCCAGTTTGAGATTAAAGTGATTGCCAGGCTGCCGTAAGCGTTACGGAGCCGTGCGGCAGCGAGCGGCGGTGGTGACTGCCGAGCGGTCAGAGAGACGGAGGTATACTTGTGAAAGCAGCGGTTTATGATGCGGAAGGCGCTCCCGGCGTCCTGAAATATGTCGATATCCCCGATCCGGTCGCAGGACCTGACGAGGTCCTGATTTCTGTCGAGGCTATCTCGATTGAAGGAGGGGATCTGATCAACCGCCGTTCAACGCCGCCGCCTCATCCTTCATGGGTCGTTGGCTACGCGGCCGCGGGCACGATTGTCGCTGTCGGATCGAACGTCCGTAGCAGTACGGTTGGGGACCGGGTCGCCGCTTTTAACATGCAGGGGTCGCATGCGGAGCTTTGGGCCGTGCCCACGGAACGAACGTGGCGGATACCCGATGGAGTGGAGACGGCAGAAGCGGCGGTGCTACCGATCTCTTTTGGCACCGCGCATCACTGCCTTTTCACGCGGGGCATGCTTCGCCACGGAGAAACCGTCCTTATTCAGGCGGCAGCCGGCGGCGTGGGTCTCGCCGCCGTTCAGCTTGCCTCACAGGCAGGCGCGACGGTCATCGCCGTGGCAAGCGGAACGCAGCGCAGGAGCCGGCTGCTTGAACTGGGTGCCGACCATGTCGTGGATCGCACCAGGAATAACGTGGCGGACAGCGTCCGACAGTTCACCCGCGGCACCGGTGTTGACCTCGTCATCGATCCCGTGGGGACGACGCTGTCTGCTTCACTTTCTGCACTTGCTGCGGAAGGACGTCTGGTCTTCGTCGGTAATGCGGGTGGCGGCAGCCTGACCGTCGACCTGTGGCCGCCAATGCAGTCTAACCAGACGCTCATGGGGGTATTTATGGGACCTCTTTTTGCAAGGCCCGCAGTTCGCTCAAGCGTGGACGACATGCTGCAGGCCGTCGCTGCAGGGCGCATCAGGGTTGTCATCGACCGCGTATTCCCCCTGGTCAACGCTGCCGAGGCTCACGAATTCGCCGAGACTGCAAAACCGCTGGGCCGCATCGTGATGAAGCCATGAGGCGGGTTTGAGCCGCCTGACGTCAGGCAGGGAGACTGTTAGCAGCCCGCTAAAACGAACCATTCATTTTTAGCGATCTTTTGTCATAGTCCTCAGTTTTATTGCTGAAATAAGAATTTTATTATCAACATCTCTCATCGGTATTAAATCGGTTGAGACGATAATAATGACATGGTTAGTAAATAACGGTAATGACTTTGTCTGTATCGAGTTGATAATAACCGGTGCGCTGGAATCCAGCTGGAAGCGCTGTAGATTTGGTCATTGCAGGTAATACTCACGCTCGATGAATCTACCGATAATTTTGTCATGCATTTCTATTGATTTTGAGTATCCAGGAGTCTTACGATTTAGCCGTTTTAATCGGTTGCGAAGATTCAAGTTTTCACGCTCAATCCGTTGTGTATAAAGCTTACCTGTGATGTGCTTTTCATTCGGCAGCATGTCATAAGCGCTGAAGTTATCTGTGCACCAGAAGGCAACGTTAAAACCCACTAACAGCTTCAATAACTTACGCAAAATCTTTTTGCTTCGGCGGCCAAAAACATGGGCGACAATACGTTTGAGACGAGGTTCCCATGTATACCACAATCAGCGCTGCTGCTTCTTGTTGCCTACAAATGACCACATTTCATTAACTTCGTAGATGAGCTGGATTGGCAGGTTGTCCAGTGGCAGCGTAGTTACACATCGTGGCGAGAGTTTTTTAAGGTGCGCACAACAGCATTGATACTGATATGCAACGCCCGTGCGGTATCGCGGATACCTGAATTGTTCATAGCAAGGTCAACGATTTGCTCTTTCATACCCGGGTGACAGGCGCGATAAGCGTAATTGAGCTGGAAAGTTCGACAGCACATTTGGCACCGATAACGCTGATGGCCGGCTTTTCCCAGTCCGTGTTTTTTAACGGATTCAGTCTGTTCACAAAATGGGCACTTCACATCAACTTTTGCCATTCGATACACTCTGTCAAAAGGCAGATCTTACAACATAATCAACACGTTGAACACTTGACCGAAAAATACTGCAATGGTTTCACTTTGTTGCATAAATAGGCCCAATAGGTTCGTTACTTGCTATCAAGGGAACAACATGACAATTAAATATACTCATCCTGAAATATGACATTTACTGAGGCATTCAGGACAAGAAGGAATAAGCGTTTACTGGAGATTTTCATAAATATATTAAACAAGGTGATATCATTTGCATAGGAAATAATTATACCAAATGTGGATGGCGGGGTGGGGAAATAAACACCAAAAATTTCATTAAATTTTTATTTCTGATAACCAATAATGTGCTTCAGAAGTGAAGGGAAAGCAGGTAAGTCATTCCCCAGATTAAATTCGGGATTAATGGCTCTGCGGGATATCAGACCGTCAATAAGCGCAAATATAGCAATAGATGTAGCCTCCAGATTCAGCTCTGCAGAGAAATCGCCTGCCTGGATACCCCGGGTAATAATCGTTTTAATCCCATCACGCATGATGCAATCGGTGGCAATAAAGGTTTCTTTTACCATCGGGTTACGGGCAGCTTCAGCAATGATTTCAACCCATAACCGGTGATCGGCAGGATATCCCACTTCATTAATACAAGAGGTGACTAAATCTAAAAGATGGTCAAAGGGGGGCGTAATAACGGAGAACGTGTAGTTATTCAACGCCGTATTCTTTTCTTCTAAAACAATGGCAGAAATAAGCTCTGACTTCCCTTTGAAATAGGTATACATCGCACCCTGGCTGACTTTTGCCTTGCGCGCAATTTCTCCAATACTTGTCGCATTGAATCCTTTCTCTGAGAAACACTCTGACGCTGCAACAATTAAACGGTGGTAGGTAGAGTTCTTATCATCATTCATATCAATATCAACCAGATAAACGCCAATAAAGCAAAGTATCGTAAAAAACCTGAATTGTCTATTTTCAACGGGCCATCTGCCGAACATGGCTGGACAAGCGAAATGAACTCCTGTAGCGTTACTGAATGATCGTTCATTCACTGTATTTCTATGCTGTGATGATTGCAGGCAGATTTCAAAATATTGACGGAGAGGAGGGAAGATTCTGATGAGCACAACAAAAATGATACGTCTGGTGATGCCACAGTGGCAGGGTGGGAATAACCCGGCCTATCAGTTCGGTGCTGAGCTGCTGGAATGGCTGGCACCCGCGAGCCAATGTCCGGTTGTCAGGATCCCTGTCACTCCGTCGGAAACGCCGCTGGTTAATGAAAACGGCATCATGGGCCGCACGCAGGTGGTGAGCCAGCTGAAAGCGGCTCAGGCGGCGTTGCAGGCGTATTCACCAGAGAAAGTTGTTGTTCTTGGTGGAGATTGCTTAGTCGATCTGGCGCCCTTTGCTTATCTGGCACAGAAGTACAATGACAGCCTTGGCGTGTTGTGGATCGATGCCCATCCAGATGTCATGACGCCTGCGCAATTCAGCCATTCGCACGCACATGTGCTTGGTGCCCTGATGGGATACGGCGATGCAGATTTGACGGCGCCGGTGACTCACCCTGTAGCGGCAAACAAAATCATGATCGCTGGCCTTAATCAGCCAAATGATTATGAAAAACAGTTTATCGCTGAAAAGGGAATTAATACCTGCTCCCCACAAGATGTGAAAAACGAGGCTAATGCTGTGAGCGAGTGGATTAAGCGTGAAGGGATCACCTGTCTCGCCATTCATTTTGATCTGGATGTGTTGAATTATAAAAATTTCCGTTCGGTGCTTTTTGCTAATCCGGCAGCGGGTGAGCATGATTTTGATGGTATTGGCACCGGCCAGCTTGAAATATTCGAAGTTTTGGCATTGATTAACCAGGTGGATAAATTAACAAAAATTGTAGGTCTCGGAATAGCGGAGCACTTACCCTGGGATGCCATTAATATGAAAGCCATGCTGGCATCACTTCCTTTATTAAGATCTGAATAAGTTAATATTTCAAGAGGAGGTGCAAGCCTCCTTTTGAAATTATAAACATCCTCTAAAAACCCCTTCAAATACGCTTATTTATTCCCGCTCGAAGTGCGTGGTGTTATCTTTTGTTAAATTTTATTCATATTTAATAATTTCAATTGCACCAAAATAAATGTACCCATGCACTATGGCGGTGAATTCTTTTTAATTATTTTAAGTCAGGTCTTGATTTCAGTGGTTATTAATGTGGCACAATTGTTGCATTGTATTAAATGCATATTTATCGCATTCACCTGATACTTCTTTAATTATAAGTCAGTTCGCTGGGCTTTATAAAAATCTCAGTGACACTTATTGCTAAAAGGCTTTGACATGTACACAAAAATATCCGGACTGCTGTCGGTCATAATGTGCTTTATACTTGTTGGTTCAAGCTATCCTGTTGCGAAAGAAGCAATGGATTCTATTCCCACCTGGACGTTCACCTGCATCAGTTTCGCCATAGGATTTATATTTCTTCTGCCATTTACCCTGTTCAGAGAAAAGACTAACTGGTTCAATGTCGGCCTGAAAGATAGCCTGATTATCAGCGTGTTAGCGCTGCTTGGCGCCGTCCTTTACACCGTGTTTTTGTTATACGGGCTACCGACAACAACGGCGATTTCAGCCTCAGTGATAACCAGTGCAACGCCTGCGGTTGTCCTGGTGATTTCGGTGCTTTTCTTTAAAGAAAAATTGAAATTAAACGCCAGTATTTCCGTCATTCTCGCCATTATCAGCGTGGTAGTGATGACACTGCCTGGCAGTCAGGGAAGCAGTAATAATACATTAACCGGATTAGTGTTTCTGTCCTTATCTACGCTTTCCAATGCTGTCAATATTATTTTGGCGAACAAAGTCAGTACCTCACTTAAGCCTTTAACGATGGCGGCGGGTGTCTGCCTCGCAGGTGCGGTATTTAGCTTGCCGATGGCTGTTCATGAAAGTCAGTCATTTTCTTTGCTCAGCATTACGCGTGGTCAGGCGGGGGTCTTGCTGTATTACGGCGTGTTCGTCTGGGCGCTGGCGTATATGTTATTTTTTAAAGGTATTGGTCATATTTCTGCCGCGTCTGCGGGCATGTGTGTTGCATTAACGCCTGTCGCCTCGATGGCCTGTTCTGCATTGTTTTTTGGTGATGCGGTTAAACCCACCGATCTGATTGCGACAGTGATAATTATTTTCTCCGTTATTTTCTCAGAAGTTGATTTACTCAAATTTTTCAAAAAGAAGACTGCTACACGTCTGCCACGTGAAATTTAAGGAAGTTATCCATGAAAATACACTTTTCTAATAAGGTCATTATCGCTTTATCAGCATTGCTATTTTGCCAGTCAGCAATGGCTGTAACGCTTCCTACACCGGAAAAGTATGTTGATCTTAATCATCCTCTTGAAACAGGAATGCAAACTTATCCGGGGTTAAGTGATGTGGAGATCTATAAAACGGCGCCGCGCTATGCAAATGGCGCATTGATTGACGGGATTAAATTTCTGGGCATCTCTGCAACCTATATTGACTCGCCGTATCATGCAGATGAGAAAGGCATGAAGATTTCTGATTATCCGCTTGAAAAGCTGGTCAATCTCCCGGTGATCGTCGTGAAACTGGCGCCCGGCAGTGATGTTTTTGACGTGTCCGCATTCCGCAACCTGAATGTAAAAGGTAAAGCGGTGTTGCTGAACACGGGCAAAAGCAAAGTCTTTGGTACAGCGGAATACAGTAAAAACCCGCCTTATATGACCACAGAAGCGGCAAATTGGTTAGTCAGCAATCAGGCTGCACTGGTTGGCATTGATGCCTTGCTGGTCGACAATTTTAATAAAAACGATACGATCCCGGTCCATGATATTTTGCTGAAGCACGGGATTGTTATCGCAGAAGACATGACCAATTTAGAGGCCGTTGCCGGAAAAGATGCCTACCTGACGGCGGTGCCACCAAGAGCCCCGATGGCCAGCTTCCCCGCGCGTATTTATGCCGCTATTTATTGAACCATAAGGGGCTTCGGCCCTGAGGAATCCCCAAAAAAAAGAAGGATAAATGCGACAGGCATAGCCTAATGTGATCTACTGATTTTTCAACAAATTCAACAGGATCATTGCTATGCCTGTCCGCCGCTTATGCCAGGACTTTTTCAGAGATGCTCTGGGGTCATTTCACAAATACCGCCAGAATGCCCTGATAGATGCAACGACAGCCCTGGTTACCGGCGCATCCCTCACCTTAACCAGCATTGGCCGCTTTCTCCCCGGTGCGGCCCAGGTTAAAAACAAAATTAAACGCGTTGACCGTCTGCTGGGCAACGAATCTCTTCAGCAAGATGTTCCCATGATTTTCAACAAAATTATTTCAATGCTGACCAACAGGTTGTCATTGTGCGTTATTGCCGTTGACTGGAGCGGCTATCCTTCCCAGGAATACCATGTGCTCCGCGCAAGTCTGATTTGTGATGGTCGTTCTATTCCTTTGCTGAGCCATATTGCTCCGTCGAGCAAACAGAATAACAGTGACGTTCAAAAGGCGTTCCTGAACGCACTCGCCAGAACAATAAGCCCGGATAAAAAAGTCATTATCATTACTGACGCCGGATTCAAAAATGCCTGGTTCAGGCATATAAAATCACTGGGATGGGATTTCGTTGATCGCATTCGCGGTAACACCCAGCTCAGACTGGCATGTAAAGGCGATGCCTGGTTAAGACCCGGAACACTTTCACAGGCCGCTTATGCTTGATATGACGGCCATTTTTATCTTCAGAAGACAAAACCGAAAGGACGGAAGCATAAACGAGCCCGCTGCCGTATACGCAGGAGCAAGCAGGTTCACTGTGGTCGCTCAGCAGCGAAAGAGCCCTGGTTGCTGTTCAGCAGTACCGCCGAGTTTAAGCCTCGTGAAATTATGAAGTTATACAGTCGCCGTATGCAGATAGAGCAAAACTTTCGTGATGAGAAAAGTGAACGCTTTGGATTTGGTCTTTGGGCCAGCTACAGTTGTACTGAAGGGAGGATTTTGGTCCTGAGTCTGCTTGCGACACTGAGCACGATAGTTCTGTGGTTGTTGGGTTACTACGCAGAAAGTAAAGGATTGCACCTGAGGTATCAGGCCAACAGCATTAAATCGAGAAGGGTAATCTCATTCCTGACGTTAGCGGAGAATGTCCTGCGACACTCCCCGCTAATTTTAAGACGAATATCACTGAGTGATGTTCTTATCCATTTAACACGGATCTACCGCAATATGGTGCTGGTTTATTAGCTCCAGTTTATGGGGATCCCTCAGGGCTGAGGCCCCTTTTTAACGCACATCAGGCTTGAAATTATTCACCTGTTTGTGGGGGCAATGGCCGGGAGGGAAGACATATTGTCGGTAAGGAATTCAATGAGTACGCGTAAAGCGCTTGGCATATGCCGGCGGGATAAATACACGGCAAATACGCACAGCGTTTCTACTTCATATTCAGGGAGAAGATGAATGAGTTTTCCAGCAGAGATAAGCTGGGAAGCCGCAAATCGCGGGAGCAGGGCGATACCCGTCCCACTCAGCGCTGCACGAACCAGAACGGAAGCTTCATTAGAGCTGAAATTGCCGGATATCGGAACAATGATAGTTTCTTCCTGCGTGCGGAAACTCCAGGTACTGCGCCCATAATGGGCATAAGACAGGCAGTTGTGCGCACAGAGATCACGCACATCGCCTGGTGTACCGTGGGCTGCAAGGTACTCTGGGCTGGCACATACGACCGATCGCACCTCCCCTAGCTTGCGTGCTATCACACCGGGATCGATGAGCTTGGTCACCCGAATGGCCAGGTCTATTCCGTCCTCCGCCAGATTCGATGTGCGGTCTGCAATTTGCAGATCGACAGAAACCGCAGGATATTGCCTGAGAAATGACATCAGCACATCCGTCAAACAGTACTCGGCGAAGATTGACGAAGACGTCAACCTTAGCAATCCCCTCGGTACATCCTCAGCCTGATTTCCAAAGGCGCTCACATCGCCCGACAGAGCCAGTATCTGTTTGCACACCGGCAAAATTTCTTCTCCTGCTGCCGTAAGGCTCAACCTGCGGGTGGTACGGTGTAACAACCTGGCTCCGGCCCATTCCTCCATCAGACGAATGTAACGTGTCGCCATTGCCCGCGACATTTCAAGGTGCGAGGCGGCAGCCGAGATACTTCCTCTGGCAACAGTTTCCAGTAATACCGATGCAGCAGTTAAGCGATCCATATGTTCGTCTCATGCAACAAAGCGTCAATCGTACCCCTATTTATCTCACTATGTTAAACAAATAAAATATTTCTACACTCATTTTCTGGAGGCTTTAATGAAAGCACTGGTATCAACTCACTTCGGCCCGCTGCCGGAAATGCACCTTGAAGAAAGGGCTAAACCCGTTGAAAAAAAAGGTTTTACGCTGGTTAAAATGCATGCCGCCACCGTTAATCCATTATCGCATCAGGTTCGTTCAGGGATTGTCGCCATGGCAAAAGCTCCTCTGGTGTTGAGCAATGATGGTTCGGGCATTGTTGAACAAAGTGAGCGTTTTTCCCCCGGCACCCGGGTTGCCATCTATGGTGGCGCGCAGCTGGGTATCACCGAGGATGGAATGCAACAGCAGTGGGTGCTGGTCGAAGATAAACGCATCATCGTATTGCCTGATGATTTTGACTTAGATGAAGGCGCGGCGTTGCCGATTAACTATGTGACGGCCTATCAGGCTATGGCCCGGATTGGTAACGTACGGAGCGGGCAAAAAATCCTGATTTCAGGGGCTTCCGGTTCCGTCGGACATGCTCTCATTCAGATGTCGGTTGCGCTGGGGGCGATCCCGATTGCGGTCGTTTCAACCGCCGCTAAAGCGGAACGGGCAAAACATTCAGGTGCGCAGCGGGTGATCGACTTGTCATCTGAGGACCTTTATGACGCTGTTCTGACAATGACAGAAGGTCAGGGAGCAGATTGTGCTTTTGATCCGGTGGGTGGCGAACTGCTTGGACAACTGCTACACGCCGTCCGTTTGCGTGGTGCAGTAGTTTCGATTGGTTTTGTCGGCGGTTCGACAGCCAGTGTCGATGTGGCCGATATCGTCATTCAGGAAAAGCGGATATTGGGATATGACGCCTGGCTTGAGACGGATGAGGATGTCGCCAGCGTGCTTGACGTTTTACAGGAGTTTATCAAACAGGGATTATTACGGCCGTCCATCGACAGTGTTTATCCGCTTGAGCAGTTTGAAGATGCGTATCAGCGATTGACTTCGCGTCAGGCTACGGGAACCGTCCTTCTTCACCTTTGATATCTTTGCAATCACTCCATTCATCTGGCGGGTTTTTCGGAGAACCGGGCCTGCCTTTTACTGCATTGCACAGTATTTACCTGAGAAAAAAATGAAATCTACACTTCCTCTTCTTGCGTTAGCAATGGGATCGTTTGCCATTGGTTTGACGGAATTTTCACCCATGGGTATTTTGCCACTGATGGCCGACGGAGTGGGCGTATCGATACCGGCAGCCGGCCTGTTAATTACCGCCTATGCGCTGGGTGTCACGCTGGGAGCTCCGTTGGTGACGTTAGCCAGTAATCGCTTCCCGCGACGCGGCTTACTGATTGGCCTAATCACCATTTATATTCTGGGTAACCTTCTTGCCGCGCTGGCGACCGGTTATGGCATGTTGCTGATGGCAAGACTGATTGCTTCGTTGTGTCAGGGAACATATTTCGGGGTCGGTGCCGTTGTGGCGGGGAGTCTGATGCCGCCAGGACGACAAGCCGGTGCGGTGGCCGCGATGTTTATGGGGCTTACGATCGCGAATGTGTTGGGCGTACCGGCCGCGACCTGGTTGGGTGAAACCCTCAGCTGGCGGGCGACATTCTGGAGTATGGTCGTGGTCGGTCTCGTCTCGATTGTTGCACTGCGCTCAACATTGCCTGCCATTGCGCCATCAAAAACGGGAAACGCATTGGCAGAATTGTCGGTACTCAAACGCGGACCGGTGCTTGCAGCAATGGGGCTGACGGCGCTGATTTCCAGTGCGCAATTCACGGTATTAACTTACATCTCACCCATTTTGCGGACAGAAAATGGCGCGTCCGCACAATTCATCACTGTAATGCTGACAACCTATGGTGTAGGGATGTGTGCCGGAAACTGGATTGGTGGTAAGTTCTCCGACCGGTCCGTCGAAGGAACGCTGATAGTCTCCTTAGCTTCGCTGTCATGCGTACTGGTGCTCCTCGCGTTTGCGTTGCCATACAGTATTCCCGCCGCGATACTGATTTTCCTGTGCGGATGTACCAGTTTCGCGATGATCCCGGCCTTACAGGTGAAGGTCATGTCCGCCGCTGCTGATGCGCCGAATCTGGCTTCATCTGTCAACATTGGGGCTTTTAATCTAGGCAATGCAGCTGGGGCTGCCGTGGGCGGCGGCGTCATAGCTGCGGGCTGGGGATACGTGGCGGTTGTCTTAGCGGGAGCAGCCATTGCTGCATTGTCACTGATAATGATTCTGTGTGTTAAGTGGTACATGCACAAAAATCTGCGTTCGACGCCCATTATGGAAGTATAGGAATCAGCCCTGAGTCCGGTACTGTGCCAACCTCAGGAATTATAATTAAGGATTTAAAGATTCATGGGATGTCTCAGAAAGCACCTTACCCTAAGGTGCTTTCTGACTGATGACAAACCTAAAGCGAATCAGATACCACACTATTTCGTAAAAAAATAATAAGGAAAATCAATTCATTGATTTTCGGCTGTTCATCTCCAAAGAAGGAAAAACCACGTTTTTTCCTTCTTTGTCAGCAATCTCAAGGATCTTACCCTAATGTGCTTTTCCATTATGGAATCAGGAATAATTGGCACGCTACGCAGTTCGCTCTGCGCAGACCTTCCAACATTCACAAAAGCAAAAAGCCCGCTTAAGTTTCCTTAAGCGGGCTTCTTTAATTTGGCTCCTCTGACTGGACTCGAACCAGTGACATACGGATTAACAGTCCGCCGTTCTACCGACTGAACTACAGAGGAATCGTGTGAACGGGGCGCATATTAACGGCGGCGCTCCCCCTTGTCAAAGGCTGAATCATCGTAATGGGTTTGACTGCTGACAATTTCAGCAGTCTGCCGAGGGTCACCCACTTTTGCGCCGCTGCGCACCGCGATGGTGCAAATGTACCCCTTATGGGGCATATCGTAATCCGCTTACCGGGCAAAAAAATCCCCTGCAGCAATCGGAATCGCTTATTACGCGGCGTCCAGCGGCTTTTGCGCCGGGGATAATAAAACTGGCAAGTAAATTGCAAAACCTACTGTATCTCAACTGCCAGCGTTGGTACTGGCGTTCCTTACAGGAGGCAAAATGAACTTAAGACGACTGAAGTATTTTGTGAAAATCGTCGATATTGGCAGTCTGACTCAGGCAGCCGAAGTCCTGCATATCGCACAGCCCGCGCTGAGTCAGCAGGTTGCGACCCTGGAAGGTGAACTGGACCAGCAGCTGCTGATTCGCACTAAGCGAGGCGTCACGCCGACGGAAGCAGGGAAAATCCTTTATACCCACGCCCGGACCATTCTGCGCCAGTGCGAGCAGGCGCAGCTGGCGGTCAATAACGTGGGCCATATCCTCAGCGGCCAGGTTTCTATCGGGCTTGCGCCGGGAACGGCGGCGTCCGCCATTACGATGCCGCTGCTGCAAACGGTCCGTAACGAGCTTCCTGAAGTGATGGTGTATCTGCAGGAGAGCAGCGGGACTATCCTTAACGATAAGCTGCTCAGCGGTCAGCTGGATATGGCGGTACTGTACGAGCGGTCGCCGGTTGCCGGCATCATCAGCCAGCCGCTGCTGAAAGAGGACCTGTACCTGGTCGGTACCCGAGACTGTCCGGGGCAAAGCGTTGACCTGACGGCGGTCGCCGAGATGAATCTGTTCCTGCCCCGCGATTACAGCGCGGTGCGGGCGAGGGTGACCGAGGCCTTCACGCTGCGTCGTCTGTCGGCAAAAATCATCGGCGAGATCGAGTCGATTACCACCTTAACCGCGGCAATCGCCAGCGGAATGGGGGCCACCGTGCTGCCGGAATCCGCAGCTCGCTCGCTGTGTAGCGCCGCCAACGGCTGGATGGCGCGTATCAGCACGCCGTCAATGAGCCTCTCGCTATCGCTGAATATGTCTGCCAAGGGCAGCCTGTCGCCGCAGGCGCAGGCGGTGAAGGAAATTTTACTGTCGCTGGTGAGCCGCCCTTCGCTGGAGAACCGTGAGCTGCTGCTGGTAAGTTAACGTATATTCCAGAATGGTATAAGTTGCTGGTTTTTATTATTTGTTAGCAGGGACAACAGACTTTAACAATAGAGCATATGTTATGTCTGATAGCCCGGAGGAAAGGGTGAATTTCCAGCAGCTAAAAATAATTCGTGAAGCGGCCCGTCAGGACTACAACCTGACGGAAGTCGCCAATATGCTCTACACATCGCAATCGGGCGTCAGCCGTCATATTCGTGAACTCGAAGAAGAGCTGGGGATCGAAATCTTTATTCGACGCGGCAAGCGTCTGCTGGGGATGACGGAACCGGGTAAAGCGCTGCTCTCGATTGCCGAACGCATTCTTAATGAAGCCAGCAACGTCCGCCGTCTTGCGGACCTGTTTACCAACGACGCCTCGGGCGTATTGACCATCGCCACGACGCATACCCAGGCGCGCTATAGCCTGCCGCCGGTGATTAAAGCGTTTCGCGAGCTGTTTGCCGACGTTCGCCTGGAGCTGGTGCAGGGGACGCCGCAGGAAATCGAAGCCCTGCTGCATAACGGCGGCGCCGATATCGGCATCGCCAGCGAGCGGTTGAGTAACGATCCGACGCTGGTCGCCTTCCCCTGGTTCCGCTGGCACCACAGCCTGCTGGTACCAAAAGATCATCCCTTGGTCCAGGTGAATCCGCTCACCCTGGAGGCCATTTCTCGCTGGCCGCTTATCACCTATCGTCAGGGTATTACCGGACGTTCGCGTATCGACGAGGCCTTCAATCGCAAAGGGCTGATGCCGGATATCGTGCTCAGCGCCCAGGATTCCGACGTCATTAAAACCTACGTTGAACTGGGCCTGGGGGTTGGGCTGGTCGCCGAGCAGTCGGGTGACGCCAGAGAGTCCGACACCTTCACGCGTCTCGAAACCCGGCACCTGTTCGATGCCAATACCGTCTGGCTAGGCCTAAAGCGCGGGCAGCTGCAGCGTAACTACGTCTGGCGCTTTATCGAGCTGTGTAACGCCGGGCTGTCGCTGGATGAAATTAAACGCCAGGCGATGGAGCCGGAAGAGACGGCGATCGATTACCAAATCTAACGGCGTACCGGCAGTGGACAGGGGAACGCGGCCCACCGCCGTGAGCTGGTATATAAGATTTCAATAATAAAGCTATAATTCATTCACGATTGTCGCGACTGAGGAAGGGAAATGGTGCGGCGTGTGAAACTGCTTTGTTCTCTGTTATTTATCCTGTCAAGCCAGAGCGTTCTGGCCGTTAGCTACCCGTTGCCGCCGGAAGGAAGCCGCCTTGTGGGTAGTGCGCAAACCATCATCGTCCCGGACGGTAATACGCTCCCGCTGGAGGCGTTTGCCGCGCAGTACGGGCAAGGGCTGAGCAATATGCTCGAAGCCAACCCCGGGGTGGATGTCTACTTACCGAAGTCGGGTTCGACGCTGATCGTCCCGCAGCAGCTTATTCTGCCCGATACGGTGCGCGAGGGGATTGTGGTTAACGTCGCAGAAATGCGCCTTTACTACTATCCGCCGGAGGGGACCTCGGTTGAGGTTCTGCCGATAGGCATCGGCGAGGCGGGCCGTGAAACGCCGCGCAACTGGGTGACCGCGGTGGAGCGTAAGCAGGAGGCGCCAACCTGGACGCCGACGGCCAACACCCGCCGCGAATATGCCAAAAGAGGGGAAAGTCTGCCGGCATTCGTGCCTGCCGGCCCGGAAAACCCGATGGGGCTGTATGCTATCTATATCGGCAGGCTGTACGCTATTCATGGCACTAATGCGAACTTTGGTATCGGGCTGCGCGTAAGCCAGGGATGCATCCGTTTGCGTAACGATGACATCAAGTATCTCTTCGACAGCGTTCCGGTGGGAACGCGGGTGCAGATTATCGATCGGCCGGTGAAATATAGCCTTGAGCCGGACGGCAGCCGCTGGCTGGAGGTTCACGAGCCGCTCTCGCGCAACCGCGCGGAATACGAATCGGACAGAAAGGTACCGCTGCCCATGACGACGGGGATCCAGGCCTTTGTGCAGGGCGAGGGCGTTGAGACGAACCGGGCCAGCGAGGCCATGCTACGTCGTTCCGGAATGCCGGTAAATATTGGCTATTCCGCGGTACAGTCCACGTTCGGCGGCTAGCACGCCTAAGCGTTAAGAAAGCAAAAGCCTGCTCAGCTTCCTGAGCAGGCTTTTTTTATACCTGAATGAACACCACCTCCTATGGAGGTGGTCAGCAAAAAGTTGGCTCTGCCAGTAATGCTACTCATGGGAAAATCCGAATCTGTTATCCCCATAACTGATAAGGATTTAACCATGAGTAGATTC